>WTJY01000415.1 GCA_011524645.1 Anaerolineales bacterium | reverse complement strand
AACCCCCTTTAATTGCCCCGATTTTCGTGCCGGAGGCACGAAAATCGGGGCAATTTGGATAACAAAGCATATGCTTGTTCGGAATTTTTAGTTATGTTAACTTTTCTGACAGGTTGTTCGTGCACCCCATCTAGAAGCGTTTGAGGCTACGCAAACAAATGGTCATGCGCGATAAGCGAATGGGGTTTCTCTAACCCATGCGCTTCCATTAGTTCTTGATCTCCCATAATTTCCCGTGTTGGACCATTGGCGATAATACGCCCCTCGTCCAATAAAATCACGCGGGTACAAATCTCTACCACCATTTCTAAATCATGGGATGACAACAAAATCGTTTCGCGCGATTGTTGAATAAACTTAATCAGCCGACGACGGGAACGCATATCGAGATTGGCACTCGGCTCATCATAAATAATGAGATCCGGCCGCATCGCTTGAATCCCCGCAATCGCCACCATACGTTTTTGCCCACCTGATAAATGATGGGGCGCACGCTCGGCTAAATCACAAATACCGGTTAAATCCATCGCATCATGGACCCGAATATCGACCTCTTCGGCCGTTAGCCCCATATTGCGTGGCCCAAAAGCGATATCATCATAAACGGTTGGCGAGAAAATCTGATCGTCCGGATACTGGAAAACCAACCCGACGGCCGGATGAAATTTCCCAGCCACGACCGGTGCACCAAACAAATTAATCTGCCCAGATTGCGGCCGCAACACCCCACAAACTGAATGGAACAACGTTGTTTTACCCGCCCCATTGGGACCAATCAGCCCGACCCGTTCCCCCGGTTCGATCTGGAGCGAAACATGATTCAATACCACATTATCGGGGTAAGTAAAATACAAATCTTGAATATCAAGTGCTTTCATTCTTTTATCCTTAGCCTAGTGCCCCACCAAGCCACAACTGCGCCAACACAATCAGCAACGAAACAGTCAGCAAACCGGCCAGAGCCAGTTGATCTCGACGGCCGCTCGTCAATTCTGAAGTTGTCACCCGGTTCGCCCCATAGCCACGTAAAATCATCGCCTTATAAATACGCTCTGACTGCTCGTAACTACGGACAATCAAATTCCCCATTAAAGCGGCCAGTGTCCCCAGTTTATCGCGCGAGAGTTTATCGTTGCGAAAGCCACGCATCCGCACGGCCGTTTGGGTCGTCTGTAAATAGTGGCGTAGTTCAAACAAATAGCGATACGTGAGCAAAATCATGTCCGCCATAATCGGGGGTAGGCGCAGGGCGACCAACGCTTTTAGCGTGTTAACAATCGTATCGGTCGCAAAAATGAGCAAGCTAATCGTAATAATACAGATAAAACGGGTCGCGATAATCCCAGCCGAAGCCAGCCCTTCTTGAGTAATCGAAATCGGCCCCACCGATGCTAAAACGGTCGTGCCTGACACAAAAGGAAGAGCGGCCACAATCCCCAGCAAAATAAAGCCGGGGATTTTTAACCGGCCGAGTAAAAACGACACCGGCAAACGGGATAAGCCATACAAAACGGCCGTGATCGCAAAAACGGCCGGTGTCAGACGCAAATCTTCGACAAAGGCGAAAGCGAACGCCAACACGAAAAGGCCGATAATCTTGTATCGTGCCTCCCATCGATGAAGCGGGGAATCGAGCGTAGCGTATTGATCAAGCCCGTGCATCGCTTAACCCTTTGAGCAGTTCCGGTTTCACCCGTTTCAGGTAATTAACCAGCATTGCGGTCGCCACCCCTTCAACCAAAATCAAAGGCAAGTGGGCGATTGTTAAGGCGGTAATCGCTTGCCGTTCAAGGTCAACATCAAGCATATCGGCCGGAATTGTGCCGATTAAAATCGCGAAGAACAGCAAAACCGAAAAGCCGATCCCCGATCCGCCAGCTACGAACCCAGCAATCGTTAAACCGTTTTTCTCCGGCAATCGATTTTTTAGAAGCTCAAATAAATGATGGGACATCAGCGCAGGCACCCCTAAAATCAAAGCGTTTACCCCGATGGTGGTTAAACCGCCATGACCAAACATAATCGCCTGCAGAATAAGCCCGACAAGAATCGCAGGCATGGCGAAATACCCCAGCAAAGCCCCCATTAATCCGCTCAACAGCAAGTGAACACTAGTCGGAGGAATAGGGATATGGATTAACGAGGTTACGAAAAAAGCGGCCGTTAACAAAGCGGCTTTCGGCACTTGCTCCTGTGCGTTGCCCGCTTTGTTGACATTGTTCACCGCATAGGCGGTGATCGCACCAGCAACTACATAGCTGCCGACCGCCACCGTCGCAGGAATTACACCATCTGGAATATGCATCATTTTCTCCTTTATGAGCAACCAGTCACGAAAAAAGAGCTGAGGTTGTATACAACCTCAGCCCGCTACTCGTCACTCATTACTCGTCATTTTTCGGTTTGACCGGTTTCGCCTGATAGTACAACGCGGTACCCACAAAGCCCCAAATAACCGCAGCCGCAATCACCATGCGTTGCAAATTGCTTAGACCCCCACCACCTGCGCCAGAGATTTCATCCTGACTTACAGGGATATTAATAATTTCACCATGTCCGGCCGTGCGTACACTCACACTCCACAACCCAACATCGTTGGTATCGGGTTCAAAGATAAATCGGCCGTTTTCATCAGCAATCCCTTGCAAAAATGGGGTTTCCGGATCGCTCGGAGCATAAACCGTCACTTGCGCTTCGCTCATCGGTTCACCACTGTCATAAGCGGCTTGAATATCGACCGTGACCGCCAACGAATAGTCAATGGCGGTACCATGCGCCCCCGCAAAGGGGACGTTTTCTGTCAAGAACCAAACCAATGCTGTGGTCAAAACCGTAGCCAGCACCCAAATTGTTGAGGATTGTCGCCAACTTATCATGAGTCCCTACTCCTTATTCTTTGTCGGTATAGCCACCGGTCGCTTCATAACAATGCCCTTCACCGACATGTCCCAATGTCTGTAGGGTTGATTCGAGCGTGGCAAAATCATCAGCCGTGAGCATTTCACTAAGGGCAGCCATATCCGCATTAATCTGTCCATCTTGAGCGATAGCGGCCAGTGGTCCAAAGCCCAACGCGCCGACATTAAGTGCTTCACCGAGGTCACTACCTGCATCCCCAAACACATGATCGAAGTGGAAGGTCATTTCGACATCGGCCGTTCCCCCATCATCTAAAAACCCTTTGCGAACATCACCAACATATTCGCCACATACATATTCATATTCTTGTTCAACATTAATGGTGAAATCGACGCGCTCCCCATCTTTTTCAGCGAAACCAACCATTTGCAAGGTTGCGCCATTGCTTGCCCCTTCGGTCGCGTTGATCATCCGCCAACTGATCGCGTTGTACTGCCCGATCTCAGCGTCTGGTAATGTGGCTACCAAAATCGGATCGGCCGTTTCATCCCCTTCCGCCAAATCAAGCGTGATCGGCCCCGCCAAGTTCGCTACGTTGTCGCTGACGGGAGCGGCCCCATCTTCAGCCGAATAAGGTGGATCGGTTTGATAAGCGGCCACATCATCTAAAGTTACATACAGATTAAGAAATTGAATATCCCAACCATCTTTACTGGTGAATCCGTCCCGCACAAAATCTTCACCATTGGCCCGAAATTCCAAAACACCGGATGCTTGACATCCGGTCAGCAACAACATGAAACTGATACCTGTAAGAATCTTTTTCCACATAACTTTACTCTTTCCCCTTTGTTTTACGTTGAATTCGCACCCTATTCAAACCCAACTATTTATATACTTCTTATTGCGAAAATTTGCAATAACTTACAAAGTTTATACTTTTCCCTTTGTACAAGCGAAAATTTTGACCTGATGTAAATGTTTTGTTATGGTCTTGTCCACTATAAGAAGAGACAGAGAAGAGAGTAGAGAGGAAAAAACCATGCGACTGATTAAGCCCCCCACCCAATTAAAATGGCCCGACACAACAAAAGCCCTATTCTTGGCCGGATCAATAGAAATGGGCAAAGCAGAAGATTGGCAAACGGCCGTAACCCACGCCCTACAAAATCACAATATCACCATTCTCAACCCCAGACGTGACGAATGGGACAGCAGTTGGGAACAATCAATTCACAATCCGCAATTTCGGGAACAAGTTGAATGGGAACTCGAAGCGCAAGAAAAATGTGACTTAATCGCCATGTATTTCGCGCCCGAGACCCAAGCTCCGATCACCTTGTTAGAACTCGGCTTGTTTGCGCAAAGCAATAAGATTTTGGTCGCTTGCCCCGATGGCTATTGGCGCAAGGGGAATATCGAAGTGGTTTGTGCCCGCTACAACATTCCTCTATATGAAAATTTAACTCAGCTAGTCACGGCCGTACGCGACGAACTCTCTCTTTAGCGCTACCCCTCCCATACGCTTCCCCCACGCTACACCGATCATCTATTGTTGATTCCCATATTTTGCCTTCTAATTATTCGATCGAAGCAAAACGAACATCATACGGAAAACACACATGGCAGAATTTGATTGGCAAGACCGCACAGATAGTGAATACGCTTGGGAAGAAATACCCGATTTAAGCCAAATCGAGCTCGACGATTCGGCTCAAAGAGTCTCGCATCCCGAGAAACCGGCCGCAATCAATGTCACACTATCAAAGCGTAGCAAAATTTGGTTAGGCTTAATCACATTAGGAATCATCTGCATTAGCCTAGTCTCCTGGCTTGCCAATCAACGCACCACCCAAATTCAAAATCAACTCTCACAAGAGATTTTAAGCTCTCACAAACTATTAGAAACAGCCCAAATAAATAATGATGTGGAGTTATTCATTAGTCTGTTATCTGGATCAAATCAACAATGGGCGGTTGAGCAAATCGATCTCTTTGAGCAAGGGGGTCACCATGAGGCTCTACTATATGGCTTACAACCGCTTCCTCTAGCTGAAAACAGCAATATTCGTGTTGAATTATCGGCCGATTTAACCTCTGCAACGCTTGTTACAACAAGACAATATGCTGACACACGAGGCGAGATCATTCGTTTAGAGCAAACTTATTTTTATCGGCCGGGCCCTAGTCGCTGGCTGCTGGCCCCCCCACCAGTCGAATATTGGGGAGAATGGCAAATAGAAAATTCATATGACGAAAATGATATTTTCATACACCACTATGAGCTCGATTTCCAATTCGCCCAATTGCTCGATCAAAAGCTTGGAAGCCATTTCTCCCAATTATGCCCAACGGACGTACAAGACGACTTCCCTTGTGATCCACTCTATCAAAATCCATGGTATAGCATACAACTCTCGCTCGACAATGACCTCGACTTACTCATGAACCCAAGAATGCCTATTTGGCCATCTCCGACACTCATTGGACAGCCTCTTGACGAGACCAGTCTTGAACGATTAGCCGATGAATATACGCGAACAATTCTAAATGACATACTGAGCCAGACGACAGGAGCGCTCTACACAAAGCCAGAGCGGACCACCATGCACCTATTTATCGCGCAAGAGCAATTGGCCAATCTTGGTTTAATCGATTCAACTTTAACAAATATCACCCCATCCATTGAAATTGAAATTGAAATTGAAGTGATTCAGCCCTTGTTGACTGCCCCAATTGACTACGGCATCAGTGCAACGCATGACGAGTTTCTTCTGTACTATCTGCATCAAGTAAAGCAAACCCCTCTTAGGACAATCAGTAATTATCTTCTTGATGATTCAAAATCATTTAATGATCTACTGGTTCACATCGGCTTAAGTCAAGAGATTTTACGCGACGACTTAAGAAAAATAGTTTCGGATCAATCAATCTTCGATCTTGAACAAAACATCGCCACCATCTGTACCGACCCAGACAATCCAGAAGCCTCTATCGAATATCAATATCACAGCGAAACAGGATCATGGATTGCCAAAAATAAGCTAGATCAATGGGCCAGCCTGCACATTATGGAGGATGATCAACGACAATTGATCTCACTAAACAGCAACCATTCGGTTCTCCCCCAAACAGTCTTGTATGTACCAAATAGGACAACCCGTTACGAAATCTTTCGCGGAGATTTTCGCGCGGCCGGTCTAATCCCAGCCCCATCCTATTACAATCGAGAAGGGCATTTTAGCTTAGTCACACTCGCCGAAGATGATTACTGGCAGTTTTATGAATTCGATGAAAGCCAATGCACGGCCGAAGCGTGTCAACCCGCCCCCGCCCGCGTTATCCCCCTCTGGTCCGAAACCAGCACACACTATATCGACACCCTTAACGGCAATATCAAGATCGTCGATTTTCCGGCAGGTGACCGCACCGCTTTGGGTGCGGTCGATGGTCCGGCCGCTTGGCTAGACGAAACCCGTTTCATTTATCCCCAAAACGATGCCGATCAGCTCAATTACTACATGGGTACAATCGGGAATGATGAACGCAAGTTGATTTTTTCTTGGGCTGACATGATGACACAACTCGATGCGGACAATTTC
>WTJY01000094.1 GCA_011524645.1 Anaerolineales bacterium | reverse complement strand
GCCGCTGCAAAACCCCCTTTAATTGCCCCGATTTTCGTGCCGGAGGCACGAAAATCGGGGCAAATTGGATAACAAAGCATATGCTTGTTCGGAATTTTTAGTTATGTTAACTTTTCTGACAGGTTGTTCGTGCACCCGCGCATGTGGAATGACGAATAACGAATAGACCGTTTTCTTATTCGTCATTCACACCTCATCATGTGCGCACATGCACGGAACGCCCCAACCGGACCGCCTGTTCGACCATTCTCGCCACCCGCATTCCTCCCAGCGTCACACCGGCTGTCGATTGGCCGGGGAAAATCGAATCTCCGACCATCAACATGTTAGGAATGCCGGTTTTGGGGCCACGCGCCTTAAAAATCGAAGTCTGTGGGAAGCCACCAACCATCCCTTGCGGCCGTCTGGTAAAGCGTTCAAATGAAACCGGTGTACCGGTCGTTTGAAAAGTGATCGTGTCACGCACACCGGGCAAGGCGCGCTCTAAGGCATCAAGCATCTGGTTTAAATATTGTTCTTTACGTGCCTGATAAGCCACTTTATCTTGCTCACGTAAGCGCCACCATTGGCTAATCTCAGTATGGGTTGACATCGTAACCGGTGTCATACCGGCCGGTGCACGGCCGCTGTCGTCAAAATCAGCCATCGAAAAAAAGACTGAATTGGTCTCACCCAGCGGTTTCGTATGATCAACCACCACTTGATGATGACCGGCCGCGCCAGGAAATTTCTCCTTAAAATTCGCAATATCAATGCCCAAATAACACATAAACGCCCCCCATGTCGGTTGCAATTTATGGTTGACCTCATTGTCTAGCGATGCGGGTGCACCGTCACCCAATAAATTTTGTAACGCCCAAGGGGTCAAATTGGCCAGCAGAAAATCACATTCAACTGTCAACTTGCGCTTCGTATGCACGGCCGTTACTCGTCCATTCTTGACATCGATTTTAGCCACCTGTTGACGATACAAAACCTCACCCCCGTTCGCCTGAATCCAACGGGACAACGTTTCCGCCAGCTCGCCGATCCCACCGTGCACATGATTCACCCCACGGCGGGGTAAATCTAAAGCGGCACTACCATAAAGAGCGCTAGCATAATCGCTCGTCGCTTGGGCCGAAATAAGCAACTGCGCATTGAGAAACGCATCGAGCATCGGGTCCCCTTTCGGAGCGATCGAGCCGATCGAACGTAACAAATACGGCAAAGATTTTAGAGTCTGCGGTCGTAGAGAACCGGCCAACGTAAACAAATCCCGTACCGATTCCGGTGGCCAAGGGAACGGCCGTGTCGAAATATCCCAAGACACATCAGCCAACATTTCTTGTGTCTGCCAAAATCGCTCCGCTTTCGGGAACATTTTGCGTCGTTCATCTCGCCACTGCTCGGCACTAGCCCACTGAGTGACCGCACGGCCGTCCGGCAAATGAACCACCCAAGCGGGATCAACCGGCTTAATCGGCCATTCTAATCCCAGAATCTCACCAACCGCATGGTGCGGCCCCCCCGGAGCAAAACCACCCGCCAAAGTCGCCCCAGCGTCGAAGCGATACCCCTTATGCAAAAAAGTCCCAGCACTACCACCCGCATACACATGGGCTTCCAGCACCGTCACCCGATAGCCAGCATGGAGCAAAAGTGCACCGGCCGTCAAGCCACCCACCCCCGCCCCTATCACCACCACATGGGGGGGCTTACGGCTATCCGACATCGTCTTCATCACAGGTTCAGCTACAGACATAATCTTACTCTCTTCTCTGTCTCTCTTCTCAAGTCTCTCTACCTAAGCGCCCACCGCGTTCGCAGCTTCCGATACGTAAACATCACATACAGATTCGGCTTAGCAAACAAAAATCGAGTCAACAGCCCAGAAATACCGGTCCCATGTTCATACTCAATATGCTCATTCACACGGGTTTCCACATCACTAATCGGAGTAAATGAATGAGTATGGGCCCAATGTTTCGCCGGTCCCTCTGTCTGAGTATCGGTAAACCCATAAGAACTCACATTGCTATGCACGGCCGTCCAGCGAATCGGAATCGGACCAAACCACAAAGTAAACTTGGAAACAGAGCCTTCCCCCATCGGTTCGATATCGTGCAGTTGCACAATCATCGGTGGCGGAGTCAAGGTCTTTAATGCGGCCGTATCATGATGAAAATCTGAAACAGCCTGTACAGGCGCGGGAACAGTGAATGAGAAATTAAAAGTTGGCATGGTTTATTTTAGTGAGTCAGATCCAATAACCCTTTGTGTTTCGCCTCGTATGCCTCAATCATTTTGTCAGCAACTTTAGCGGGAGTCATCGCATCTTTAGGTAATTTAAGAGGAACTTTGTCCCAAAACGAAGTATCAACCGCACCGGGCCGCACAACGGTCACCGGATGCTTGCGTAGCTCTTTGCGTAATGCCTCGGCAAACGCTTCAAGCCCCGCTTTCGCGGCCGCATAGGCGGCCAAACCGGGCAAGCGCAAGCGCTCTTGCACCGCCCCCACAAACATTAAATGGGCCTTAGGTGCCAGCAGAGGCAAGCTACGGTTTGTCGCCAAAAAAGCGCCGGTCAAATTGGCATCTATAATCTTTTGCCATCCGGTTAACGACATATCAGCCACTTTTGCTGAAGTGATGTCGCCGACTGTGTAAACCCACAAATCGACCGCATCAATTTCATAACCAGCTTCCATAACAACCTGTTGCAAACTCGCTTCGGCCGTAATGTGCGTCATTTCAAGCGCAATCACAGAATCGTCTTCTTCGAAGGGGCCTACGTCGCGACAAACAGTCAAAATTTGCCATCCCGCAGTAGTTAATTGCGAAACAAGCGCACGGCCGATGCCACCATTAGCCCCCCAGATCATTGCAGTTTTTGTTTCCATAATAGTTGATGTTACCAAAAATATTGGCTCTTTATGCGTTTCAAGGAGCCACAGATTCAAGCGTTTTTGCTCCCCTCCCCCTTGAGGGAGAGGGGCTGGGGGGAGAGGGGAAATTCTTTAAAATTCCACCTCCCCCAACCCCTCATCATAGGAGGGGAGGGGAGAAAGACAACTGTATTTTTATGTCAATTTCTTTGCTTTTCATTAAGAGCCAAAATAATTTATAGATATTGTCTAGAAATTACGCCAATTAATAACGTTCACAATATTCTGAAAGAACAATAACATCTATTTTGTTCATGTTTTGTCAATCAAGGTCAAAAACAATCGATTTCTAACA
This sequence comes from Anaerolineales bacterium, assembly GCA_011524645.1. Classification (GTDB taxonomy): domain Bacteria; phylum Chloroflexota; class Anaerolineae; order Promineifilales; family Promineifilaceae; genus WTJY01. The sequence continues at coordinate 3,249 of WTJY01000094.1, read as the reverse complement.
CACCGCTTACTTCTAAACTAAGTGTTTACCTAAAAAACATTTTTTCTTAACAATTACAGATTACTCTTGAATAAGTTCAGTAAGACAAAAGCACAGACTAAGTGCAAAATCAATCAACCTAATTCATCAAAATTAAACGGATTCGTATCGTCGCATTACAACAAAAAATGCTTCACACACGAATCACGATAAACAAATTGCCAAAATGACAACCAACACTCCAACTATTCCCGCCCCACGTGTGCGGACACAAACGAAAAAATCACGTTTTTCTTGGCGCAAAGCCTTTCTAATTGTCTTTGTCCTCAGCATACTAGCAGCCATAACCCCATTCGCTTGGCGCGGACTCATGACCTCTTGGGCCGGCCGGTACACGTACACCCCCCAAGCCCTCCCTGAAGAACATAGCAATATCGCCATCGTCTATGGCGCTCGTGTCTATCCCAGCGGCCGTCTCAGCGCCATGCTCCGCGACCGTGTGCAAACGGCCGTCAATCTTTATCATGCAGGGGAAATTGACACAATTGTTATGAGTGGGGACGGCCGTGATGCCCGCTACAATGAACCCGGTTTTATGGCCAACTACGCTATCGATCGCGGTGTTCCCCCAGAAGCGATTATGATTGACAATCTGGGACTGCGAACCTATGACAGTTGCTATAATGCAGAGGTGATGGGGGTTAATAATGCGGTCCTCATTACCCAAGAATTTCACCTACCTCGCGCCATTGTCACCTGCCAATCCCTCGGTGTAAGCGCCGTCGGTGTGATTGCCGATATTCAATCCTATAGCGATCGCTCGCTCGAATATTCAACAACACGTGAATTTTTCGCCTCACAGGTTGCACTGCTCGATATTTTGGCACAACAGCCACCAACCGGTACGGGGCAGTCGGCGATTTTCGCCAATGCTGAGTAGAGAAACGAAAAAAATAGCCAATGGTAAATATGGTAAATGAAAAGGGGCATCCCGTCTCATTTACCATTGATAATTTACCGTTTACTGTTGGCTATTGGCTATTGGCTATTGATTGAGAATCGCCAACACTTCGGGAAGCAACACACGGCTCGTCGCCATCGCTTCGGCCGCATGAATCGACACATTCCCTTTCCAATCTCCAAAATAGCCGCCCGCTTCCTGCAAAATCGGCGGGAACGGCGCACAGTCCCAAACATTCATAATCGGATCAACCATCACTTCGGCCCGGCCGGTCGCCACCAGCAAATATCCATACGCATCACACCAGCCCGCATTATAATAGCTCGCTTGTTGCAGTCGTTGCCACGCTTCACCTTTCCCCCAACGCTCAAATGATGCGGTATCGATATGGGCCACAACACTTTTGCTCATATCGGTTTGCTGAGAAACTTGTGCTCGACGGCCGTTCCACCAGCAGCCTGACCCGGTCGCCGCCCACACCATCTCATTTAGTGCTGGGAAATTAGCAACCCCCACCTGCACAACACCTTCAATTTCTAAACCGATAAGCACCCCATAAAGCGGCACGCCACGAATAAACGACTTCGTTCCATCAATCGGGTCGATAAACCAGCGGTGGGTCGCCCCTTCCGTTTCTTGCAAACCGAATTCCTCCCCCACTATCGCATGTTGTGGATACTTCGCTTCAATCCGCTTCCGAATCAATAGCTCCGCTTCCCGATCCGCAATCGTGACCGGAGAATCGTCCTCTTTCCAATCCGGTCGGACACCGGACTGAAAATATCCCAATGTCAAACGGCCCGCATCCCAAGCCAACTGTTTCGCAAATTCCAAATAACTATCAAACTGATTCATACAACACTCTTTGATTTTAGATTTTAGGTTTTTGATTTTAGATTGGGGTTGATGGCTGAATGATCAAGCCTCGTGACCACTCTCCACTTTATCCTGTTCCATTTTACAAACACACAAACAACTTATTTTGCTCACGAACCTTCACCAGCCCGAAGGGAGCAACTTCAGCCGTAGAATCTATCCCACAGGCACAGTTCAACAACCTGTTCGCACACCCCATTTTACCTCCACGTTGCCCCAATCCCCACACCGAACTATACTAACAAAACAAAACATACATTCTAAATTTAAGCATAATTTGAGGTGCTTTTTGGCAAACAAAACAGATGATATCGAAGGAATTAAAGAGATAAAAGAGACTGAAATTGAAGATCAATTGACTAATGAAACGGTCAATGAGGAAAGCGACGATGAAGTCATCTGGGAAGACGCCACGGCGGCCGATTTCCCCGAAGGGCATAAATCCGGCTTTGTCGCGGTTGTCGGCCGTCCCAATGCGGGCAAAAGCACCCTACTCAACGCGCTACTTGGCCAAAAAATCGCTATCGTCTCCCACCGGCCACAAACCACACGCACACGACAACTCGGCATCGTCACGGACGAAGAAAAGTATCAGGTCGTCTTTGTCGATACGCCCGGTATTATGAAAAAAGCTCTTCATAAGCTCGACGAATTTATGCTAGAAACGGCCGTAGAAGCTCTAAACGACGGCGATATCGTCCTCTGGATCGTCGATGCCAGCCAGCCCCCCACGGCCGAAGACAAGATCATCGGCGAAATGGTCGCCAAAGCGTCCGGCACCGTACTGTTGGTCATGAATAAAAACGACCTTGTCCCGATTGAACAAGCGCTCGACCGCACGGCCGAATTTCGTGTCCTTGTCCCCGAACAAACTGAGTGGTTCTTTATCTCATCTGAACACAAACGAGGGGTAAGTGATCTATTCGACACAATTATCAAGCATCTGCCACTCGGCCCTCGCTATTATCCGCCTGAACAAATCACCGAAACATTCGTCCGTGACATTGTCAGCGAAATGATCCGGGAGCAACTTCTCCTCCAGTTGCGCGAAGAAATCCCGCACGGCACGGCCGTTCAAATCAACGATTTCAAAGAAGAGGAAACCCCGCTACGCATTCGTGCCACCATCTTTGTCGAACGGGACAGCCACAAGCGAATCGCTATCGGACAAAACGGCCGGATGCTCAAAAAGATTGGCACCCAAGCCCGTTACGAAATCGAAAAGCTGCTCGACAAACAAGTATTTCTAGACCTTTGGGTCAAAGTCGCCCCCAAATGGCGCACCAAAGAAAACTTGCTCAAACGCTTCGGCTACGCTGAGGGGTAAAAATATGAAGTCGGGTACAGCTCTGAAATAAGTCGATCAACATTTGAAAATTTCTGATACTGCCGAATTGGGTGGGATAAGCGTAAATCGTTCAAAAACAGTCGAT
>WTJY01000267.1 GCA_011524645.1 Anaerolineales bacterium | reverse complement strand
TAAGAGATGGGCGGTGGACGATGGGTGATCGAAATGGTTTGTGGCTAAAATTCGAGTGCGTATCGTTTCCTATTTGATTTTTCATACTTCATATTTCTTATTGTGTTCGATGTGCGATCGTTATTTCGTTACTATTCTTAAGTGGAGAGTTTATATTGTGTGTGTGGATTTTTTGTTGATAGGTTCTGCAACTCTGCCCCCAATGGCCAACGGCCGTTGGGGGGCTTTAAAAAAAGGGTTTTTGTTGGTTGCGTCGCAACCAACAAAAACCCTTTAGAACAGGGAGCCGCCACAGGCGGCGAGCGTTTTGCCCCAAATGGAGCAAAACAAAAGGCGTCAACAAAAAATCCACGCACCCTGTGGATTTTTATTAGTTGACAAAATAAATTTCACCGATTATGATTTATTTTGTCATTTAAATTATTTTAAATGAGTAAAAAAAATAAAATGACTAAAGAATTTGTACAGTGGCCGGAATTTATTATTGATGACATCGATACCTTAAAAGTGTTGACCGATGCGAGACGTATTCGAATTCTAGAACTGATGGTGTTACGGCCGTATACGACCAAAGAGTTGGCGTTGAAGCTTGATATGCAGCCGAGCAAGCTTTATTACCACATCAATTTGCTAGAGAAGCATGGTTTGATTCAGGTGGTTGATACCCGGATCGTGTCGGGGATTGTGGAGAAACACTATCAGGCGGTGGCGAAAAGTTATAACCCGAGCCGTGATTTGTTTAATAGCTATCCGGATGATGCGGATTTAGATAAACAGTTTCAATCTTTGGCCTTGGCGACGCTTGATAAAACACGCGAGGATTTGCTGAATAGCTTTGCGCAGGGGTTGATTGATATGCGGCCGGATGGGGAAGAGGGGATGAATGTGATGGCGATTAATGGGATCTTATTTCAAACGCCGGAGCAGAACGAGCTTTTTTGGGCTGATTTACAAGAGCTCTTAGAGAAGTATGGTCAAGGGACGGCTGCTGAAAGCTCGCTCAATCCTGAAAATGTACGGGCCTACAATTTTTCATTGATGATGTTTCCGATTATCGCGGAAAAAGAAGAGCCGGACAAAGATAATAAGGAGTAAATTTTTATATGGATATCGACACACAAAAACCGATGCGGCCGTTTTGGACCCTATGGAGCGGACAAGCGATTTCCCTTTTTGGGAGTCAATTGGTGCAATTTGCGCTAATTTGGTGGTTAACAGAAGAGACCGGCTCTGCTACGGTGCTGGCGGTTGCTTCTTTGATGGGGTTATTGCCACAGGTTGTTTTAGGGCCGTTTATCGGTGTTTTTGTAGACCGCTGGTCGCGTCGCTGGGTAATGCTGATGGCGGATACGGCCGTGGCGGCCGTGTCGATCTTGCTCGCGGGATTGTTTTATTTTGGGTTTGTCGAGACCTGGCATATTTTGGCGATTCTGTTTATTCGTTCAGTGGGGTCGAGCTTTCATACGAGTGCGATGATGGCGACGACAACCCTCATGGTTCCGGCCAAGCATTTGACCCAGATTCAAGGGGTTAATCAAATGTTGATGGGGGGGATGAATATTATTGCGGCTCCGATCGGGGCGTTGTTGCTGGCTGTTTTATCGATTGAAGGGGTTTTGTGGCTCGATGCGCTTACGGCCGTGTGTGCGATTGTGCCTCTTTTTATCATTACTGTACCGGAGCCGGAGAAACGTGGTGAGGATGACGCCGATCAATCGGTTTGGCAGGATATGAAAGATGGTTTTTTGTACGTTAATGATCGGCGCGGGATTTTATATCTCATATTGATGGCGACAACGGTGAATTTTCTTTTTGCACCGGCTGTGGCGATGCTTCCCTTGCTGGTGACCGACTATTTTGGTGGCGGTGCGTTGCAGTTCGCTTCGACACAGTCGGCGTTGGGGCTGGGAATTGTTATCGGTGGTGTGTTACTTGGTGTGTGGGGAGGCTTTAAGTCGCGAATTTATACTGTATTGTCATCCTTTGCGGGATTGGGGGTGACATTTATTGTGATCGGTTTGGTACCTCCCACCGGTTTCTTGATTGCGCTTGGGGCGTTCTTTGTGAGTGGGATGATGTCCTCAATGATTAACGGGCCGATTCAAGCGATTATGCAGGTGGTGATTGCGCCGGAATTTCAAGGGCGGGTTTTTTCATTGTTGGGTTCGTTGGCCTTGGCCGTAACTCCGATCGGGTTGATTTTAGCGGGGCCAATTGCTGATTTGCTGGGGATTCGGGTGTGGTATGTGGTGGCCGGTGCGATTTGTTTTGTGGTCGGGTTGGCTGGATTTGGGGTGTCTGCGATTGTGCATGTGGAAGAGGGGGGAGATGTGCCCGCAGAAACGACAAAGGTTGTGGCGAGTGGGTCATAATAAATCGGGAACTGTGGCGGCTAGCGACCACAGTTCCCGATTTATTATTTAGCCGTTATTCTTAACGTCTTTGCTGGTGGGATAAATCCCACAGCTAGAGCAACGGCCTGTGGCTTGGGGCTTGGGGCGCGTTGCTTTTGCGAGGAAGTGTGTGTGCGTTATTGTGGCATCAGCTCTGGAGCGGGCATCGCATTGGGGTTATCGGCCGAGCTAAACATGCGTTTGATGTCGGTGCTGATGCCTGCACCGAGCATTTTAAGCATTGCTGGAGGGGCCATCAGTTCATTTGGATCGTATTCGCGGATGAGCATGTGGCTAAAGCCATGTTGATACCCTTTGCTGGTGAGAACCCAACGTAGGACGTTTTTGGCTACAAATTCTGGGGGAATGTCATAGATTTCCCGCTGGACGCGCCCCATCGTGGCATCGAACATCGGTTTGAGATCGTCATAGCTGTTCGCTTCATAACTGCTCATGGCGCTGTCCCAATCTTTTTCGCCCCGATGCCAAGCACCGAGTTCGGCCGCGAGGAATTTAGCCATGAGGAGTGCATCATAAATCCCTTGGGCATCGATTGAGTCTTTTTGGTGATAGGCGTCGCCGACGAGTGCCCAGCCTGCACCGGCCGGTTCGCGGAAGAGATTCCCCATGCGGCGAATCCCGCTTAGCTTGGTCGCTTGGGTTGCGTTTTTCATGCGGCGCCAGACATAGGGTTGTCGTTTGAGCAAGTTAAGATAAACCTCTTGGGCGGACCCTTCAAGCGCTTCGTAAAGGTCGGATTGCCCTTGGGCGACAACGCTGACTTGCCCATCGGCTGAGGGCATGAAGACATAGCTAAAGCCATCGACCGAGGTATGGATATGGGGGACCGCATCTCCTTGTTCATCATAGTCCGCGACGCCGTCCCAGTAGGCGTAGAACAGGTGGGTATCGAGGTCTTTGCGCTGTTCGGTGACTTTGGCACCGGCATGTTTGGCAACGGTGCTGTAACGGCCGTCTGCGCCGACGACACATTTGGCACTGATGGTCATTTCCTCTTGTTGTGGGTGGCGGCCGGTGATGCCGGTGATACGGCCGTTCTTATCTTTCGTTAAGCCTGTGACTGAGAAATTGGCTACGGCCGTGACCGAGTCAAACTTTTGAAGATTATTCCAGAGGGCGGTATCAAACTTAACGCGATTAACTGAATAGATATAGTCACGGTCACCGACTGTAGCAACGGGGAAAAATGCGCGAAAATAATCTTTGAACTCAAGAACAAAGCGGCGCATGGGGGGGGTGTTTTCCGCATATTGGTCTTCATCCGCCTCAATTTCATCGAGTAGGCGCATGGTGTGGCCCAAAATAAAGGGGGTTGAAACGGCCGCGCCACTGGGGAATGAGGCCCGTTCAACGATGAGCGTTTTGATGTTTTGCTGTCCTAAGCGTGCTGCGAGGCTGGCTCCGGCCGGGCGGCCGCCCACAATAATCACATCATACTGTGTATCCTGAATGGTGTTTGCTAGCATGGTTTACTCTCTATCTTGGTGTTCAGCCCATTTGTGAGGACTGAGTTTACAGCTTTGTGGGTATGGTATACCCCCTTTTTTGAAACTTTGCCACCTTTTGGTAAACAAGTTCTACTTGCGTCATGTTTATGCTGTGGGGGGTATGATGAAGGGGAAATAATAGCTGTGCCAAGACGATTCATGCTTGGGCAGAGGTTTACATAATCAATGATAAAAACGATTCCAAAAACTATTTTAGACACGGCCGTGGACGGGGTGAATTTAGACTTCGAGCGGTTGGGTGATGCGTGGCAAGACGAGCGGGTATTGCTTGTTTTTCTGCGCCACTTCGGTTGACTGTTTTGCAAAGAGGTCGTGGACGATCTTAAAAACGGGGTGGAAAATGATCCGAACTATCCAGCGGTGCTTTTCTTTTATCAAGAAGATGTGGCGCAAGGAGAGGGGTTTTTTGGTCATCTATGGCCAGAGGCACGGGCTGTCTCTGATCCGACAAAACGGTTTTATCATGCGTTCGGTTTGAAGCGTGGTAGTTTTAAGCAAACATTGGGGCCACAGGCGATCGCTTGTGGGATTCGTGCTTCGGCGAAGGGGCATTTTGTGACCAAGCCGACGGCCGATGTGTGGCAAATGCCGGGGCTATTTATAGTCGAAGGGGAGCTGGTTTTATGGGCCCACGAATTTGACCATGTGGGTGATATTCCTGATTGGGCTGAGGTGCCGCAGATGGGCATGACGGTGTAATAATCGGGATAGGGACAAGAGATAGGGATAGGGATCGGGCACTGTGATGTCTGGTCGCGATCCCTATCGTATGTCTCTATTTTGTTTTAGACCCAGTTAATCGTAGGGCGGCCGTGGCTAGCTAGGTAGTCATTGGCTTGAGAGAAATGTTTGGAGCCGAAAAAGCCTTTGCGGGCAGAGAGGGGGGAGGGGTGCACCGATTCTAAGATTAAATGGTTTTCCGGTTGTTGGATAAGGGGTTTGTTTTTCTGGGCCGGTTTCCCCCAAAGCATAAAGACGATATGTTTATGCTGTGTACTGACCTGTTCAATGATCTGGCTGGTCAGTTTGTCCCAGCCGAGTTTGCGGTGAGACCCCGCTTTGCCGTTTTCGACGGTGAGATAGGTGTTGAGTAATAAAACCCCTTGATCTGCCCAATCGGTTAGGTCTGTGTTGGTGCGCATATTGGTGCGGTCCCCTTGAATATCGTCGGCGACTTCTTTGAAGATATTACGTAGGGATGGGGGCATTTTGACACCGGGCAAAACGGAAAATGAGAATCCGTGGGCTTGGCCTGGACCATGATAAGGGTCTTGGCCTAGAATGACCACTTTGACATCTTTGATCGCCATGCGGTCTAGGGCGTTGAAGATATCTTCTTGTGGGGGATAAATCGTTTTTTCGGCGCGTAAAGCGGCGACTTTGTCGAGTAGCTCTTGGTGATAGCCGGCTTGCATAAGGGGGATCGCTTGTTTCCATGTGGTTAAACTCATTGTGAACCTCCAGAGTTGTTGAGTGACGAAATTAGAATTTATGTTCTGTATTTTAGCTGGGTTTGCTATAGAATTCAATCCAAAGGAATTCCTGTTTTGTATGATGCTGATATCGGTTTAACATTGGTGAATGGGGCACTGGCTGAAATCGGCCGTTTAGACGGCCGTTGGTTTGTGAAACAGTCATTTTGCTGAGTCGATGAAGTGAGAGATGGGGTGTTTTGATTATGATTTAGGGGAAAGCGAATAGGCCCGTTCGAAGAACTGGTGAATTAAACCACTGATTTGTGATGGGTATTAGATTAAGGGAAAAAGGGTACAGGTTACCCCACGATGCCGGATATGTGTAAGTGTGATAATAAGTTGTGACAGCTGATAGATATGGGGTGTTGGACTACGCAACGGTCGGGAGCAATCGCTCGCCGAGGCGCATGAGTTGATAAAAGTCAATCGGTTTGATTAAGACGAAAGATGCTTTTTCTTCCAAATTTGCGGCGCGACGTGCGTCCGCACTGGCGACGATAATACGGGAATCGGCGAATTTCGGATCATCATGAATTTGCTCGAGAATTTCCTGGCCCGAGATTTTTGGGAGGTGTAAATCAAGTAAGATGAGATATGGGGTTTCTCCCTGAAGTTTGGTTAGAGCCTCTTCCCCATTTGTGGCGACATCAACTTTGTAGCCAGCTTTTTGGAGTGCTGTTGAAAAAATAACGGCTAAATCCGCTTCATCTTCAACAATGAGGGCGAGTTTTGGGTTTGTCATTCAGTGATTTCCTGTGATATATAGTTGCGTGTCGTGGAATTGAGCAACTTAGGTTTGAGAAAATTGATTAACAAAATCAAACCTAACATGATTGGCACACATTAGGATTATAAATTTTGTGATTGTGGCTTTAAATAGCGTATTAGTCATCTGTATTGAGCGAAAAAGTTAAGCTGTCTTTCAATACCTTCGCCATTTTTAGGCATATATGACAACCGTTTTGCCTTTGAGGTAAATTTGTTCATTGAATTAAAAATATCTCGAGCCGATCGCTCAATTATTTTTAATTGGTGCCGGATCAAAAGCTCCTCTCTCCCGTTGGGAGAGGGGTAATCCACCTCCCCCAGCCCCTC
>WTJY01000088.1 GCA_011524645.1 Anaerolineales bacterium | reverse complement strand
GTTGTGTTTTTACGGCGCATCCCCATCGGCACCAATGCCAAGCCCATCAAATAGCCATCACGACTGATCGCACAACTGGTCACCTGTCCGACCACTTTGCCTCGTTTGTCGATAATCGGGTCACCTTGTACCGGCCGGCGCACACCTTTGTCATCCATTTTGAAACGGACCAACGTATTGGTATGGCTTTCATAGCTATTGATATAAGCGGCACGACCAACAAAGAACGGTTTGGTGATCTTCACAAACTTGCCGTAACAAGCGGTATCAGGATCGATCCCATGGGGTCCGGCTAATTCATGCCCATGAAGAGGCAAGCCCGCTTCTACGCGGGCACTGTCCCGCGCCGCCAAACCGGTTGGCGTCGCACCAGCACCGAGCAATGCGTCCCACAAGGCAGCAACCTGTGTCGGGTTAATCAATAGCTCAAACGCTTCCCGTTCGCCGGTATAGCCAGAACGAGACACGATCAAGTCAAACTCACCAACAGCCATAACCGCTTGCTGTGCCCACTTCAAACCATTGACTCGGGCCGCATCAGCGCCCAAGCTCGCCAAGATTTCACCCGACTTTGGCCCCTGCAGGGCCAACACGACCCGCTCACCTTCGGCACGCAGGTCACGCAATGTGCAAGATTCTTGAATCGTTGCACTCGGCCGTGCTGGATCGATCTGAACTTGCTTATTATTGACCGCGTTTAACCAAGCCCAATCCTCATCAGCGTTGCTCGCATTCACAACCATCATATAGTTATCGGCCGACATACGATAAATCATCAAGTCGTCCATCACACGGCCGTCTGGCGCAAGTAAGTAAGTATAGTGACTACGGCCGACCGCGAGCGCAGACACATCATTGGTTGTTACTGCGTTCAAAAACGCTTGCGCATAAGGGCCACTCGCTTCCAACACCCCCATATGGCTTACATCGAACAAGGCTGATCCTTGACGAACCGCCGCCAGCTCTTCACTGACAGAGGAATACCAAACCGGCATGTCATACCCGCCAAAGTCAACCATCTTAGCGCCTGCTGCTAAATGGGCATCATACAGGCCGGTCCGTAATAAACCTTCATGTGTTGCAGGGGTATAGTTGAACTCGGGCAACGCGGCCGCTTCACTGGTACGGCTCGCTTGGCCGACATAGTATGGTTTGCTATCCGCAAATGCTGGTGCGGCAACGGCCGGAACCGCTTCATCCGATTCTTCGACGACAACGAAGCCGGGCAAGGTCATATATTTGTCGTCAAGCATCAAGTAGCCATCTGACAAATCTTGTAAGAACAATTTCGCCTCTGTGGCGATTTCAGCCGAACCAAAGCGGACATAGTATCGTTGGTCATTCTCTTTCTTGATCGTTGTGGCGACCACGCTCTCTCCGATGACCAAGGCACTCACTTGAACTTCACCATCGTTTAACCCCAACACATTGGTGGTAAAGGCCGCATTCGCAAAACTGGTCGCTTTACGACCACGAATCGATAAGGTGTCGCCAGACAAGAGTTCTTTTTCTTGATTGGTCAATTGGCGAACCAGCTCACGGCCGTGTTGCAACGCCGCACGGTCTACTTTGGCAGCGCGCTGACGGCGGCGAACTTTGCCAGAAGTTTCATAGGGGGTACATCCGTTTAAGATCGTTCCCATCGCTTCCGACAGTTTGTCGATTTCGGCCGTGTCATACCCTAATTGGCTAATCCACACCGTTCCTAAGCGAACACCAGATGGAAGCAACGCACTTCTGTCACCTGGAATCGTGTTCCGATTGGTCACAATACCGGCCACGTCGAGAATACGTGCGGCCGAATCCCCCTCAAGCGTAAGACCATTTTCATTTTTAATACTGCGACAATCGACCAAAAGCAAGTGGTTTTCCGAACCACCGCCCACAACGCGTAACCCGTGCCCCTGCAGTTGCTCCGCAAAGCGTCCCGCGTTTTTAACGATGCGATGTTGTAATTCAACAAACTGTTCAGATTGAGCCAGCTTCAGAGCGACCGCCAAAGCCCCAATCGTGTTGAAATGACCACCACCTTGCTCACCGGGGAATACCGCACGATCGATCAGGGGAGCCAAATCTTTGCGATGGGTCATCAACATCGCACCACGTGGGCCACAGAGCGACTTATGTGTTGTCGTCATGACGGTGTCAGCGATACCGACCGGGCTGGGATGAACACCGGCCGCGACCAAACCGGAGATATGGGCGATATCCGCATGGAAATGGGCACCCACTTTGTCCGCAATCGCACGGAAGCGGGCCCAATCGATCACCAATGGGTAGGCCGAAAAACCGGCTACGATCACTTGCGGTTTAACGCGCAATGCCATCGCTTCAATCGCATCATAATCAAGCTGTTCGCTATCTGGATCAACAATGTAGCTCACACTCTTGTAGAGCGTGCCAGAACGATTTACCGGCGCGCCGTGAGAAAGATGACCACCGTCGCTTAGTTTCAACCCCATGATCGTATCGCCAGGCTTCAAAATAGCGGTATAGAGAGCACTATTGGCTGGCCCCCCACTCAATGTTTGGACGTTGACGTAGAGACCACTTGGTTTAATCCCGTTGGCGGCAAAAAGCTCGGCCGCACGGCGACGGGTCAACGCTTCAAGCACGTCTGCATATTCAACCCCTTTGTAATAACGTGGGTCACTGTTGCGACGATATAACGCCAATTCTTTCTCAAAATCAACGATTTGTGGCTCAGTTTGGCGACGGCTCGCTTCACGTGGATACCCTTCCGCGTAAATATTGCCAAACTTACTCCCCATCGCTTCTTCTACTGCGTCTGGGGCAGCACTTTCAGATGGGATCAGAATAATAGTTTTTTCTTGGCGGATTCGCTCCCGCTCTAATAATTGATGCAATTCTGGGTCGATATCAGCGACAGACCCGCGAAATACGAAATCGTTCGACATGGTTTTCTCCTAAAATGGTGAATGATTCACGCAAGTTTGTAATTGCTAAGCAAAATGCACAATACTGGGATATTTTTAATTTAAATAGAAGGGGGGGGAGAATTGTGCAAGAATATCTGAAATATATTAGCAAACCATTGTATCAGCTCGAGTTACATTATGCCGAAACAAAGATTTTTTCTAGACCTGTCGGATTTGGTGGGACTTGATCAATTAACGATTGTCATTCCCACGAATGTGGGAGTCCAACTCTATTTGAGCGGTGGATCCCCGCCTACGCGGGGATGACAGCCCCAATCGACTATTTTTGAACGATTTACGCTTATCCCACCAAATTCGGCCGTATCAGGATTTTTTACAGCAATTCTCAATCTAATTTTAGCACCTTATTTTTGTGTAAAAAGAGCGTATTTCTATTCGTTAATGCAAAACAATGCCTTCGCTAATGCGAACGGTCTGATTGGATTTGCTCCCTTCCTATCAAGAGGGGCTGGGGCCTCTCTCCATAGAATTGACTCTTGCGTCGCTTCGTCAGATGCAATCCTGACTTATACGCTGATACATCACATCAATATAGTAACTTTTTCTGCCAGAAAAGCGCATGACCCACATCTGGCGACAAGCTATACCCCTCAAACCCGAATCGTTCATACGCTTTCATGGCCACCACATTATTCGACAAAATTTCAAGCGTCACTTTACAGCAGCCCTTTTCGCGACCCAGACGCTCCACTTCATTCATCAACTTCCGGCTGATTCCCATCCCTCGAAAAGCGGGTGCGACTGCAAAATCATGAATATTAATCAATGGTTTCACGGCAAATGTCGAAAATCCAAAAAAGCAGTTACAAATCCCAGCCGGTACCCCGTCCACATAGGCGATCAAGGTAAAAGCGGTCGGCATCTCATGCAACGATTGCGGTAGCTGATCCAAAACGGCCGGATCTATAGGACCACCACCACCCATCGGATCTTTAGCATATTCATTCAGCAACATCTTCAAATCGGCCGCCGCTTGTGCGTCCATATAATCGATTTTATTGACAACAATATTCATCAAATTATCCTCACCTATTCTGCAAATGTTTTACGATAAGCCTCCTTCCGCTTAAGTTTACCACCCTTAAATTCCACACCCACTCCTCCTACATTCTTAATATTCCCCCAATCCCCTAGCACAAAACAAAAACACCACTACGATTAGACGATTATTCCATCGAACAGATCACGGCCGTTATCACAGCCACAAAGGAATCGACAAATGACTTGGCGCGAAAAAAACTGGAAAACCAAAGCCACTACCATCTCTCTCATCTTCATAGGAAGCTTAATACTCTTCTCCTCACTCGGCCGTTTCCATTGGTCGGCCGATGTCTTCGCTACATTTCTCGACTACCTACTGCTCATCTTCATCGTATTGCTAGGGGTACAGATCTGGCAAAAAGCGTGGCGCACGGTGCTAATCAGCTTGCTCGTTTTAAGCTGGGGTCTAATCGACCTCTTCACCTTTTCCGCCGCATCACTCTATCCAGAGACAACGGCCGATTTCCGACTCATGGTTTTCAACATCTACTATGAAAACAGCGAAGTTGATGCCATGTATGACCTCATTCGCCAACACGATCCCGATATCATCTATCTGATGGAATACCCCAGCAACGCAAACCCCATCATGCGCCTCGATCTCAATGAAACCTACCCCTATCAACTGATCGAACCAAGCCGTTTCACCATGGGAACCGCCATCTATAGCAAACACCCCTTCGACCAAGCTGAAATTCACCAATTTGCAGGAACCCGTATCCCGATCACAGAAGTCACCATCAACGCCGATGGACATCTTTTCACCTTCGTCGGCGGACACCCGTGGCCCCCAATGCCACCGTGGGGACAACTCCATCGCGAGCAACTCGAAGATATCATCGATGTTGCGGCCGCAGTCGATCAAGCGCAAACACCGCTCATCGTCGCCGGAGATTTCAACACAGCCCCCCAAACCTATATGCTCCGCAACATGTCCCAACAAGCCAACGTGCAACAGGTCCGTCAACGATTTGATCTAACAAAAACATACACCGTCACCCCCCTAATCTCAATCCCTCTCGATCACATCTTTGTCTCAGAAGCCATTCACGCAAGCGATTATTTCTACGGCGATCCGGCCGGGTCTGATCACAAACCGATCTTTATCGACTTTTCAATCCAGCCCTAAAAAACCAAAGGAAGCGCTTTCAGACCCCGAAAAATAACCCCTGTATGCCACTCCAAATCGGTCACATCCCCATCGAGACGCAAATCAGGAAACCGCTCAAACAACACCCGTAGCGCAATCTTCCCCTCTAACCGAGCCAACGGTGCGCCCAAACAATAATGGATCCCCCGCCCAAACGCCACATGATGCTGGGCATCGTCACGCAAAAGGTCTAACTCATCCGGCCGGTCAAACACAGCCCCATCCCGATTCGCCGAACTCATCACCACCCGAATTACATCCCCACGCTTGATTTCACGGCCGTTCCAAACCATATCCAGCCGCGCCCAGCGCGTCGTCGATGTCTCCACAGGCCCATCATAACGCAACAACTCCTCAACCGCCCGATCCAATAGCTCTGACCGTGTCTTTAACAACGCCAATTGCTCCGGATGTTGCAACAATGCCAACACCCCATTCCCGATCTGATTGACCACCGTCTCATGCCCAGTCACAAACAGCAGAGCAACCATACTCGACAGCTCAGACTCGTTTAGCTTATCTCCCGCATCATCTTCCGCTTGCACCAGCGCTGTAATCAAATCATCTTGCGGTTCTCGGCCACGTAGTGCAAACATCCCGCGCAAATAATCGACAAAAAGTCGAATATTCTGCTTCCGCTCTTTCAAGGTAATCCCATGACGGCCGGGAGAGATAATCGCTTTGGTCCATTCATACATATCCTGCTGCTCGGCCGCTGGAATCCCCAACATCTCCATAATCACCGTCACCGGCAGCGGAAAAGCGAAATCCCCGATCAAATCAAACTCACCCTTTACCTCAACCTGATCGAGCAATTCATGGGTAATCGCTTCGATCCTAGGGGCCAATCGCTCCACCCGACGCGGTGTAAACGCCTGATTCACCAACTTACGCAAGCGGGTATGATCCGGCGGATCAGCAAACAGCATATTGCGATTAATCATCTTATAGATGCTACGGCTCCCCTTACGCGCCTCGGCCGGCTTGTCCTTCACCCCCTCCGGATCTTTGGCAAAGCGCACATTGTCCTTCAGCACCGCCATCACATCATCATAGCGGGTGATATACCAAATCTGCGCCCCATATGGCGCATGATGACAATAAACAGGCTCCTGTTCCCGCATCTCCGCATAGCGCGGAAACGGATTCGCTTTAAATCTCGGGCTAAATAAATCGTGTTGTTCCGCTAAATCATCCATCCACAGATAGGAACACAAACCCGCAGACAAGTCAATAGAGTGGCGCATGTGGGGTCCACGAACAAGTTGTCATCAAATTTTTTTTACCCTCCAAGGGGGTTTTGCAGCGGCTTCGCCGCTGCAAAACCCCCTTTAATTGCCCCGATTTTCGTGCCGGAGGCACGAAAAT
>WTJY01000325.1 GCA_011524645.1 Anaerolineales bacterium | reverse complement strand
TGAGATTTATCTCACTCACCGGCCCAAATCAGAATCGCTTTATTCAGAAATATTGATCATCCCGATCACCAACCCATTTTCAGCCTGTGGCTCTCCCTCGACACGCACAGGCAAACGTGCAAATGTCGGATCGGCCGGATTAAACATCCCCAGCAGTAACCGATATTCCCCCGGTTCCGCCTCCTGCGGGATCACAAGCTGATATGGGTCTACAAACTGTTCCCCCGCACGCCATAAACTTGTCCGATAGGTTCCATTGAGCGGCGGCCGATCCCCCTGTGCCAACGGGGGTTGATTCGGTCTCCCCAAATGGACAAAGGTCACCCAATCTTGTGCTACGCGATCCCGCGCTTGCCACACCACATCAACCGTTACCGTCTCCCCCGGCGCAACATCTGTCTGGGAAATATCCACGCTGACCAATTCAATCGCATCACCCAACTGCGCTACCGGCGACGAAGCCAAAGCTGGCCATTGCTCGGGGGCCAACTTCACACCACCAATAGGCACACTCAGCTCTTGGCCCGCGATTTTTACCCAGATTTGTGATTCTACCGGCAGTTGATCCGCATCAAGCTCATTAAAAGTCGGCACAAATAGCCGGTCTAAGATGATTTCTCCCTTGGCCCAAAAATCGGCCGGATAATTCCCCCCACCGTGCAGTGTTTGTAATTTCCCCAGCGGGGTCTGCTCACGACCGAGTACATCGACCACCACTTGGGGCCGTTCCCCCGTAGGAATCTCGGCCGTTTTTTCCCAATACAGCAACAGTTCGATCATTTCCCCAGCGACGATCCCATCTTCAGGGGTCACAATGTCAACCCCGAGCAACGTCAATTGGTCGGACAACACCTGCGGTGTTTGCAGATGTGCAGGCACTTCGGCCGATGTCAGGGTCAACGGCCGTGCATATGTGGGGGAGATCACCCCAAACAAAAGATAGCTGTGTAAGCTCAGCAACACAATAAGAAGGGCCCAACGAAATGGACGGCCGTCAAAATCAGCTTGGCGGCCACCGATTGTTAGCAGATTGGCGCGCATCCATTCAAGAAACGCATCCCAACCGAACCCGATCAGCAGCGCGATGGGCAGTAAAGCGGGGAAGAGCAAGCGCCCTTGCGCGGCCGGTGTCTGCATCATAAACGAGATCAATCCGGCCGTGACCGCCAGCACCCAACCGAACAGCAAAACCGGCCATGATCCCAACCAACGCCACATTTCTGCTACTGTTTTCGGCCAAACTAAGCGGGAAAAATAGAGCCACAAAGCGACACAAACGGCCGTTCCCCCACCGGCTGTCCAAATGAGATGGACCCAAAACGGGGGCAAAATATTAAACCAGCCAAACACAGCGATCGAAGACAACCAGAGCCCGCGCCACTCACTGAGCGCTTGCCATACCGTATAGCCTCGATCTCCACCTGCGATAGCCACAAATTGATTGGTCGCGGTCGGATCACCATAGAGCCACCAGTTGCGCCACCAGAGCCAGCCAGCCACCAACACGATCATCAGTGAGATACGCACCAAACGGCCGAAAAGAGCACGGGCGGGCAAACGGCCGGTCCCACGAATCAACACCGTCCCTAAAACAAATACCGCCAGCACCACCCCTTGGTTCTTGCTCAATGCGGCCAGCCCGACCCCCAGCCCTAACCATAGATCGACCGACCATGCCGGACCACCCGTTTCACGCGCCGACTCAATGTCGCTCCGCATCAAAAAATAAAGCACGGCCGTCACCAGAACAATAGCCAATACATCGTTGCTCACCGCCGCATGCAAGGCTAAGAACTGGGGTAAGCAGGCGATTGCGCCCATGCTCCATAGGGCACGCAACGGCCGCTCCGGCCAAAAACAGCGGGCCGCCTGATAGATAAAAAAGAGGGTCACCCAGCCGATCACGGTGGAGATGAGGCGCAACAGATGCACCGCCAACACGTGACCTCGCCACGGCCAATTTTCATAAAGAGGATCATGAACAAAAGCGTTTTTATTGTGCATCGCGCTGGCATCCCCAAACTGAACAAACCGATTTGGGCGGGTCAATTGTCGCGCCTGATCGGTCTCAAAAGGGGCGACAACAAGGCTGGCCAACAGGTAATAGAGTGGCGGCTGGGCCGCTTCTTGACCGGTCCACGACAGTTGCAAATCAAGCCGTTCCGCTTCCTCGGCCGTTTGGGGGACAAACGGCAACCGGCCGTTATCGGCGATCCATTGGGCGGTAAAATAGTGCAGGTTTTCATCGGGGGCTTCAAAGATCGGAGTGACCACCCCATAAGTGATCGCCAACAAGAAATAAACGGCCGAAATCAGAAGAAACGGCCGTTTATGCCCTGTGGCAACAAGAGGACGAGAGATGATCTTAGTCATATGAGAGAGAGCACAAGCGGGATAATGTCTACCCGGCTTGATGGCGCACCATCACCAAAGCGCTTGCGGGACAAGCACCGGTAAACTCGACCGACCGTTTTACCGATTCTGGCACATCGTCCCGCGTGGTGGGTGCGAAACCGAATTTAGGGAAAAAGTGTGCGGCCGTTTCGGTCAATAAATAGAGTGCATCAATCCCATTCGCTTGAGCCATGTCGATGATCGCAGCGGTTAATCGATGTCCCAGCCCACGGCCGTGCATCTCTGCAACGACCGCCACAGAACGCAACAAGCCGCTAGCACCATATCGCTCGATTCCGGCACATCCCACCAGTTGTTCCCCTTCTTTGGCGATCAAAAGCAGGGGAACATCATCAGGAAAGCCATCTAGGGGCAAATTATGGCTGGCAAGTAAATCGGCTACGGCCGCATGGTCAGCGGCCGTAGCGGGCATTAATTCAATCATGTTCGGTAATCCGCGTTGATCGTGACATAGTCATGGGTTAAGTCACAGGTCCAAACCGTCGCCTGTGCCTCCCCTTCAGACAATTCAAGCCATACATAAATATCCCCTTGGGCGAAAATCGCGGCCGCGTCTTCTTCGGCATAACCGGTGGGCAAACCGGATTCAAGCAGGGTTAACCATGTTTGACCATCATTGCCGACGCGCAGAGTAGTTTTGTTTTGATCAAAAGGAACCCCCGCTTTGCCAGCGGCCGCCATAATCCGTCCCCAATTGGCATCACTGCCCGCAAAAGCGGTCTTAACCAGTGGCGACATCGCGATGCTATTGGCAATTTGGTGGGCATCACTTTGGGCCGGTGTTCCCGTCACCATCAGTTCGACAAATTTGGTCGCCCCTTCCCCATCGCGAATAATCAGTTTAGATAACTCTTGGCAAATATCGATCAACGCTTGCTTGAACAGATCATAGTCCGCCCCACCGCTGATCGACACCCCGCTCGCCCCGTTGGCCAACAACAAAACGGTATCATTGGTGCTAGTATCCCCATCGACCGATATACAGTTAAAGCTGACCTCGGTCGCTTCGCTCAAAATCTCTTGCAGTAAGTGAGCTTCGATTTGAGCATCGGTGGTCAGCACCCCTAGCATCGTCGCCATGTTGGGGTGAATCATGCCGGACCCTTTGGACATTCCTCCGATCCGTACCGTCCCTCCCGATAATGGGATTTCATAACTGCGTGATTTAGTAAAAGTATCGGTAGTCCGAATCGCTTCGGCCGCTTGTAGCCCATGATCGGCCGACAAATTCTCCCCAGCGTGGGCGATCCCACTCGCCAAGCGATCCATCGGCAATTGCACCCCGATCACACCGGTCGAGAGGACCAGCACTTGGTCGGCCGTACAGCCGACCGCTTCGGCCGTCATCTCTTGCATCTGTCGTGCATTGGCCAACCCGACCGCGCCGGTCGCCGCATTCGCATTGCCGGAATTGGTCAGAACCGCCCGAATACCGGCCGAATTCGCCGCGAGTGTTTCCCGATCCACGATTACAGGGGCAGCAACCACCTGATTTTTCGTAAACACACCGGCGGCCGCACAATCACGCTCTGAATAAACCAGTGAGATATCAAGCTTGCCCGGCTTCTTAATCGCAGCTTCCGCCACGCCTGCCACAAATCCCTGCGGATCGGTGACGGTTCCATCTTTTAATATATTCATAAGTTTGCAGTTGTTGGGTTAGAAAAGAGAATCGCTTTACTAGAGAAAAGAGAACCGCTTCGCTCAGAGAAAAGAAAATATCTAATAACAAACATAGAACTACAGAATAGCTCTGTCTCTCTACTCTCTTCTCTTTACTTCATTAAGTTTAAGGGTTGTTGTGTAGGAATTGTAGTCTGCCCCTTTCAGGATGCAATAGGGATTCGGCCGTTTAAAATGGAAAACCCCGCCTGAAAGGAGGTGGGGTTTTCACGGGGCGCCACAGCACTTTATCCCAATTGGATGGGAGGTAGTGCTGCGGCGTTCTTAGGACTATCTAAATCCATTCGCACCACCTCCTTTTATTTAAGATTGCTTCACACAATAAATAAATGTAAATGATGCGGGCATTATGGCACAGCTATTCGGGGCTGTCAACCTTATTCACAATCTGTTCAGTAATAGGAGAGAGACAGAGACAGAGAATCGCTTCGCTAGAGACAGAAAAAAGATCTGCTCACAAATCTAAAATCCCCCTCTTCTCTGTCTCTCTTCTCTATCTCTCTTCTCTGTCTCTCTTCTCTGTCTCTCTTCTCTGTCTCTCTTCTCTGTCTCTTTCCTCTTCTCTCTGTCCATGCTAGACTTCCCCCCATGGATTGGGTCAAGGCAAAACTACAACTTCCATTTCTCATCACGCGTGACGCCATTCTTATTTGGATACGCTCAAATCCATTCAGTCTCGCGGCCGCACTGTCGTATTATGCGATGCTGTCTTTGGCACCCTTAGTCGTGATCGCCCTAGCGATTGCGGGACAAGTCTATGGGGAGCAGCTCGCAGAAAGTGAGCTGATCAATCAGATCGCGGCCGCCAGTGGGGACGAGGTAGCCACGGCCGTACGCAGCGTCATCGAAAATACGAGCCAGTTTAGTTCAAGCTTAGTCGCCGGTTTAATCAGTGTCGTCGTCTTGTTGATCGGTGCTTCAAGCGCATTTTCACTCTTGTCCGATACGATCAATGTGATCTGGGGGGTGCCGGTCCAGCGACGTAGCAGCATGCTTTACACGATCCGACAAAGAGTTGCAGGCATTATCATGGCACTGTGTATCGGCTTTTTACTGATAGGCTCGTTGGCGATTAGCGCCGCCGTGTCGACGTTGACCGCATTTTTCGCGGATCGTGTCCCCGCTATCGTTCCGCTACTCGTTAGCATCGATGAATCCTGGGGACTATTTATCGTCTTCGCCTTTATTTTTGCCGCCATGTTCAAGGTACTCACCGAGGCGGATAACTGGTGGCTTGATGTCTGGATAGGTGGGGTTGTTACAGCGACTTTGTTTAGCTTAAACAAATGGGTCCTGCGAATTTATCTGATCTATAGCACCATTACGGCCGTTTATGGCGCGGCCGGATCACTTGTCGTTTTATTGATCTGGGTCTACAACACCGGCCTAATCATTTCGTTCGGAGCCGCTCTTTGCCGCGCCTGTGCGACACACTACGGCTCGATTTCAAGCCTATCTAAATTTATGATGACCACCCCCGCCCATGAACCCTATGCACGTGAACCACGCACGATCAAACGCGCCACAGTACGCCGCACCCTCGCGTCACCCAATCACAAAAAACCCAACCAATTTTCTTGATCCAATGACAATTAAATTGGCGCACATTAGGCTCTGAGCGCTCCATCTGTTACAGAGTATTTAACACATTGTCTCAAAAATGATCTATTGTTTCTCTCCCCTCCTATGCGGAGGGGCTGGGGGAGGTGGATTTTATAAATTTCCCTCTCCCCCACCCCCTCTCCCGTTGGGATAAGGGGCAAAACAGACGAATTGAAAAAAACTCATAAAATTTCTGAGACAATATATTTAATCCGAATTTAGGGCGATGACAAACCACCGCCCCATGTTCGATGCAATTACAATTAACCGATCAGGCATGATCAAAATTACCGGCGACGCCCCAAGATACGAAGCAAAAAGAGGAACAAGTTAATAAAGTCAAGGTAAAGACTAAGCGCGCCACGAACCCCAACGCGGCGTAAGTTTTGCTCGTCGCCTGTCTTCAATGCCCAAATCGTCATATTTTTGATCTTTTGCGTATCATAAATGGTCAAACCGAGAAAAATCGCCACACCCGCATAGCTAACAACCCAATGTACCATAGGGCTTTGCAACCAAAAGTTGCCGATCGAAGCGGCAATTACCCCAATAACCCCCATCATGAGATAGCTACCCCAGCTCGACAAATCGGTCTTGGTCGTATATCCAACCAAACTCATCGTCCCAAACATGACAACGGTAATGCCGAAAACGAGCCCCACACTACCGAGCTCGTACACCAAAAAGACAAAGGCCATCGTAAACCCGTTAATCGCTGCGTAACCGAGAAAACCGGCTAAGGCGATTTCCGGTTGGAGCGTCATGATACGGGCGCTTAACCACCAAACAATCGCAAGTTCGATCCCAAATGCGACAAACATGGCGTAGGGAAACGCTTGGAGAACGCTAATCAATAGCCCTTGTGAGAACCACGCCACGACCGCCGTTAAAAGCAAGCCGAGCCCCATCCAACTGTAGGTTTGTTGCATCGCTTCTGGCAAAGCTTGAGCAATGCGGTGTTCGTCCACATAGCCGAAGGGATTTGTGTCATTTGTATTATTAAAACCCATTTTATTTATCTCCTAATATGTTTGTGTGAATGGTTTGTGTATTTTCTGTGCCTATTTTATGCTTTTTAACAAGTAAAAACTAACTCAAAGCTATCGTTTTACGCCTTAAATCTAAGTTTCCCTACCAGTATGTCACGGCCGTTTCAGGCAAATCCCGTTTACAGTACAGCTGGCGATTCAACAGCACGACCGTTTCCGCCACATATCGCTCAGACGCTACTTGTGACAGAGATAGACCGTAGTAGAAGCGGTCGCTGTGGGGCTTGGCGTTGGCGTATTGGTCGGCGTGCTTGTATGGGTAGATGTACTCGTTGGTGTGTTGGTACAGGTAGGGGTATTGGTTGGCGTTGCGGTTTCCATGCCGCGGGAAACGCTAGATAGAAAATAGGGATTGGGAAATCGCCTCGGCAAAGGCTCCACTCGATCCCTATCTTTGGTCTCTATCGCTTTATTTCCGATAAAGCTTAATGCAAGCTCAACTAGGTTCCCTCTGTAAACATCTAATATCCGTCGGCTTATCAGATGATAAGCCGACGGGCAAAAACCTTGCCAAACCTATTCGGCCGCTTCTTCCGCTTCTTGAATCGCGATCAAGCCACGGCCGGCCGGTTGAATATGCAACTCGTCCATTTGTTTCTCAACAACAAATGAAGGAGCATCCGCCATCAAGTCGGTCGCACTTTGGTTCTTGGGGAACGCCATCACTTCACGGATATTCGGCGCACCAGCCATCAACGCGATAATGCGGTCCAAGCCGGGAGCGATCCCACCGTGTGGCGGAGCCCCATATTCAAACGCTTCAAGCATATGGCCGAATTGCTCTTTCGCTTCTTCCATTGAAAAGCCGATCAGTTCCATAATTTTCCGTTGCAACGGCCGTTCGTGGATACGGATACTCCCACCAGCCACTTCAAATCCGTTACAAACCAAGTCATATTGTTCGCTCAAAACCGCATGTGGATCGGTGTCCAACAACGGAATGTGTTCCCGTTTCGGCGAGGTGAACATATGATGGCTAGGCGCGTAATGGCCGTCTTCCAACCCTTCTTCAAAGAGCGGGAAGTCGATCACCCAGCAAAACGCCAAGTTACCGGTATCGGTCAAGCCCAAACGGCGGGCCATCTCTTGGCGCAATTCACCCAACACTTCATAGACAACCGATTTAACATCGGAAGACAACATGATCAAGTCGCCCACTTCCGCACCCATACGGTCCATAATGGCCGCCAATTGTTCGGTGGTGAAGAATTTAGCGATAGGCCCTTTGACCTGCTCAGTTTTCGGATCGATCGCCAAGTAAGCCAACCCTTTAGCACCAAATTTCTTGACGTACTTTTCAAGATCAGCCATATCTTTACGGCTGTAATGGCCGCACCCTTTGGCGCAGATCGCTTTAACCGGTTTCCCTTCTTTGACGTTGTTGGCAAATACTTTGAACGCGCTTTCCGCGACCAAATCAGACAGGTCGATTAACTTCATATCATAACGGATGTCCGGCCGGTCTGAACCGTAATTTTCCATCGCATCTTGATAGCTAATCCGAGGGAAATCTTGATAAGCCAAAGGAAGCAAGCTAACTTCGTTGACCATACCACGCATCATTTCTTCGATTAAATCAAGAATATCGTCCCGTTCTACAAAGCTAATTTCCATATCCAACTGGGTAAATTCCGGTTGGCGGTCAGCACGTTGATCTTCGTCACGGAAGCAACGCGCAACTTGGAAGTACCGTTCAAAACCGGCCACCATTAAGAGCTGTTTAAGCTGTTGTGGGCTTTGTGGCAAGGCGAAAAATTTACCCGGATGAACACGGCTCGGCACCAGATAGTCCCGCGCCCCTTCTGGGGTACTTTTGAACAAGATCGGGGTTTCGATTTCTAAAAAGCCACGTGCATCTAAGAAGTTGCGACAATATTGAATCGCTTTATGACGCAGACGGATATTGGTTTGCATCCGTTGCCGACGCAAATCTAAATAGCGGTATTTCAAGCGGATGCTTTCATCTTCGCCCGCTTCTTTGTCGATTTGAATCGGTGGTGTTTTGGCAGGATTGAGAATATTGAGTTCTGTGGCGATGACTTCGATTTGTCCAGTGGCCAAATTGGGATTGTCTTGCCCTTCAATACGGGCCACTACACGGCCGCGAATCTGAATCACATATTCGGAGCGCAATTTTTCAGCGGTTGCGAAATCGGTATTTAATTTACCGCTATCGATAACCACCTGCACCAAACCTGTTGTGTCACGCATGTCGAGGAAAATTACCCCGCCCATGTCGCGTCGCCGGTTTACCCAACCGGCCATCGTTACAATCTCATTTTCGTGGTTAAGCCGTAGCTCACCACAGTTATGTGTCTTTAACATCTCAACCTTCCAGATTTTGGAGTGACACGTGACGAATGACGAATCAATCAAATTGCTTCGTATCGCCAACGTTTCGCCTGTACCTATTTTTAAACCAACATAAGACCGTACCGATTTTAGGAATCGCACGATCTTGCAAATAAAATCTATTGCTTTATCAAAGAGTATTTGCTGGTAATGTGGGCTTGTTTATGGATTCTATCATGTGCCCCTCACGAGAACAAAAGGGATTATGATACGACTCCCCCATTCGTCATTCGTGACTCATCATTCATCATTCGCCATTCGTCACTCAAATCAAGCTGTTTTACCCAGAATCTCTTTCGCCAATTCCTGCATCGCGCCCATCTCTTCCGCTTCAAGATCGACAGTCCGCCAATAGGTTTCCAAAAGATCGAGAGGTGTGAGCTGATCAACGGCCGTTGTATCCCCCAACCGTGATCGTTTAGCCGTCGAACGGTCTTTGAGAATCTGAAAGCTCAACGCTTCTTTAAGCTGTTCCGCAATCCCATTCTCATCGAGTAACGGCTCCCAATCGCGCGGATAGCTCAAGCGCAAGCGGCAAACCGCGCCCGCTACTTTATTGGCATCAGGCAGTTGGTCCATAATGTCCGCCATAAAACTATCGGCCGATGGGGTATCAATCGCTAAATCGATAAAACGGCGGGTTTTAAGCGGGACAAATTCCCATGTCGTTTCCCCACGCTTTACATCAGCCAGCACATACCCTTTTTGTTCGCGCGCTTCACCAAAATCGATCCGTTCTATCGAACCGGGATAAATGACCGGTGGGTGACTATCAGGATTTAAATCTTGGTGCTTGTGGATATGGCCCAAAGCGACATAATCGATCCGCTTATTGCGCATGAGTGAATGGCTAAAGACGACTTCATGGCCGAGCATGACGGTCCGTTCGCTGCCGTATTTGGCCCCTTGCACGCTGGCGTGGGCGGTCAAGATTAGGGGCAAATCGGGATCGGCTTGAGCAAGTAAATTTTGCACGGCCGATGTAATCAAATTTTCGATTTTTTCGAGGACTTGTTGCACGGTTAAACCGGCCGTGTCTTGACGTGTCATCAAGGTGCTACGGGACACCCACGGCAGGGTCAGCACTTGAACCGGAATCCCCAGCTCTTTGGGTCCCAACAATTCAATGCGATCTCCCACATGCACATAGGGCACAGCCAAGGTCCGAAATTCATGCAGGGTATGGGCCCGGTTCGACGCACGAGCCACATCATGATTCCCCACCAGCAAAACGGTCGGGATACCGGCTTGGGAAAGCCGCATAATCCGTTTCCCCCACTCCCGTTGATAGGTCGGTTGCGGATTGCGGTCTTTATAAGCGTCACCGGCAAAAACAACTAAATCAACCGCTTCTTCGATAGCACGATCAACAATTTGATCGAGCGATGTCAAAAAATCGATCACTCGAACCGGCAACCCGGTTTCTGGATCGATTCGTCCTTGGGTAACCATATCGATATGGGCGTCAGCAAAATGGAGAATACGCATAAGGGTAATAAGAGTGGAGAGTAAGAGTAAGAGTAAGAAGAAGGTTCTGCCGGCCGAAACTATATAGCCGAGGCAAGGCCGTTTCTTACTCTAAGTGAAGCGTCTCTTACGCTT
The DNA here is from genome assembly GCA_011524645.1 of Anaerolineales bacterium. GTDB lineage: Bacteria > Chloroflexota > Anaerolineae > Promineifilales > Promineifilaceae > WTJY01. The sequence continues at coordinate 8,264 of WTJY01000325.1, read as the reverse complement.
TTACGGTGAGGTAACGTTCAGTGTAAATGTCCCCAAAGCTTCTAAATTGGGGGGTGGCGAGCTACGCGCAACCAAAATATAGTAACGACTGGATGCGTCAAGTGATAAGCTTGTGCTTTCATCTGTATTACCGATTTCTTGAGAAAATCCGATAAGCTCTATCATGTCGTTATAAATGTAAAAATCGGCATCGGCACCGGCCGCTTGACCATCAAGTGAAATCGTATAGGTTCCTGCGTTATTGGTCGTAAACCTATACGCATTATACACATCTCCAAAACCTGTAAACGAATCGGTATAATCGGTGTCAAGCGTGACCGACTCGGCCGATGCAAATGTATTTCCGCTAGGATTATAGCCGCTATAGTTAAGCGGTAGATAGACCTGATTGGGATACGTATCATTGAAGGGAAATGTTTTCACTGAAATTTGGGAATTAGGAAAACTCCCCAAAAGACCAGTTGCTAGGAAATTTGGAGTGAGTTCGCCACCGAACACCCACAAATTATTTCCGACAAATACACCACGCGGCCAAATCAATTTAGGGTTATCTAAATTATAATTAGGTGCCATGATTGTCCATTGTCCTGTGTTAATATCGAACGCTTCAACTTCCGCAATCGGTTGGCCATCAGTCCCTGCACCCCCAAACACATACCAAGTACCATCAGGCGCTACGGCACTATGTCCTCCATACCGAGGAATGTTCATATCCCCCACTTTCGTATTGTCCCAACTGTTTGTTGTTGCGTTATAGCATTCACCATTGTTAATGACAATCGGACCTATATTATCAAATGACAAGCCCCCCACAACGCACACCCACTCAATATTTGAATCATCTTCGAGCGTCGCGGCCATATGGGCATACCGAGCGGAAGACATCGAAGTAAATTCTTGCCATAATGGATTACCATTCGTGTTTGTATTATACAAATAGCGGAAGAATCTATTGCTAGGTATGACCGTATCAGTATAGGGGGTAGATGCGGAGAGAGGGGTTCCTTGTATCCCACCCGTAACATAAAACCCTTCTTGGGGGGAAGCACTATAGGGTACTAGTGCGGTATAAGCCAGTCCAGAAATACGAAACGAGCTTTCAAACGAGGTCGCCGTCGGATAGAAGTCGTTCAATGTACCCCAAGTATCTGTATCGATATTGTAAATCCACTGCTCCGTTGAATATTCGGGAGAGCCACCGGCCGAGCCGATATACCCCATAGGATAGTGAATCTCATTGGCGACAATCATCGCATCCGCATTTGAATACCCTCGGCCACCATTTGGAGCAGGTGATGCATTCATAGGGCTAAGTTGCTCCAATGTTTCATTTACTGTATCAAATCGGTACAACTCTCCAACACGGTCCGGAGAGTTCGAGATAAGACCCTTTTGGCCACCTAAAATATAAACATCGGTGTCTTGGACAACCACTGTATGGCGAGTTAATGGATCGTCAAGAATCGTATTCGAAACAGACCAAGCCCCATTCTGATTGCCTAACCCGCTTCCGCCCAAAACATCATCACCAGTTTCGATGGACACATTAAGATCAAGTAAAAGTTGCCCGCTCGCGGCTTGATTACGGTCAGCGACTAAAATGTAATATGTTTGATTATAGGTCACGGATGCTTGTGCGTTAGATAAAATGCCGTTGTGATTATCATTACACATTAATTGGCTTAAACTAGAACAACTATCATCACCGATATTGTCTGAATAAATAGCCACTACCGTATCATAATTGCGCTTATAGTCAGAGTTCGTTGCAACCTCAGCGATCATCACCCCACTAACCGGTGCTACAACCTTGAACCAAGCGGTCCGATAGCCACGTGGATTGTTGTAAGAACCCTCCATACATGAAATCAAGACAGGATCGCTTGCATCTGTTGTAAAGGCACTGACATCGGTAGGGCTTCCAACCTCAAGAATATCATTTTCATAATCAAAGGGAAGAGGCGTGGTCGCGCTTGCACAAGAATCTACACCGCTTACCGAGGCAATGTCAGCGGCCGACACAGGTATCGGTTCGACAGAAACGGTCGATGATACGGAATCGGCCGATTGGAGCAAAATAACGTGCAACGGATCAGCCACAATAGTAGGTGTAGGCTCATCCGGTGTTTCTTGGGCGACGGCACGGGTCACCAGCCACACGGCCGACAAAAATGCAGACGATAGAAACAGTGTGAGGACAAAACGACGCATATAAACTTTACCTTTATTTTTCTCTAAAAAACAGCGACAAAAAAACGCAGCGCGCAAGAGAATAATACTTACGCGTTGCGTTTTACGCGAACTTCGTTCGTTGTTACTTAAGTTGGTCAGTGAGAGGGATTATTACCCCGTTTTCTGCAAGGTCAACGTCACCTCACTATCCCCAACAGTCACCGTTTCACTCGCCAACGGGCTGTCTAGCAAACCGGCCGCTAGCGTCTGCGCCAGTGTTTCCGCTTGGATAAAATCGGCAAAGTTGGTCAGGGCTGCAGCCGTTTCACCATCGGCCGTATAGCCCACAGCGATCCGATCCGAGATTTCTAACCCCGCATCTTTCCGCATATTGTTTAACTGGCGGATCAAGTCACGTGCGAACCCTTCTTGGATCAACGCTGGGGTTAACTCTGTATCAACCGCGACGGTGACCCCTTTCTCGCTAGCCACGGCCGCACCACCGCGTGATTCCGTTTGCACCAACACATCTTCGGCCGTTAATTCGACCGTCTGATCTCCCAAATCCAACGAAATCGTCTCACCAGACTGCAAGATACGTGCCCCTTCGGCCGGATCAAGAGAACCCAACGCCTTACGCACTTTCGGGAACACCTTACCAAATTTCGGACCCAGTACGCGGTTGTTCGGCATCAACTTATAGTTGACCAATTCACCCACTTCAGACACGATTTCAATCGTCTTGACGTTCATTTCTTCCGCGATGACATCGGCCAATTCACGCAAGTCATCTTGCGCTTGCTGGCTACCCACGTTGACACGCGCGGTCGCCAACGGCTGGCGCAATTTCACATCGGCCGAACTACGGGCCGCACGGCCCAGCCCCGCAGTGATGATCGCCAAGCGCATTTTGTCGAGCAACGCCTGATCCAAAACGGCCGCATCCGGATTCGGATACAAGCAATGGTGCAAACTTTCCGGCGCATCCGCATCGATAGAACGGACCAAATTTTGATACATCGCTTCGGTCATAAACGGCATAAACGGGGCCAAGATTTTGATAAACTCAACCATGACATGATAAAGCGTGGCATATGCCGCTTGTTTATCGATGTCCCCTTCACTTTTCCAGAACCGGCGACGACTGCGACGTACATACCAGTTTGACAGATCGTCGAGCAACGCTTCACAGTGTTGGGTCGCTTTTTCAGCGTCATAGACATCCAACTCGGCCCGAACCGCCAAAGCGGTTTCGTTGAGCCGTTCGATGATCCATTGGTCCATTTGGGCGTTCCCAAAATCATCGCTCACCGGCCGTTCACCCGCGCTCGGGGTCCATTCATCTAAATTGGCATAGGTCACCAAGAATGAATAGACATTCCACAACGGGATCACAAAGCGGCGGCGCACTTCGTCCCCGATATTAAAGCCGAAGCGCAAATTCTTTTCCGGTTTACAGCTCGCATAAAGCCAGCGCATCGTGTCCGCCCCCATTTTGTTGGCGGCCTGATTAAACTCGATCGAGTTCCCCCAAGATTTATGCATTTCACGGCCGTCTTCCGCCAGCAGGGTCGCATAACCGAACAAATTACGGAATGGACCGACATCGGCTAAAACGGTGCTTTGGGCCAACAAACTATAGAACCAATTGCGGAACTGACCGGGGAAGCTTTCACTGATCCAATCGGCCGGGTACCACTTGTCCCAATAGGTTTTATCTGAGCTATAACGTAATGTCGAAAAGGCGACGATCCCCGCATCAAGCCAAGGATTACCGACATCTTTAATCCGCGTCCCGACCAAACCGCTTTTGGGGTGACGGATCTTAACCGCATCGATATACGGCCGGTGTGGTGTATGCCCTTCAAATGTATCCCACCCTTCAACCGCCAATTCTTTTAGCTCATCTAGCGAGCCAACCACATGGTATGACCCATCTTCAAACTCCCAGATCGGCAACGCCAAGCCCCAATACCGCTTTTTCGAGATCATCCAGTCATGCATATTGCGCAACCAGTCCTGTTCCCGATCATAGCCAAAGCCGGGATACCATGTGGCATCATCGACCCGATCCATAATTTGATAGCGCAAGTTGGCTTGTTTTTCTTCGGCCGTGATCTCTTCACGCCCTTTATCCAGCAATTTACCCATGCTGATAAACCACTCATCGACTAAGCGATAAACGAGTTCTTCGCCACAACGCCAACAGTGTGGATAACGGTGCGTGTATTTTTGTTTGCGGTACATGACATCTTTTTCGCGCAAGCTGTCGAAAATAGTATCTGAAATGCCCATAACAGATTTTTCGGTCAGCCAATCATATCCGACCTCATACATGCCGTTTTCATCAAGCGGAGCCAAAATAGGCAACATGTTTTGTTTGCCCAAGCCAAAGTCTTCCGCACCACAGCCGGGGGCGATATGGACAATACCGGTCCCTTCGGTGTCGCTGACATCTTTCCATTCAATCACGCGGTGGGTGTAACCGGCTTCACCAAAGGTTTCTTTTACGATGGTCAATTCATCAAACGGGCCATCATAGGTCAACCCGACCAATTCTTCCCCTTTCACTTCGCCCACCACTTCATAGTCACGCACTTTCCCTTTCATCGTCTCTTTGACTACCGCTTTCGACATGTAGTAGGTCCAACCGTCATTCGATTTGACCTTAGCATAGTCAAGTTCAGGATGAACGGCCGCCGCCACATTGCTGGTCAGCGTCCAAGGGGTTGTCGTCCACGCGATCAATGCTTCTTTGTCACGGCCGTGTAATGGGAAACGAACATAGACCGAATCATGGGTAATATCTTTATACCCATCTGTCACAATCTCATGTTGGCTAATCCCTGTCCCGCAACGGCAACACCATGGCATGACATCTCGACCTTTATGGAGATACCCATTTTCATTACATTCTTGGAGAAAACGCCAGATTTGGAAGTTGTTTTCGTTGCTAAAGGTAAAGTAAGAGCCACCCATTTCAGGCAAACCCAAACGGCCGACGATCTGTTCGGCCGTGTCGGTCACCGGCCCCTCCGGCCCTTCAACGGTGATGATTTGGGTCGCATCTTCTTCCAGCTTTTCACGCAAATACTCAAGCTGCTCTAAATTATTCCAATCCATCCAGTATCCCAAACGGATCGACTGCCCCGTTTGCACACCGGCATATTTCAAAACGCGCATCTTGCACAGCTTGATAAATTCAGCCAAGCCATACGCTTCGATGTCCCGCTTGCTTTGGAAGCCCAGCTCTTTTTCAACATTGACCTCAACCCAGAGCCCTTGACAGTCAAACCCTTGCTGCCAACGCAACTCTTTCCCGAGCATCGCATTGTAGCGGTTATACAGGTCTTTATAGGTCCGTCCCCATGCATGGTGAACCCCCATCGGGTTGTTCGCCGTTATCGGGCCATCGATAAAGCTCCACGTTTCAGGGGCATCTTTACGGAGCTGACGCAATTTATTAAACGCATCAGTCGCTTTCCAAAAATCTAGGATGTCGTTTTCTTGTTTAACGAAATCGACTTTATTGCTTACGTCTTTAAATGACATGATTTCTTCCTAAGGTTAGTAAATAAGTACAGCGTCTCAAAAGTGATCTATTTTTCTCCTATGAGGAAGGGCTGGGGGAGGTCGATTTTATAAATTTCCCTCTCCCCCAGCCTCTCTCCCAACAGGAGAGGGGGGCAAAACAGACCGATTTTAAAAAGTTATAAGATTTCTGAGACGATATAGTGAGTGACAAATGACGAATCGGTTCATAGACCTAGCCAGATTCCGAAATAGGTCATCATATTTCATACATATCTAGCTGTTGTTAACTCATCGCTTGTAATCCGTCGGCCCGAGTCATGGTTTGCACAAACCCTTTCGATCCGAGCGTCAATTTGCGCCATGTTCGGTTCCAAGCGATGGTGATTGTCTCGTTTTGTTGGGTCACGGCCGCTTCAACCTGTATCGGGGTCAAGTGGGGTCGATTCTCTGCATCTAGTGCGCTGTCTAAGGTCAGTGCGGTCACAGATTCCCCCCCCACATGGGATGCCATCAGCCCCAAGCCGACGGCCGAGGGAAACCAAAATGCGCCGGTATCGGGGAAGAATCGTTCGGTCCGTTCTCCGTTCAGGTCGTGTACCGATAAAATTTCCCCGTTTTCAAATAGGAGCTGACCCGCAATGCGCCAACCGGCCGTGTAAAAACGATATTTTAGTTGCTCCGGCTGTCCGGCCGGATTGAGCAACAGGTTATAAAGGTAGGTGTGGCCGGAGGATTTCCGGCCGTCTAAATCGACACGCAAAAAATGATAGTTGTCAAAAGCGGCCGTGTAACGCCATGATTCGGCCGCGCCGGTCGCGCCCTCATGCTTGAAATAGCGCAACTGACCAGAGGCCACAGGCTTTTCATAGGGTTGCTCTTTTAACAAAAATCTCATGCCTGTTAATCCGCGTCAGGCGCGGCCGCTTCATCGTCCACATCATCACCCATATCGATGCCGAGCGAAATCCCTTCACCCAAAAAGATACGGACATAAAGCGCGTTTTGGTATTGATCCCACCAAGAATCGTCGCGGATATGTTGAAGCAACAGGTGGCAGAAGCGATCATTATCCGACGATGGGGCCATTTTTTGGACGGCCGAAACGCTTTCAATTAGCTTGTCACGATGGTCGGCCGTGACGACAGTCGCAAGATAACCGCTCACTTCATCCAAATATTTCTGGATCATCCCGTTATGGACCGCTTCATCGGCAACATCCTGCGCCAAATCCATCTCCGCCTCAAGCCCTTCAAGCTCTTCGGCCGTAAACAAATCAAAATGAATCAGAGCGCTCAACAGCCCATTTAGATGAATCCGCCAAAGCTCTTCATCATCCGACCACGGTTCCCCAACGAGAGATGAATCATGCGGTGTATTCGGCATAAAGCTATTGAAGAGATAGAAGTTAATTAAGCCTAGTTCTTCCGTAATGTTCTCTAGAAAATCACCAAATTCGGAAACCCTATCCTCATGAAGGCTATCGTGATACGTTTCCACATACTGATCGATCAATGTCGTCAACGCACCAATGGTGATCCACTGTGCTGGGGGTTGGTGATCAATAATGTAATGAATCCCCATTAAAGCTTTGACCTTCTCCTGATCCATTGGAGAGATCGCTTGTTGTTGAAAACGAAGGGTCATTTTGTGGAAAATTTTCACCAACTTGGCCTGCGTCTTTTTATCGATCAATTCCGCAAAAAGCTTGCCATACAATTGCACAAAATAGCCGGTTTGCTCTTCTTGAGATAGGTCGCCGGTAAAGTCCGGTATCCCCAGAGAAGTCCAGACCTCGTCGTACAATACCCCAATGTCGAACGGGTCAAAAAGCTTGGCATTAGCGAGTTCCGGCTCTGCGGCCGCCCATTCACTATTCATCGCCAAACCGACAAGTGCCATCATTTCCTCTTCAGATTGAGGGATAGAGTAGGGTTGCTTGGCCTGTTTTGCTTTTTTCGGTTGCTTTGGTTTCTTTTTCTTACGCCGTTTGATTGCCATATGATTTCACTACTTATTTTTATCACCCTGTAACCTACAGTTTTTTGTGTTTTGCAGAACATGCTGTTTGGCTGGCCTCTACCGTTGGGAGAGGGGCTGGGGGAGAGGGTTAATCCACCTCCCCCAACCCCGCTTCATAATAGGAAGGGAGCAAATCCAATTAGACGATCCACATTGGCGAAGGTATTGTGAATAGTGACAGATAATGGGGATCGAAAAATCGCCTCGGCGAAGATTCATCTCTATCCCTATCCTCCATCCTTATCCGCAAATAAAAAACGCCTTCATCCCGATCTGGGACGAAGACGTCGATTCTCCGCGGTACCACCCAGCTTTTTTGTCTAAGGTTGCTCACAAAGCAAACTAGCATAGACAAAACGCTTGATTCAGCGACTTTGATTATCGCTTCAGCTTCGTTAACGAGAAGCCACACCGATGAGACCTACTAATATTTTTCAGTCCACAGCTCCGGAGGGATTTTCTACAAGAGGCCTTGCTTGACTTACACCATCTCAAGCTCGCTAGATAGGTTGACGAAAATTTGTTTTTCTGAAACCATA
>WTJY01000101.1 GCA_011524645.1 Anaerolineales bacterium | reverse complement strand
GCCGTGGCGGTTGGAAGTGGGGGGGAAATGACGATGGCGGCCGGTTGTGTGCGATTAAACAGTCCTAATCCAAGTAGGGTGATGGTGCCACCTAACAAAAGTGTAATGAAATGCCAACCGAGCTGTTGTAATGACCAACGAGATGTGTATTGTGATGGTTGAAAATACTCTTCCGGATTCATGTTTGTCGCCCTTTGTGTAACAATTGGTACTTTTTGCCGTATTTTATCCAAAGAGCCTGAATAAACAAATGTTTTGTCGATTGCCGGTCCAATCCATAAAATTTATTTGGTTTTCTAAGATGGCCGAGCTATCATGAACGAAAAATATGTGCTATAAAAAATACCATAGGATCAATACATATGAGTCAAGGCTCCAACCCAAAACCGAAAACGAACCGTATTCAAATTGAATTATCGCCAGATTTAAAGTCAGTCTATGCTAATGTCCCTATTTTGAGCATGACACCGGCCGAGGTTGTGCTTGATTTTGCGCAAGTTTTGCCACGGACACCAAAAGGGAAAATTATGGCGCGAGTCGTGATGTCTCCTATTTATGCGAAGGTGTTGATGAATGTGCTGAATCAAAATATCGCCAATTATGAGAAGCAGTATGGTGAGATTAAGATTCCACAACAACCTCATTTAGCTGATCAGCTTTTTAAGTTTCCACCACCGAATGACAATGGTGAAAATGAGAAGTCTGAATGATTCTTAAATTGTTTATGCCGGCATTATTAAATTAAATTTCTAAATTACTACTGAGTCCCAATTGATGACAATACCCAATTTTCCTGAACGTGTTTCTCTGATTCACACACCGACTCCGATTGAGCCGTTGACCCGTTTGACTAAAATGTTCAAGGGGCCTGAGCTTTTTATTAAGCGAGATGATTTAACAGGCTTGGCTGGTGGGGGGAATAAATCGCGTAAGCTTGAATATTTGATGGCTGAAGCACTGGCGAAAGGTCACAATCATGTGATTACGATTGGTGGGGCACAAAGCAACCATTGTCGCCAAACGGCCGCTGCGGCCGCTCGCTTAGGTTTGGGCTGTAGTTTGGTTCTAAAAGGATCTGAAGCGGATCATCCACAGCAAAATGGGAATTTACTGCTTGATCAGCTAGCGGGGGCGCATCTGTATTGGACAGAAGGGCGTCCACTGAGCGAGGTGATTGATGACGTGGTAAAAGAGCATGAGGTGTTGGGTCATCGGCCGTATATTATTCCGCTGGGTGGGTCGAATGTAGTCGGGACAACCGCCTATGTGGCCGCCATGCAAGAAGCGGTGACACAGTTTGAGGCGCAGCAGCTGAACATCGATGTGATTGTGGTGGCTTCTAGTAGTGGTGGGACCCAAGCTGGTTTGGTTCTGGGGGCTCATTTGACCGGCTATCGGGGAAAGATTTTTGCTATTAGTATTGATCGTACCGCTGATGACTTGAAGATGCAGGTCGGTGCATTGGCGACCGCGACGGCCGCTCATTTGGGGGTACAGCCCTCTAATTTAATGGAGCGCGTCGAAGTCAACGACGATTATAGTGAGCCGGGGTATGCGGTTCTGACCGATGTTGAGCAGGAAGCGATCGAATTATTAGCCCAAAAAGAAGGAATTTTTCTTGATCCGGTTTATACCGGCCGAGCGATGGGTGGGTTGATCGATCTGATTCGTTGGGGGGCGTTTACACGAGCACAAAGAATTTTATTTTGGCATACAGGCGGTCAGCCCGCCTTGTTTGCTTATGCCAATCAGCTACAAAAATAGTGAGTAGCCGGTTGGAGATTTAGAAATAGATGTTAAGCTTTATCGGAAATAAAGCGATAGAGACCAAAGATAGGGATAGAGAGGAGCCTTTGCCGAGGCGATTTCCCAATCCCTATCTTCTATTACGATCTAAATAGTTGACATAAAATTATTTCTAATAAAGTTTGTTATACACACTATTGAGGTGATACATGAAAAAATTAACACTGTTATTTTGTCTAGTTTTGGCTGTGATGGTATTGGGTGCTTGCGCGCCTGATACATCGGAACTTGAGCAAGCTGTGGTTCAAGCGGAAGCGGAAATAGCTGAGGCGGCCGAAACGGTTGAAGCTTTGGCGGCGGTGGCGACGAGCGCGGCCGAGCCGACCGCGCCAACTGAAGTTGAGCCAACGGCCGATGTAAATGGCACAGTTGAAGCGGCCGTTGCGGGAACCATTGAAGCGCTGCCAACGGTGACACCACGGCCGACCAACACCCCGATGCCACCCGAAGAAGTGGTGGTTGAAGTTGAGGTCGAAGTCACACGGATCGTTCAAATTGAAGGGGATATTACGGTTACTAAAGTGGTTGAAGTCGAAGAAATTGTCGTCACGCAAGTGGTTGACGAGATCGAAGTGACCCGTATTGTTGAAGTCGATGAAGGGTCTGATGAAACATTTTTGGTTCTCACAACGCTTGAAGATGGCTCTACCTTGGCTCAACATCCGACTGCGAACTTTTCAATGATTTTGCCAGAATCTTATCTGGTGCTTGATCCGGCAAACAACGAAGGGTTGGAACTGGTTGAGGAGTCGATTCGCGACGCATTTGTACTAGACGATCAAATGGAATCGTTTGCCGCATTTGGGATTCGGCTATATGGGTTGAGTTTAGACAAAGAATCGATCGCTTCCGGCTTGGGGGCGACCGTGAACGTAGTGAATCAAGAGTTGCCGATCGATTTTACATTTGAAGAATATGTCGAGATTAATCAAGAGCAACTAAGCACGCTTTTCGATTTAACGAGTGAGCTAAAGGTTTCGGAGTTAGAATTTGATGGGGTGCCTGTGGCTCGCTTTGCTTATACGGCCAATGTGCCCACGATGTTCGGGACCAATCAAGAGATGAATTTGACCCAATATATTTTGATGAATCCCGACGATTTGCGTCAAACATATGTGGTTACAGTGAGCATGCCGGTCGATTTATTCGATCAATTTGGAGAAGAAGGGCAAGAAATGGCGGAGACATTCCGGCTGTTGTTTTGGAGCGGTGGATCGGAATAAACCTGTCAAGGGACTAAATATTTCTGGGCGATAGTTGAACAAAAATTTGACTGTCGCTCTTTTTTTGCTTTTCTATGGATAGATTGTTGCAACGTCTCAGATTTTGCTTTTCTATGGATAGATTGTTGCAACGTCTCAGAAATTTTATAACGTTTTAGAATCCGTCTATTTTGCCCCCTCTCTCAACCGGAGAGGGACTAGGGGAGAGGGAAATTTATAAAATCCACCTCCCCCACCCCCTCCTCATAGGAGGGGAGAAAAAACAGATCACTTTTGAGACGCTGTAGCTGTTGTCTGGTGATTTAAGATTGTTAGTTTTGTGCTGACAATATGCGAGAGAGGGATTGAGGCGGTGATATGGATTTGATACACTCTGTCAGATCGCTCTGATGAGTCTAATCGATTCACAGTGGATTTGATCTCCCCTTTGGACCTAACCCCATGCGTAAACTTTTTAATTATTTAAAAGAATATCTTTTCGTTTCAATTAATTTTGAACAGGATGCTTCCGCCTTGTTGTTATGGGCTTTGCCCATTGGCCTTTTTATGTCTACACTTTTTTCAGTACTTTATGTGGTCGTTGGTGACTATATTCGCTTAGTGTCTACAGTAATTCCCTCGTTTTTTCTTGCATTCGCCTATTTCCAACACACTTATCGGGGATGGCGTGCTAAGTCAGTTATGAAGCTGATGATGGCGAGCTTTTTCGCGAGTGTTTTTGTGGGAATGTATTTTCATAGCTTAGATGATCTTGGCTTTCAGTCGGTCTATTTCTTACTAGTTTTGGTAGGGGTTTTTCTTGGGGAACGGGATTTGCTTCTGTTTGGGGGGGCGGTGATGATCGTCATCATTGTGCTCTATATTCTCGAATTAACCGGCCGTGGATATGTCTCTTCTGGACCGACTATATTGTTCTCCGAAATGCTAACGATGCTGGCGTTTATCGTCTTGATTGTCATTTTTCTGCGTGTGAGTGTGCAACAAATTATCCGTTCACGTGATCAAATGATCATCGCCCGCGATGATGCGAATGCGGCGAACACGGCTAAAAGTCAATTTCTGGCGAATGTCAGCCATGAGTTACGTACACCGTTGAATGCGATTATCGGTTATAGCGATTTAATGCTGGAGGAGATGCAGGATGACGATTTCGATGCCTCATTGAGTTTGATTGATGTAGAGCGTATTCGCAATTCAGGGGATTATTTGCTGGCTCTTGTCAATAATATTCTCGATATTTCTAAGATGGAGTCTGGGGAGATGCGTTTGGAATGGGGGCGTGGTCACTTGCCCTCTCTTTTGAATGAGATGTGTGGCATGATTGAGCCACTGATTGTGCAAAACAATAATCGCTTTGAGTATGCATGCATGGGGATAGATCAGACTGTTTACCTTGATGTTGGTAAATTTCGGCAGATTTTGTTGAATTTGGTAAGCAATGCGAATAAGTTTACCGAGAGTGGTGAAATCAAGGTGGCTATTTTTGTACCAGAGGGTGAAGAAGATGAGGCGTTTAAATTTGTTTTGCAGGTAATGGATACGGGAATTGGTATAGCTCCTGAGAATCAAAAACAGATTTTTGAAATGTTTCATCAAGTGGATAATAGCCTGACACGCAAGTTTAAAGGGTCTGGCTTGGGCTTGGCTTTGGTTAAGACTTTTTCTGAGATGATGGGGGGAGAGGTTCGTTTGCACAGCGTGGCAGGAGATGGATCGACGTTTTCGGTGACGTTGCCGCTGATTCCGGCCGATGGTGAGTTGACAGAGGCGCAGCAACTGTTGTTAGCGGGGTAGTATTTTCGAGGGGATGAACTGATTTGGCGAGATGTATTACAAATTATTTGTTGAACAAGACAAAGAAGTCGAGATAGGCTATTTGGCTTGTGGTGAATCTCAGGCTTCTGATTGCTACACAACTGTTTTACGCTATCAACCTGTTGTCGCGTTCGCATTTATTTATGCAGAGGAGCACGTACTGGAGCGATATTATCGAACAGCCAGCCTTAAATATAAGGATAGATTGTGTCAATTGAAATTGATTTTGTGACTGAAATTCGACGTAATTTTCCCCAGGCGGCCGAATACACGGCCGACTCTTTCCTCGGCCGTTTGCACGAAGAAGGGGTTTGGAATTTAGACGAATATTGGAAATTGGAGTATGCGATTTGGTGCGCGGCCGCAGCACATACGGCCGCTGAGCTTCCTCGGGAAATCGCTTGGCCGATTTTTCGTTTGTTTAGCTATTTTATGTTGCTGACTAACGCCCACGAGTCGGCACAAGATCTGTATACGATTGATGGGATTGTGGATGAAATGCGACTGGCGTTAAGCGAACGGTTTCAGATGGTTGTTGAAGGGTTTTTTCAGGGGACGAATGTTAACTTGGGTGAATGGGAGCCGAGAAATCCTATGCTTAGTTGATATGTGTGATTGGTTATCGCCTGCGGTGGCTCGTAAAGTTGTTGATTTGTTTTTTCGGCGACCTTGCCACCGAAAAAACAAATTTTGGACTGTGATTCGGCCATCGGCCGAATCGTTTGGGGGATGCCTACGCTAATCCCGCCGGTAGCGTAAATGAGCCATCGGCCGCGCATGGGAAATCGACCACTTTGACCACGGCTGAGGGCATGAGCGGGCCGTAGATATGGGGGAAATCCTGCTGGGTTTCATAGCAATCTTCGTACACAACTTTCGCTTCAACTCGGGATTCATCGACACACAAGATGATGGAGTCTTTCTGGCCGTAATAAATATTGTTGGCGGTGCCGAGGATTTGATCGAGGGTAGAAAGGTGGATAAACCCCTCACTAGAAAGTGAGGGGGGCTGATAGCCAACGGCCGGATCAACGGCCGCCCATGCCTGTTTGGTCGTCATGTGGTAGATCAACGCCATGATTATTCTTCTTCCGCGTCTCCAACCACAACAAGTACCGCACCCTTTTCAACCGAGGCACCAGCGCTTGTCTTGATGGCGACTATTATCCCATCGCGAGTCGCTTTGAGCTCATTTTCCATTTTCATCGATTCTAAGATGACCAGCGTTTGTCCTTTGACAATCGCTTCCCCTTCACTGACCTGCACCGAGACAATCACACCGGGCATCGGTGATTTTGTGGGAACCTCACCGGTATCTGCATCGAGTTCGCCACGCGCTTTGGCCAAGCGATAGGCCCGTTCATCTTGTACGCGGGCTTGATAAATCTCGCCATTCAGCAAGATTTCCCATTGGTCCCGTTCCGGTGACGCTACAGCCGCTTCATAGGAGCGATTGTTGACGATCATCGACACAACCCCAGACCCTAACGTTTCTACATCGGTGTCGTATTCTTCTCCATTAACGAGGACACGGCCGTCTTCAAGCAACTCGACTTGATATTCATTTCCATTGATTGTTGTTATATATTTCATGATGAGTGACGAGTGACAAATGATGAGTGATTCACCTTGCTTTGCACGAGAATCACAGGCAGGCAAATTTTTGCCTTTTGCCTTTCTCCTTTTGCCTTTTTACCGTTTCAACCGTTCCCAGCGGCTTAACCATTTC
>WTJY01000225.1 GCA_011524645.1 Anaerolineales bacterium | reverse complement strand
GTCGGTAAGACTTCGGGGTCTAACGAGGTGACATCGATAACAATTAACTCTAGGCCGATTTCACTGTATTCATAACCGGCCGCGAATAGGGCATCATTGATTTTTTGGCGTAGTGATTGGACATGGTTATAGAAAACGGTGTGGGATGAGCGTACAGTCACCTTGAGCTCAAGTATTTCCTCTGTGGTTTGTGGATCAATGATTGTTTCATCAAGTTCAAGCTTGTAGTTAGAAACGGTCTCTTGTCGTTCGGCTTCTACGGACGCGACACTGTCAAAAACCGCTTGTTGAATGCTGCTCGTCCGCGATGCGTCACCTAAGAGGCTCAAGGTAGCGAAGGTTAGCACACCGGCATTGAGAATAAGTAAGGCGATGGCGACCCTGGCCGTTCGTAAGCGTATTTCGAGACGCTGTTTTTCTGATGTGGTCGGCCGAAATCCGAGTAAGAAAAAGACGAGCGCAGAGGCGGAGCTGATCGTGATAAAGTTTGTGCCAAACAAGAGCAACGCGCCAAGAGATTCTGAGTAATAGCCGTTGACGAAGGAGATGCCGACCGAAGCGAGCGGCGGGACAAGCGCGGCCGCGATCGCCACACCGGGTAAAGCTCCGGCCGCTTGGGAATAGCAGAGCGCGTATGCACCCGCAAATCCAGAAAACAGAGCGACACCTAAATCGAGCAGACCGGGCTGGGTTCGGTTAAGAACCTCTTGTGGCAATTCGCTACCGATATTGAATACCCCGACGAGTACCCCGACCCCCACCGCGAGCCCCACGCCGCGAAAAATTGAGCCGAGCGAGAGGCGGATAAAGCGCGTGTCACCTAAGACCATCGCCATGCCTAACCCGACGATGGGGGACATGAGCGGGGCGACCAGCATGGCACCGATGACCACGGCTGGGCTATTTTGGAGCAAGCCGAAACCGGCGATAGCGGCCGAAAGGGCGATTAGCACGAAGAAGCTGATTTCCGGCCGTGAATTACGCCGAATGCGCACATAGGTCTCATTTCTTTGCTGTCGATCAAGGTGGGGAACCAACTGTCTTAAACGCCAATCGACCCGATCAATGACATTGTCGGCAAAGCGGCGCCGTTGGCGCATGATCATGACCGGCGTTTGGGCTTCGCGTAGTACCGTACCTACGACATCCCCAAAAATAACCCGATCAATCGTATCTTCATTGGCGCCCAAGATAACCATATCATATTGATCTTGGCTGGCTTCGCTAACGATCCCTTGAATCGGATCTTCGGCCGAAATGACCACCGTTTCCACTTCTTCCCGCACATCTGCTACGTTTAGAGCATGGTTAAGCAAGCTTTGCCCACTGGCGCGTGCTTGCTGGCCTAGGTCAGCATTGGCGACATAGAGCGCGGTGATTTTGGTGTCTTTGGTGAGCGAAGCGAGTGCTTCAAAGGCGGCGATCGTATTGGGACCACCGGCCGAGGGGACCAAAATATGATCGAGCTGGCATAAATCTGGGGCTTGATTAAGCTGGTCCGGCGTACCACGTAAAACGCCGACATCGCAAGGCAAACTTGCACTACTAAAACTTGTATGTTTGTCAGCCCGCTTAAGGATGAAATCGATACTGGCTCGGTGGATCAATCGGCTCAGTACCCGAGCTTCTTGTTGCGCTGGGTATTGGATAATCACCAAATGGTCGGCCAAGATGCCACAAGTTGCTGCTTCGCGGAACCCTTTCTCTAAAGTCAGTTTCGCTTCTTGAAAGGCGGATGAACTCCCTTGTGGGACCAATGCGGCAAAGATCATTTCGCCGCTATGAGTAACGGCGAGATCGTGGCCGAGCTTTCCGGCAAAACCGAGTCGTTCGCCAGGAGCGAGTAGAATCATGATACGCCATGCGTTATGTGATGATAACGCATTAGCGGTTAGAACTTCAGGCATTTCATGTGTGGTCATGCGGTTAGTATAGTCGGTTTATACCGTTTGACAATGAGGTAATCAGATCGTTGATTTTGTGCAAACTGTGGATGAAATCGACAACTGAGTGAGGTAAAATTCCACGCTTGGTTGTTGGAACAAATTTGCTAATACAGTTGAAAAAGAGGTGATTTTTTGAAGATTCAATTGCGGCGCTGGCAGCAAGAAGCTTTGACGAGCTATGAAAAACTTTTAGATAAAGAGCTGACACACACATTGTGGGAAGCAACGCCGGGGGCGGGAAAGACAACGGCCGCACTGCAAGTGTGCTTACATCAGCTAAAGATGGGACGACAGCATGTTATTGTGGTGGTACCGACCGCTCATTTAAAACACCAATGGGCGCAGGCAGCCTCTCGCTTCGGGATCGACTTGGATAGCTATTTGCGTGCGCAAATCGGTCTGAGCTCAGACTTTCAGGGGGCGAGTGTGACTTATCAGCAAGTGGCTAACCAACCGAGCTACTTTCAACGGTTGGGGCGCAATGCGGTGGTTGTGCTGGATGAAGTACACCATGCGGCCGAGGGGCTGATGTGGGGAGACGCATTGCGCTCGGCGTTTGATACGGCGAAATTTGTTTTGTGTCTTTCGGGGACCGCTTTCCGTAGCGACAACAGCAATATCCCCTTTGTTCGCTATGAGCAGAATGAAAGCTCGCCCGATTACGTTTACGGCTATTCTCAGGCTGTACAAGATGATGTGTGTCGTGCGGTCGCCTTTTTCACTTATGGGGGGGAAGTGTCTTGGCAAGAAGGGGAAGAGGTGGTGCGGGCTAGTTTTGACGATCAGACATTTCACACGGTGGCGGCTCGCCGTTTGCGCACGGCGCTAGAGGTGAGCAGTGGTTGGATCGAGAAAATGGCGCGGGATGCCCATCAGATGTTGCTTGAAACGCGCAAAAAGCATGTGGATGCGGGTGGGTTAGTGGTGGCGGCCGATCAAGAACATGCGCGAGATATGGCGATTTTGCTGTATCGGATTTCGGGGGAACGGCCGACGCTTGTTTTGTCTGATGATAGCCAATCTTCACAAAAGATTAAAGAGTATGGCTTGGGTCAGACGATGTGGATTGTGGCTTGCAATATGGTGAGTGAAGGGGTTGATATTCCCCGCTTGCGCGTAGGTGTTTATGCTACGACGATCACCACCAAGATGTATTTTCGCCAATTTTTAGGCCGTTTGGTGCGTAAAACGAAAGAACCTGAAGGGGTTCAGGTCGGGTATGTCTATTTACCGGCCGATTTTCGCTTAAAGAAACTGGCCCAAGAAATAGAGCTGGAACAGAAGCATGTGGTCAAGAAACGGCCGATTCAGGCCCGTCTTCCTTTAGATGGGGAAGTTGATCGGCAAGCGGAAGCGTATTGGACCGCGTTGGATTCGACCAATAGCGGGATGGAAGATGTCATTGTAAGTGGGCAACAACTGACACTGTTTGCCGATCCGTCTTGGAAACCGAAAATGGCGGAAATTCGTCAAGTGGTTGATGACAAGGTGGTGGAACAGTATCAGCCGACCAAGAGTGAGATTAAGCAGAGTTTGATGGAAGAGATTAAGGAGCTTGCGGGGCGATTCCATTATAAATCTGGGTTACCCTATAAAGAAATTTATGCGAAGCTGAATCGGACGCAAAATGTGTCGAATCAGGCTCTATGTACGATTGAACAGCTGGGGCAACGGATTAAGATGTTGCAACGGATGATACGTTAACCTGTTAGGATGTTGTTGCACTATCGTGAGATCAGGGGCATGAACACATGATTGGTCGCTTGGCTTGGATCGAAGGGGATGTTCATGAATTGGAGCGGTTGCCGTTTGGTGGTGCTGTCGTAAAAGCGACCGATGTTGGGGAGGACGGTGGGGAGTTCACTAGGATCGACGCCGAACCAGAGGGCGAGTTCGGCAAAGTATTCATCGCAAGAGGTGGTTGGGATTAAACGGCCGCGTCCGGTATCGAGCGGGTTGTCGTTGTAGAGGTCGGGGTATTCACCGAAGATTCTTTGCCCATTGACACCGCCACCCATGACGATATGGTTGCCCCCCCAAGCGTGGTCAGACCCTTTGCCGTTTGAGCTTAGTGTCCGGCCGAAGTCGCTGGCGGTAAATGTGGTGACTTGATCATAGACCCCTATTTCTTTGAGTGTATCTGAAAACTCTTTAAGCCCTTTGCTGACGATAGACAACATTTCGAGCTGATTGTCGAGGACTTCATCATGGTGATCCCAGCCGCCCATGAGAACGAAAAAGACTTGGCGACGGAAGCCGAGCGTGTTGTGCAGGGCGATTGTTTTGGCCACCATGTGTAAGCTGTGGGATAAGTTTGTGTCTGAATAGACGGTGGTGAATGGGTCGAGCGATTCGATGGCGGAGACAAATTGGTTACCACTAGCGACGGCCGCGCTGGTCATGTTGGCGAAGGTTTGATCGAATAGGTTTTGATATTCTAGATCGAGCATTGATTCGATGGCGGCTTTTTGCAATGTGTAGCGAATCCACGGCCGATCATGGCCCCAGATTTGGACCGCACCTTTGCCGTCCGCCTGATTGTTGGGGAGCAGGGTGTACTCTGTTAGCGTTTGTCCAGTTTGGAATAGATTGCTGCCGGACAGCGAGATATTCATGGAGATTTGATCGTTGCTGTTGAGCGAGTTGAGCAGATCGGCCGTGCGGCCGCCCCAACCGAAGCCGGTTCGCTTATCTGGGACCGATGTTTGCCAGTGCATGATTTGATCGCTATGGGAGTATAGACCGAGCGGAAGATTGGCTAACCCTGCGTCGATGTTGGCTTTGGTTGTCGGTTCTACAAGAGTACCGACATTGGCGACAAAGGCGACTTCGCCATCATTAAACATATTGGCTACTTCTGGCATCGATGGGTGCAAGCCGTATGATCGTCCTTGGCTATCTGAATAGTTGAGGGGTAAGAGCGAACCGCTGGAAAGGGCTAAATCGGAGCGGATTGTCGCGTAGTCATTGTAGGCGGTGTCGCTACTGGGGACGAGCATGTTGAATGAGTCGTTGCCACCGGCAAGGAAGACGCAAACCAATGCTTTGTAATCGTCCCCAGAGGCGAGTTCGGTGACGGAGCGTGAGGGGGTTGCTGGAAGATTCTGCGCGGCGGCCGTGTTGGTCATGCGCAGATTCATGAGGGTTGAAAAGAGGGAGGAAGAGCCTACGGCCGTGCAGCTTGCTTCGCCTAAGAATCGACGACGTGAAATTTTTCGTGCCATGTTTTTATTCCTTTTGGGTTTAAATCAAACTTGTACTGCGTATTCGGGGCAGCTCATAAATAGGTGGACAGCAAAGCGGACGACATCCATGTCATCATGCCATGAGACATCGGCGAGCCCTTGAAGGGCGGTGCGCATAATGTCACGCATGGCGGATGATAGGGTGCCATAGGTGAGCAATAGATCGAGATGGTCGATGAGCCCGTCGATGTCATTGGCGGTGACCAAAGACTCTTCGTAACTGAAATCGGGAGCCGGTTCAGTTACATCATCTGGGTGATTGATGACATAGTCCCATTCAAGTGCGGCGTGCCACGAGTTGATGGTTGAAATTGCTGTGTAGCTGTTGACCATTTGGAACTCGGGGCCGCGTAGCCCTGCGGCCGCGAGGGGGCCTGCTGGGACAAAATCGGGAGAGAAAAAGTTAAAGACGCTAGGCGCATGGAGTGGATATTGGCGTAGATCGTTTTCGATTTTCCAGCCTGCGTCCCAGAATTTGGTTTCGCTATTGGTGTAGTTGAAGGCACGCATGAGTTGGGTGAAACGAATAAATGGCTCACGCAGTTTGCCGTTGCTGGTCGTGTTGATAAAGGATAGATTGCGTGCTTCGTCGTCTAGTAAAATCGCTTTGATGACCGCTTGCATGTCTCCTTTTACGTTGGCGCCGTTGTTGTTAAATACGGCCGAAATGCGACTAATGTAGTCGGCCGATGGGTTTGATTTGACCAAGGATTGAATCAAACGGCGGCTGATAAAGGGGGCGATGTTTTGATGCTCGAATAGATTGTCGAGTGCGGCGTTAACATCTTGCAAAATCGTTTGTCCGTCGGCAACGACTGTGCCGTTGAGGAGCTTTTTGGGGCCTGATTCGTGTTCGTCTTCGTAATATTTGAGCGGGCGAACGGCGGTGTAGGTGTTGAGCCAACCACCCCCAAAGCGCATGGTCCAAGTAACTCGCGGGTCGCCGTCATGATCATAGTCCATGCCGGTAAAAATTTTGGCGAACTCGGTGATGTCGCGATTGTCGTAGGTGGGAATCGGGTCGCCGTTTCCGTCTAATTGCAAGGAGCCGTCATCATTAAGCAGGAAAAGCCCGATCGTAAAGAGCTGTTTTAATTCACGGGCATAGTTTTCATCGGGAAAACGATTGATGGCTAGGTCTGTTTTGTGGTTGCCTGCGTGACTGAGATAGTTTCCCATCATCGGGCTTAGGGTGACGTCGAGCAGAAGGTCACGGTAGTTGCCGAAGGCGTGTCTGAGTAGCATATCGAACCACATGGCCATCCCGTTACCGGTGGACCAAATGCTGGAGCTTTCAGATGAAATGACGATGATTTCGCTTAGGGCTAGGGCGACACGTTGGCGCAGTAGATCCTGCCCATATATCATCCTTTGGCCGAGTGCGTA
>WTJY01000240.1 GCA_011524645.1 Anaerolineales bacterium | reverse complement strand
CTGTTTGAGCGGTGGATCCCCGCCTACGCGGGGATGACAGCCCTGTAAATCGATTGTTTTTGAACGATTTACGCGTATCCCACCCAACTCGGCAGTATCAGAAACATAATTACAGCGTCTCCAATGTGATTTGTCTTTTTCTCCCCTCCTATGAGGAGCGGGTGGGGGAGGCGGATTTTATAAATTTCCCTCTCCCAACGGGAGAGGGGGGCAAAACAGACAAATTATAAAAATTCCGAAGATTTCTGAGACGGTGTAATAATTTTATGTTTAGTAAAAAGTTGCAATTTTTCTGCTTTGTGCTAACATCCCATTCGCTCTCACGCTCTGTGTATCAACACATAGCATAATCAATTTCATTTTGGAGATTAACAGTGGCAAATACAAAGTCAGCTAAGAAGCGCATACGGCAGAATGCGAAGCGTAGAGAGCGTAATCGTCAATATCGTTCGGCCGCTCGAACATACATCAAAAAGACGCGAAACCTCATCGAAGAAGGAAAATTAGATGAAGCAGAAGCGTCGATGCAACAAGCGGTAAGCACCTTGGACAAAGCGGCGCGTAAAGGAATTATCCACAAAAACAACGCGTCACGTCGTAAAAGTCGCATCATGACGGCATTGGCAAAGGCTCGCGCAGAAGCGAAGTCGTAAGCTTCACCCCAATTAATTGGTAACAAAAAGGACACCCCTAGAGGTGTCCTTTTTTATTGGATTGGCTGTTAACTAAAAAGGTCAAAGCACCTCTCCCAACCTTTCCTACGAGAAGGGGCGTAAATCCAACAAAACAGCTATTTTCGCCGAATCCCCAACTTGCGCCCCGCTTGGGCGGGCGGATCAATCGCACGATGACGCGCCAGCATCTTCGCAAGCCCCGTTTGTACATCATCAGGAAAAACAGCACTCCGTTTACTCGACAAATCCACATTCATTCCCAAACACTCATTAACCGAAACGAGTGCTCCCGTTTCGGCATGGTGCATTTGGTGAATATAATGCACCCGTTTATGATCATAATCAAGTAGCTGAGTCGTAATCATCGCTTCGTCCCCCTCAAAAAGCTCATGCATATAATCGATATTCATACCGAGCGTATACACAGAAAAGCCACGCCCTAAATACGCTTCACCGATGCAGAGCTCTTTATAAAATTCATCGGTCGCCATATCAAACGCAACCACATAATAAGCCACGTTCATATGGCCATTGTAATCCAACCACTCCGGCTTCACTGTGACACGAAATTGAGATAAAGAAGTCATCATTTTCCCTTGTTCTAAACCACCATCAACAAACAAGCTCTAAACACATCTAACTAAAAAATTTTGTGGTCACTCGTATCTGTGGTTTTATTCTCTTCGCAAACCAACGCTTCGCCTCACAAGCTACTCATCTTTCGGCGGCCGCTCTCCATAATATTGATAATAGTTTACTTCCACCGACCCGTTATACAGTTTGCGCACCCGATCCGGCCGAGCCCGCTTAAAGTAATTGGGAAAGACCCGATCAGCCGTGAGCGCATAGAAAGACCACCCCTTTTTCTTGCGAAATGTTTTGTGCAAAGAGATATACATCTGGTTCAGCTCTTGGAAATCAGATAAACGCATCCCATACGGAGGATTGGTAATCACGATCCCATACTGCCGATCAATCCATAAATCTTTAATATCCTTAACCGAAAACTCTATATCATCAGCCACACCAACATTAGCCGCGTTCGCTTTGGCGATCTCGATCACATCCGGATCAATATCGGAACCATGTAGGCTCAAGGGGGTCGTCAGATCAATCGCGGCACGCGCCTCGCGCCGTGCCTGAGTCCAAAGCTCGGCCGGAACGACCGGCCATTTTTCAGCAGCGAATGAGCGATTTAACCCCGGCGCAATTCGTCGGCCGATCATTGCCGCTTCGATCAGAATGGTGCCAGCCCCACACATCGGGTCCAGCAAATAACGATCCGGCCGCCAAAAGCTCAAGGAAACCAGTGCCGCCGCCATCGTCTCTTTTAATGGAGCCTCACCGGCCGCCGTACGATAACCACGCTTATGCAAACCACTCCCCGACGTATCAATCGTCAATGTGGCTACATCTTTCCGCATATCGATCTGAATCGTGTATCTCTGCCCTGTCTCGGCAAACCAATCGATCTGATACGCCTCTTTTAAGCGCTCAACCACAGCCTTCTTCACAATCGATTGACAAGCACGGACACTACCCAGCGTCGATTTCACCGCTTTCCCGATCACCGGGAATTCAGCATCGGCCGGAATAATCGCCTCCCATGGTAGCGCTTTCGTTTGCTCAAAAAGGTCATCAAATGTAGTCGCGGTAAACGCCCCCACTTTCAACAAAACGCGGTCTGCACAGCGCAACCATAAATTGGCTTTGGGAATATCTGCCCAAGTTCCCTCAAATTCAACTTTCCCTTCAGAAGCACGCACCTTTTCAAATCCGAGCTGGCGCAGTTCATATTTAACGGTCGATTCAAGTCCGGCCGTAAGCGTGGCGATCAGTGTTATTTTTTCTGTATTCACAGGATTAATTATACCTGATCGCCCCATTCCTTCTAACTATGTCACACCGTTAGTCATACAATGCTACATTCTCCAGCTCTTTCGTCCGGCGCGTCACATACTCTTGCAAAGCTTGCTCCATATTTGAGTCAATCGGTGGTTTTTCATACGCTTTTAACACCTCTTTCCACAGTCGATTGGCCCGCTGTGCCGTATCTTCACCGCCGCCCTCAAGCCAAGTGCCGTTGTTACGACGATCATGCAAAAAGTTGGGATAAAACGCGGTTTGATAGCGAGCTTGGGTATGGGCAGTGCCGAAATGGTGCCCGGCCGTACCGATTTCATCGATCGATTCCAAAGAATAGGCATCATCAGACCATTCCGGACCGGCCAACATATGCTCAACCATCGCCAAATTTTCACAGTCCATGATGAACTTCTCGTACGAGAAAGTTAAACCGGACTCCAACCAACCGGCCGCATGAAAGACCAAATTGGTATGGCTCATCACCACCGGCCACAAGGACCACATCGATTCAGACATCGCTTGGCCGTCTGGCACATTCGATGTGTTTAATGAGCCACTGCCACGATAAGGTAAACCATAGCGCCGTGCCAATTGCGCACCAATAAAGAAGGCCCAAGCCCCTTCCGGTGTCCCAAACGCGGGCGCGCCGCTTTTGAGATCAACATTGGTCGTAAATCCACCATAAATCACCGGTGCTCCCGGCCGAACCAATTGAATCAAGGCGATTCCAGCCAGCGCTTCCGCATTTTGCTGAGCAATCGCGGCCGCCATCGTTACCGGACTCATCGCCCCAGCGAGAATAAACGGGGTAACTACGATAAATTGCCCCGCACGGCCGAAGGAAATCATCCCACCCAACATCCGGTCATCATATGAAAGCGGGCTGTTCACATTTACTACCCCGCCAGTCACCGGCCCCAATTCAGGCTTAAGATCCTCACCATGTACGATCTTCGCCATCTCAATCACATCAGACGGAATCACATACCCATGCGACACCCCCATATGGGGCTTGTCCAAAATGGTCGAGGCCATCAAAAACATCTCTAAATGCTTGGCGTGAACCGGCACATCGTGCAATACCACCGTTTGCAACGGCCCGATATGTATGACATTGGTCATCTGCGCGATTTTAGCTAATTTAACCCAATCTTCCTGTACCCCCGGCCGACGGCCGCGATCCAAATCGTTGGCAAAGACTGTTCCCGCTGCTGAAAAGAAGTTAATGCTATTTTCCCCAATTAAACGGCTCCGCTTCGGGTTACGCGCTCGAAATGTAAAACTTGATGGCGCCTTGGCTACCAGCTCTTCGATTAAGCCCCGATCCGGCCACACATGTTGTCGCTTGTGGTCTACTTTGGCCCCCGCTTTTTCCCACAAATCGATCGCTTCTTCATCCATAAAGCGCATGCCGGTATTTTCTAGAATTTGCATCGATTTGTCATGAATCTCAGCGATACGATCCGGCCCCGCAATCTCGTAGGGGGCCCACTGATTGCGCACAATAGGGCGATAAGGAATATCAAAAAAGGATGAATGAGGCTTCCGGTGATTGTTATTACGGTTTGCACGACGGCGTGTACGGGACATGGGATTATCTCCTTAAAAACAAAAAATCAAAAACCAACTAGGCGGAAACAGTCGCATAAACTTCCAAAGTTTATCCTCTACCACCAAAGGTTTCAGCCGCATACCCCTGCACCCCCTCATAATCGACTATTCGCTCTTGCGGCCGTAAAAGCTGGACATACAAAATATCGTTTGGATCGCGACGGCGTGACACAAAACCGATCCCTTTCTCCTTAAATAACCAGTGCCCTCGCCCCTGCACCACCGTAGCCAGTTCTTCAGACCCATGCTGTTGACGTAAATCAGTCAATGAATAAGCCCCATCGACGTTATAAATCGCCACCATACGCACACGGCCGCGTCGTGGATCGATCAACACTGTATGGGTATCCCCCGCTTCGTTTGCCGGATAACGCAACGCCAATCCGGTCGGATAAGATTCTTCGCTCGCCGCTTCCCCTACGTGAAACAGCACTTGTAACTTGGTTGTTTCCCCAGGGACTAAACCTTGCCAACGTGCCAGTGGACGCGGTTCAGATTCAACGTCAGTGGCCGCTTCCTCATCACTATCGCTCTCCAGATATTCTAATTCGGCCGCAAGTAGATCGACATCACCAAACTCATCAGCCCCATCACCGATGATCCCCATATCGAAATCATCGTCGTCATCATCATCTAGCAACTCTCCCAACAAATCATCAAGCGCGGGCATATCATCTAACCCCATATCGTCGTCCATATCGAACACAAGATCGCGGTTGTCGATTTCCGCTCCAAATTGATTTGCTATATCTGCTGGCTCCGGCTCGATTAGCTCGACATCCGGCTCAGATTCTTTTTCCGCAAGCTCATCGACGATTAAATCAGCCAGCCAATCTTGGCTCACCGCTTCAAATTCATCTGGTTGACGCTCATCATCTGACACATCGGACACACCGTCTAGGTCCGCAGACATTGATGCCTCTAAGGGGAAATCACTGTCCTTGTCGGCCGTCAAAAATGCCTCCATCGCCTCAGCATCATCCAAATCGGCCGTAAACTCATCATCCTCATCAAATAAGAGATCGGCCGCTTCATCAGGCGCGTCCACAATCTCAAACTCAGCCTCGACGATATTTCCGTCGTCTTTATCATCCTCTGCCAGAAGTTCCGCCAGCAATTCTTGACCAACCGCTGGCATAATCGTTTCTGGCGGCCGTTGCCTCACAGTGCCTACCGCTGTGGCCGGCGGCTCATCAGACATCAATGAATCTTCTTCCGCGAAAGCGTCTAACGGCTTGTCACGATCTGGAGAATGGGGTTCGCTCGTGTTATCAGCCCCATTTGAATCAAAGTTCTCACCCACAGCATCGTTTTCCGACTTCGGCGACTTAATCGGCATAGCGATCACCGTATCAAGCCAGCTCAATGCGTCCTCTTCTTCGTCCTCTTCTTCGTTCTCTTCTAATGTCGTCGATTCCACGACCGCAGAGTCATCGTCGGCCGTTAAATCGGACAGCAATCCGATCACAACCTCATCTGCATCCGGTGTAAACAGATCGCCTAACTCGGCCGGGTCATCAAAAAGCGGCTCCTCTAGCTCAGTGATCATGGTCAACTCATCATCGACTTCGACATCGATATCGAAATCGAAATCAATCAACTCTTCGCCTTCATCATCATCCACAGCATCGAACAGTTCTTCCGTGTCAACGAAATCGAGAACAGGGTCACCTCGCTCAAATCCAAGCTCAGTAACTTCTTCAACCCCATCTTCAAGATCGACAGGGGCCACCTCATCTATATCATCAACATCCATCTCAACAATCACCTCATCCGATTCAGGCTCAAACTGATCAACGACCGGCCGAGGAAAATTGACAAAAAACGGGTGTGGTGTATCTGAAAACGAGAGGACACGATGATCATCTGGCTCATCGATGAGGGTATCAGGCATCACAGGGTCAGTAAACCCAAGCTCCATGAGGGTCTCTTGAGCGACTTCACTAACCATCTCATCAATCTCATCAGGTGCCACCGCAACAATTTCGATGACCTCATCGACCATCTCAGAGTTAGTCTCTTCGTCACCAATGATCGGTTCATCCCAAGCGAGTTCCACCTTTAAGGGATTCTCTTCTACAGCCGCAGGGCTAGCCATAGCCGCCCGCTTATCTGCGTCCCCATTGATAAAAAATTCAACTTTGCCACAGCTCGGGCAGTGATGAAATTCAATGGTCTGTAGGAATGAAAGCAAACCGGCCCCAGCCATCGCCGGCTGGCCCGCATCAGAGGTAAGTCGCTTTGTTTGCATGGATGTCTGACAACGTAAACAGTTCATTCTTTTTGCTCCAAAATGGTGGCTGTAAATGGGGGGATCGGTTGATCTAGCGTTCTAAAGACGATGAAATCTATCACCAGCGTTCACCTATTATACGAAACCTACTGTCGTAAACACAAAACGGCCGTTTGCAGATAAAAATCCACAAACGGCCGTTTGCTATCTATTGCTTACTGATAAATCAGTGGCAATCTATTCTCGAACAAAGAATGGCAACATAGCACTGTATTCGTAAGCTACGGTTGTCGTTAAATCGAGAGTGCCAGTTGATGTTGTCGCGGTTTGGTCAGTCGCAGTCACTGTTACCGTATCCGTCATACCGACAGTCGCTGTTGCGGGAATAGTCACCACAACATCGAATGAACTGCCAGCGTTCGGAGCCAAAGACATTGTCGAAGTGACAGATGCGGTTGACATCCAGCTATAGCCACTCACACTGATATCAAATGTGCCGGTTACAGTACCTGTATTGGTCACACCGACCGTATAGGTAACAACATCACCCAGTTGACCACTCATTGCCGCCATATCTGACGCCAATGATGGAACAGCACCGACTGCAGATGTAGTCAAAACCAAATCGGTCGCAACTGAGGGGTCAAAGCCTGGAACCGTCGTTAACGTAAAGGTATCACTATCTCCAATTGAAGCGTCAGCAGGGATATTAACCCGAATATGAACCGTTTCCGATGCGCCTGGTGCCAAGATGTTAGTCGAAAGGGTGGACAAGCTAGTGGTCCAGTCGGTACCAGACATGCTTAAGTTATACGCGTCATTGATCAAGCTCACGTTAGTAATTTGTACAGTGTGGGTCACAATATTACCAACCGTATCTGATTGGGTATACGACACCATATCTTCAGGTTCTGCTTCAGGGGCTGTGCTTGAAATACTCGCAGACAATGGGATGTTAACCACCGCTTCATCTGGGTCATTGCTAACCAAACACAAGTTACCTGAGTAGTCACCAGCTTTAACACCCGCAGTGTTCAAGGTGACCACAACGGTGGTTTCCTCACCGCTAGCGGTTGACCCACTAGCCATATCCACAGATACCCAGTCTAAGTCGCTAACATTGCTACACAAGATATCGCCACCAATGGTGAAGGCGAGATCACCCCATCCAATCAGCGCATTTAACGAGGTCCAATTGTCAATACCAAAAACAGCAGGTGAGATCAGTTGTGCATTCGGATCGGCTGAAGCTGCAGCTTGTGACCAATTCCAGCGTACGGCAGAAGATGTACTCGCATCATTCACGTAAGCGACAAGCCAGTAGCGACCAGGTGTCAGAAGTGGTTTCGCCGCACCAGCTGCTTCCAAATCTACCGCGATAACATCGCCAGTCAAGCTAAGACCCGTAGAGCCAGGGGCAGGGCTGTAAGACCAGATAGCACTCGCAAAGTTTGGCGCAGGTGCCGCGTCTTCAGGGAAGCCAGCAGGTGAGCCGTTATCATCTTCATAGATAGCCAATGTCACATTAAATGCATCATTGATCACAGCACCAGATGACATAAAGCCGGGAACGTTGAAGTAGTCGATGGAAACAACACCATCAACGATGAAGTCGTCCGCCGAGTATGCCCCAATACCAAAGTTACCAAAGAAGTGAGAAGCGATACCGCCTGATCCACTCGCAGGTTGTGTCCAAATCGTTGTCGCATTTGCTCGGGCAGCTTCAGCAGCTCGATCAACTGGAGAATGGGCGATCAAGGAATCAACATCAAGCCCTTCGGGAATATCAACAGATGGGATAGCAGCTCGGCTGGTATCTGAGGATTCAGCAAAGATCCAATCTAGGGGCGCACTACCAGAGTTAGAGATTGTCAATGTTTGTGTGACAAAGTCACTGTAAGCACTATCGCCTACAAGTGTAATCGTCGTTACAGGCGTCAATGAGACATCAGGTGCCAAAACGGTCATCGTCAGATCAATGACACTCAATTCCGCAGTTGGGTCGTTGCTGGTCACACACAATGTATCGGTGTAAACACCACCCAACAAACCGGTAGCTGTAAATGTGAGCTCGGCCGTTTCTTCCGTGAACCCGTTCAAAACACCAGCAGATGGCGCCACACTCAGCCAAGAAATATCTGCGGCTGTATTACACGACGGTGATGCAGCAGGGTCTGCCGTATTCACATTCCATTCCAATACACCAACGGCCGTATTAGAAACGACAACACTTGAAACAGCAGAAGCACCAGAGTTAAGCGTCACATCTACCGTATCGGTGATTAAAATACTGGGAACACCGGTGTAATCCATGAAGACACGAACCGTAGCAATATCACCTGCGTTCGATGCATCTGAGCCGATAGTAAAGTACCCGTAAAGTTTAGAAACCGGGGTAAGTGTCGAGGTGAAGTCATGGGTCAAAGTCAGCGTATACGGTTCATTACTGCCAACAGAAGATGGGCCACTAACGGAGAAGTTGCCTTCATCTGTGCCACCGTCAGCTACAACGGCTGTGGCTAGATCAACAACGTCACCACCAGCTTGATTCTCGCTATAGTTCATAATCGCCGCATAGTAAGTACCCGCTGCAGGCGACAGAATCTCACAAGATTCAGCAGAACCACTACTTGCACTCATACAAGAGTAATCATCGCTACTAGGGTCACCCGCATCATCTAGATCAGGGCCATCATTCTCAACATCTAAGAACAGAAGCATATCAAGGTCGGGAGAAGTTGTTTCAACAATCTCAGCGATAACGCTAAAGCTATCGGCCGGAACTTCAATCGAAATGAATTGTGTCGTAGTCAAGACATCAAAGAAGTTCGCAATAAAGGTAGCCTCATCGAGTTCGTCCTGAGACACTGTAAACTCATGGCGATCAGCAAGGACCAACCCAACGACTTCCGTATATAAAGAGGTGATACCAAGCGAAAGCAAATTGCTCATATCGTTGGAGCCGGTGAGGTCCTGTGTTTCAAGGTCGATCGTTTCTGGATAGTTCCCAGAGGTTGAAACCACAGCGATTGGCATCTGAGCATCAGGATAATCGCCACTATCTTCATCTAAATTAAGTTGAGCAAAGATCCATTCACCATCAATTGCAACCTCGGTCACGGTCATAATCACGGTGATCTCTTGTTTCGCTCCAGGAGCCAAGGTAAATGATGAAGGTTCAGCACTCGCTGTAATGCTCATAGGGGTCGCAACGCTCAATGTCCAGGTCAATGTTTCGCTAGAAGCGTTTTCCACGGTCCGTGTCCATGTACATCTACCCACACATTGATCTTCACCCATACTGGCTGTATTCAAGTCGCGTACACCGGTACCACCCTCATCTGGGTCCGCACCTTCATACTCAGCGGTCGTAACATCCATGATCAGCGGACTCATAGCGGCAACAGCCACATCGATATGTCCAGACCCTTGTGCAAATGGTGTCGCCACAGTCACACCGTCATCATCTAATACGGTATCGCGAGCCGTTAACATCAATGCTGATTGCATTTCTGCAGGGGTCCAGTCTGGATGCAAGGCGGTTAACAACGCACCTGCACCAGCCACATGAGGGCTTGACATCGAGGTTCCATTAATCGCATTGTAAGTGAAATCTCCGTCACCACTATCGCCTTGAGCATATGCAGCCCAAATCGAACGGCCGGGAGCGGTTACACTAGGCACAATCAAGTCAGCGTCGGTCCCATTCGGTCCGCGCGAGCTAAAAGCAGCCATAATATCGCCATGAGCATCATCAACATCAAGAGATGCACCAGAAAGGGTCGCTTGAATCGTACCAACGCCATCTGTAATTAGGAATTGACGCAAGATTTGATAGTTCGTGTAATCGATATGAGCCGCAGGCAAAACATGGGTGTCCGCAGCAACAGCACCGGGACCACCACTCGCTTCATCAGGCTGTGCCAAGATGTAACCACCTGCACCACCATCAAGAACCGATTGACCTTTAGCGACACGGCCGTATGACCCGCGCTCACACACTACGATTTCGCCACTAAATGTTCCAGCAGGGAATGCCCCAGGAGCACACAAGCGTGCATCTTCGGTATCGGTATAGCTAGTAGATAGAACGATATCTGCTGGACCATAACCAGTAGCCATCGCTTGACCATTCACGGTAATCGTTTGCGCCGTTGAATCTTCAACCATCACGCTAACTAAGAACGAACGGTTGTGGCTGTTGGCACCAACCGAAGTTAGCCAAGGTAAGTCGGCCGGTGAACCGGTCGTGGCATCTCCATTACCTGCATTACCATTTGAAGTCGCAACAAAAACACCTGCGTCACGCAATGCCAACCACTGAAGCGCTTCGGTATCTTCCCAGAAGTCACCAGTTGATGCGGAGGAACCGATCGAGTAGTTGATCACATCAACCCCGTCCAACAACGCTTGCTCACGAGCCGCGCTCAAAGCCGCGCCTGAACAGCCACCACCATCAACACAACCATCATAGGCGATGATATTCGCATGCGGGGCAACACCACTAATGTCTGAGGTATATACATCAGTTGGGGCATCAATAACTGAATCGAAAACGATATTACCGGCGGAGGTGCCAGCCGTGTGAGATCCATGTCCATCTGTGTCGCGAGGGCTCTCATCAGAAGCTGTATACCCCCAAACACCGATCAGTTTGTCATTACAAGGGAAGGTCGCATCGTATGCGACAACACCATCTCCACCTGTATTGGTAGGATCACAAACACCGATATAGTTTCCAGAACCAAGCGGATTGGTATGAACATATCCGTCACCGCCAACGGCCGCAAAAGAGGGATTCCATGGATCAATCCCTGTATCGATAATACCGACAACAACCCCTTCACCTAACGAACCGGACAAATCAATTTGACCGCGAACTTCACCAGCGGCATTGGGTGTGCTATGAACATTTACATACAGTCCATCATTGACCAAAGCAGTTTCATGTTCATCCGCAAGGGTTGTGCTGCCAGAAGCAGAGATGTCACCAGTCGTGCTAGAAACACCGAAGTTGTAAACAACGCCACCTGTATTACCGGCCGTTCCGGTATGAATATGCATAGCGGTTAATTCAACATTGTCAGGGTTGGTTACAGTGATGTCATACTCCAAAAGATTAGTGTAGAAGTTATAAGTAAATACACCACTCCCGCTGACATTTGTTGTCACAGGTGAAACTTGGCTCGCCCCGTCCATCGAGACAGTATAGTTAAGACCCGCCCAATCGCCGCCCCAAATCTCAGATGCACCAGCCCAAATAGGACCTGCATCGGTTTGAGGATAAGAAATTTTCTCTTTTTCGACAAAGGCTACATCCGCCATTTCTGCGATTGCTTCAGCTTCTTTTGCGGTCATTTCCGCCGCGAAACCTACGAAAGTCGCACCATACTCGAAAGCGATATCCAGTTCGCGATCGACTTGAGTGCTAGCCAAGTTAATGACCATTCCCCGTCGCGTATCTAGATAATCCAAATAACGCACACTGTCTTCGGCACTTGCATCGAGTTGATCAGCACCGGTTGCTTGGCGTGAAGTACCGTCAAGAGTGGCAACACCACCATGATAATTAACCAGTGAATCATCTTCCATGACAACGATATACATATCGGTTGGAACAGCAGAAGTTGCAGTAGAACCTCGTGTCTCATTTTGTGCGCTCGCGAACGCCGCAGACTCAGCAATGACATCCATAGGTGCAGCAACACCCTCATTTAGCTCGTCTAGTACAACAATGCTGGTGTTTCGTGCATCGACACCGCTTGAATCGGCCGTCACCGCTGTCAAATTACTCATTAACAGGGCCAACAAGGCCGAAACGGCAAACACCATAAGGACAGGTATTCCAAACCTCTTCCAACTAACAGACATATTTATTCTCCTTTTCGCCAAAACTTATTTGCCCCAAACTGGCAAACAACGAATTGAAACCGATGTTTGGCGAATAACTACTTCTTACATCATATGGTGTGAGCAAGCTATCAAACAAAATCTGGTGACACCTCCTTACTGCTTGTTTTTTGTTATTTGGTAATTATTCAGCAAACACCGTTTATGTTTTGTTCCCTTCTTATGAAGAGGAATTGGGGGAGATCGTTAAATAAATTGTCTCCTCCCTCTCAAGGGTAGTGGGTGCTAAGAAAGTAGCTGAATAGTTATTTTATGTATGTATTTTGTTCGCGTTTTGTATGGGGAATCGGATAGGTGGAAGCGAATTGCAGGATAATATAGTACTTTTGGATAAAAAGGCAAGCAATAACTAAAATTCCAGAAACCTCAATCTAAAATCGATTTTGGATGTCAACCTTAATGAATCAGTCCCTCCGTGTCGATTTTTGCACTGAAGCCGCCGAAACATCCCTTTAAGGCCACTGTCGTCTACGGCGACAATAAAAAGCGACTCCTTTGGTTCAGATTGAGAATTACTGCTCAAATTCACAGCACAAACAAACCGGCCGTATTCACAACACTAGGCATCAATCAAGCATGTTGTCATCAAGCACATCTCTCTCTCCATGCCATCTTGCCCATCCCCGCGCTCAATACGATATCCATAGGCATCTGGGCGTGCCGCAACAACCCGAAACAACTTCCCCTCAACAAAATGAAGGGCCGCATCATCATCGGCCGCATACCCCGGCAATAACTGACCTTCCGCAATCAATTTTTGATAAGTCGGCCGCCGGCTCTCTTCACTGTCATAGTGAGGACAATGGCTCATCGGCAAAATCCCCAGACCGTCAATCGGCCGTAACACCCCCCCAAACGAATCAGACGGCCCGTGTTGAAACCAGCAAATCGAACCTGCGCTCAAGCCGGTCATGACAGTCCCTCGTTTATACGCTTCCCGTAACGCCACATCAACGCCATGCGCCCGCCAAATCGCCATCATATTTAGTGTATTTCCCCCTCCCACATAAATCACGTCCTGCGCACAAGCGAACGCAACCAAATCTGCCACCGTCCGGCGAAACAGCGCCAAGTGGGTCAATTCACAGTTCAATTCTCCCAAACCGGCATAGAATCGCTCAACATACCCTTCTGAATCGCCGCTCGCTGTTGGAACAAAACAGACCTTCGGCCGTTCTTTTCCAGTCTGCTCTAAAATGTATTTCTCTAGAATGAGTGGCCCCCCCTCTGAAAAACCGCCACCACCTAATGCCACAATTTGTTTTTTTGCCATGTCTAAATGCTCTCAAATGAGTGGGCGATGCACCGCTTGATCGCTTGAAATCTAAGCACATCGCAGATTATGATCTTTGGGCTTGTTGTACCGATTTTGCAATAAGATATGCAAGATAGCCAATCGGACCTGCCATCAATGTTATAAACAAAATCGGACCTAATATCCAAGCTGAAATCTTGTTTTCTTGATTATCCAAGAAAATCCAACGGCCGACAAATAAATCAAAGGCCAAAAAGTGAAACCAAGCAACCGTCGCAGCTTCAGGCGTTGCCATCGCTGCTCCGACCCCTACAGCAGAAGGATTTGTCAACACCCCTATCAGCCCCACAAACTGCGGCACAATCAAAATCAAATACAACACCGCCCAAGGAGCTGCCACCCACGGCGACCCGATAATCCGCTGTGTCCACGACCAATATGGCATAAAAATCATCAACAGCCAAAACGGCAACACCAATGTATTCCCAATCGAAAAAATCGTTTCAATATCCATAAATCATCTCTAATTGCAAGATAATATCCAAACTGGACCAATTTCTACGCACACTGTCTACACAGAACGATCAAATTGGTCCAGTCTCAGCCGCGCAACAAAATTACTTCTCCGGCCGCACCAACCAGCCTGCAGCCGCAACAACAGCGACAAGTAAGCCCGCGAACAAACTCAAAGTTAAACCGCTCGGGCCGACAACTGGTTCTCCACGCAGTGCCTGCCATGTCAGCAAGATCACCAACCCCAGATAGCCACCACCGGCCGTCCAAATCAACCCCTTTTGTCGCCGCAAACTAAAACGCCGGTTTTGCTGAATCACAAACCAACCGACAAGCGGCAAAACCTGCATCCCATGCATCCCCACAAAGTGACCGATACGCAGATCGCCGCCTTCGGTACTCCAGCCGACAAACGGCAACCCCTCACCCCCATCATCAACCCCAACACTATGTGCCCCCATCGTTTCTGTGGTCATACCTGTACGATCCATGTCGGCCGTTTGCTCGGCCGTTGGTCCGGTCATCAACGCCCCCAGTCCAGACCCGATCACCCCGATGACCAACCCTAATTTCAACGCCAACCCCCAAGCGGAATCGGTAAAATGTTGCCGAATCAACAAAATAACCGCCAACAAGCTGACCAACCAAAGTAATAGAATCATCGTTCCCATTGCGCTAAAAATAATCGCATCTAAGGGGGTCGCCATATTAAAATGACTCCGCACCCCACGGCCGGCTTGAATCCCAATCAAAATTAATTCCCCTAACATCGTGATCGCGGTCACCCATGAAATCAAGCGCACAAAACGGGGCCACCCTTCTATATAAGTGAGCAGCCACAGCAATGTTGCCGAATAAAAAATAGATGACATCGCAAATTTGGTCGGCTTAATCCAAATCGGTTCCCCCAGCAACGTCCGTGTATCGACAAGCAATCCCACAGTGGTCAATATCAACATGACCACAGAAAACAATACGGTAAACGACAATGGCATATTATGACGCCACATGTCCAACCATCTACTTTTATTTCCGGCCGATGGTCGTTTCATTGATACATCTGATAAATTAATTTGAGTCATAATAAAATTCCTGATACTGCCGAATTTGGTGGGATAAGCGTAAATCATTCAAAAACAGTCGATTTACAAGGCTGTCATCCCCGCGTAGGCGGGGATCCACCGCTCAAACAGAGTTGGATTCCCACCTTCGTGGGAATGACAATCGTTAATTGATCAACTCCCACCAAATCCGACAGGAATAGTAAAATTCAATCCCAACCGCCCTAAAACAGAACGATTTACAAAATTTGTAATAAATAACTTGTGACAAATAAAAAAGAGACAAAACCAATCAGTAACCTTTGAGTTAACGGTGGTGATTTTCCAAACAATGTTCGGTTGAGGGCAAAAAAAAGCGATGGCCTCTATTTATTCAGCCATCAATCCTCGCATCATGTTCCGCATACTTAAATCGGTTAACCGATCTAAAACATCACTTGGCAAACAGTTTAACTGGGTCAGACGCAACATCGCCACGCCATGAATATCAAACCAAGCTGTAAAAGCGATTTCTAAAGGACCATGCTCTTCGCGGGTCGCAAAAACCCCTTCACGTACGCCCCGCTCGGCCGCTTGTAGCAGAATCGGAAAGGCGGACTTCTCCCCCATCATTTCACTCATGCCATCTTCTGCACAGGCATACTGGGGCAAAATGGTAAACATCAGCAAAAAATGGTCCGGGTTTTCGGCCGCAAAGCGTAAATAAGCATGACCCAAACCGGCCATATCCGCGACAAAATCGTCTGTTTCAGGCACGGCCGCCATCGCATGACGTAATCGCAAGTGCCCTTCATCCGCCACCGCATGAACAATCTCTTCTTTGCTACCGAAATATTCATACAAACCGGCCGGACTATAATCGATCGCCCGCGCAATCCCACGCAAAGAGAGACCGTCAATCCCTTTCTGGGAAATAATTTGCCGCGCTGCATCTAGAATCGCTTGGCGGGTTCGCTGTTGCCGTCTTTCATGTGGTTTTAGGTCTGCTGTCATAATCATTCCTGTGTACCGAACATTGTTCAGCATCTTAATTTTGTTTTCGCGATTTGTCAACCCCTCAATAGTTTTCGAGTGGGGGGCTTTAAAAAAGGGGTTTTGTTGGTTGCCCTGTAACCAACAAAACCCCTTCAGAACAAGCGAGCCGCCACAGGTGGCGAGCATTTTGCCCCATTTGGGGCAAAACCAAAGGCGTCAACAAAAAATCCACGCACCCATAGTTCTCTTCTACAAAACGATGAACATGATCCCACAGCATGCTAAAATCAGCAAGATGGATGAATATAAATTACTTGTCGTGGAAGACAAAAAAACGGCCGTAGAGATGTTGCGTGTTCACTTACAAGATGAACCGTTTCGCCTTTTTGTAGCATACAACGGCCGTGCCGGAGAAGAACTCTTTAACCAAGTCACCCCCCACCTTGTTTTACTCGACATCACCCTCCCAAAGTTAAATGGGCTAGACCTATGCCAAAAGATAAGGCAAAAATCAAATGTGCCGATCCTCATGGTGACCGCCAAGCGGCAGGATGTAGATAAAGCGATCGCGCTCGGCCTCGGTGCAGACGATTATCTCGCCAAACCATATAGCCCCATAGAGCTTTTGGCCCGCATTAAAGCACTACTACGCCGTACCTATCAATACCAAGAACAGCCCAAACAGGTTAAATGGCTTGGGGGACCTCGCCTTTTAGTCAATCCACAAAGTTGCCGTGTCAAACTTGATCAGCAAGAAATATTCTTATCCCCTAGCGAATATGACATCCTCATCACCCTTATTTCTAATCCCGGCTGGGTTTTTACCCGCAGCCATATCATGGAAAAGGTTTGGGGTCATGACAGCGATGTCGGGGAAGACACCGTAACCGTGCATGTTAGCAATCTACGCCGTAAATTAGGCACAGCCGGTTCCCAATTGATCCGCACCGTGCGCAGTGTCGGTTATATCTATGAAGAATTACCATGAGAAAACAGCTCATCCTTTGGTTTTTGTCCCTTATCCTACTCACCGTTCTCGCCATGGGTTGGCGTATTAACAGCACTGCGGGAGCCACTTTCCGCGCCTTTCGACATAGCCATACACGCGCTCACTTAACCCATTTACCCCAATTACTCAATCGATACAGCGCAAATCACATCGATTGGGATGAGATAACCTCTGAACTCGAAGAAATCAGCCAACTGCTTAATATGCATATCGTCTTAATCGATGGCCAATCAACCATCCGTGCCTCTACCGGTAACGAAACAGTAGGTGATCTGATGCAAGATACCACATGGGCCGAAGAAATCGTTCCCTTGCTTAATAAGGAAGAAGATGCCCTATTGGGATATTTGTTAATGGCCCGCAATCAAACCCTCTATGAAGCGGACGATCTATTTTTTCAAGATTTGCTAAACAGCTCTATTTTAACGGCCGTATCAGTCGGTCTCATCGCCATGCTTTTATCACTCGTCGCTGCCCACTCGATCACCACCCCATTGCGTCGCATGACCCAAGCCACGCAAGCGATCATTGCAGGCAACTATCAAGTCGAAGTTGCAGGGCATAACCGGCATGAAATCGGACAGTTAGGGCAAGCGATTAACCACATGGCCCGCGAAATCGGCAAACTAGAACAGGTTCGCCGCGATCTCGTCATGAATGTTTCCCATGATTTCTGCACCCCACTCACCGTCATTAACGGTTATCTCGAAGCTCTACAATCTGGCACAATATCAGATCGCCGCTCGGCCGAACATGCCTTCACTTATATGAAAGCGGAAGTGGACGCCCTGCAAGCCCTGATCGACGGCCTAAACGATGTGGCCGCTCTCGATTCCGGCCAAATTCCCCTAAATCGCCAACCGACCGATTACCTCGCGCTGATCCAGCAAGCGATCAAGCGGGTTTCATGGCCCGCCCAAGCGAAGGACATCCAGCTAGCTTTTATAAACAAGCTAGAACTGTCTCCCACCATGCAAATCGATGCAGACAAGATCGGTCAGGTCTTGTTTAATTTATTAGACAACTCTATTCACTACACACGGCAAGATGGGCGAATCGAAATCACGGTTTGGCAACAAGACACAGCGATCTATACAACGATTACAGACAATGGCGAAGGCATAGATCAAGCCCATCTCCCTTTTATTTTTGAGCGGTTTTATCGAGCAAAAACGAGCCAACACCGCGAAACGGACGGCTATGGCATGGGGTTATCAATCGTGCAATCGATTACCAACCGACATGGGGGATCGATTACGGCCGCTAGTTCAGGCTTAAACCAAGGTACGACATTCACGCTCAAACTACCAATATCATCTCTTTAGCAACCCTTAAGAAAACCTTGAGCATTCATTTATTCTCTTCTGCTAATCTGTCTGAGTCTTGTCAATTACACAACTCAACATCAAAAGGAGAACAAAATGAAAAAACTAACCTTCTACCTAAGTATCCTCTTTGCCCTCACTAGCTTACTCGCCGCCTGCGGTGGCAATGAACCGGAACCACAGCCGGTCGACAACTCTCCCTCGGTTCGCTTCTTACTTCCCCGTGACGGAACAACCGTCTCGTCCCCTGTCGAAGTCAAAATGGATGCGATTAACTTCACCATCGAAGAGGCCGGTCCGGTCAATGAAAATGCGGGCCATTTTCACATCATGATCAATGAAGATTGTGTTGAAAACGGCACAATTATTCCGGCCGATGATGGGCACGTCCATTTCGGCAAAGCCCAAACTGAAACAGAACTCGATCTAGAACCAGGTGAATACACCCTCTGTCTACAAATTGGCGACGGATTACATACCGCCACCGAACTAGTCGATACCATTTCGATTACCGTAGAATAATTGTGGGCACCCATTTTCAATACAGCGTCTCAGAAATCTTCCAGCTTTTTAGAATTTGTCTGTTTTGCCCCCCTCTCCCGTTGGGCGGGGGGGGGGATGGGTGTGGGC
>WTJY01000095.1 GCA_011524645.1 Anaerolineales bacterium | reverse complement strand
GACTATTTTTGAACGATTTACACTTATCCCACCAAATTCGGCAGTATCAGAAAAAATAGAATAGGCTGTGTAAGGTTTTCGGTGGTTCTGCAATTCTCCCCCTCCCTAAATCCCTCCCCCAAGGGAGGGACTTTTAAATAGTTCGCAATTTTGGTCGATTTAATCGACCAAAATTGCGAATAAACTCAGTGCCCCCTTCCCCCGAGGGAAGGGGGTTGGGGGATGGGTGTGGGCCCGCAAATCCTTAACTCATTGTCGTTGCATTGAATTATGCCAAACAACTCGCAATCGATTCATCTAAAATCTCGATCGCTTCATCAATCTGCTCATCCGTAATATTCAGCGGAGGCAAGAAGCGCACACAGTTCGAATACAGCCCCGCTCGAATCGTAATCAACCCCCGTTCCAATGTCGCCGCATTAATCCGGCCGGTCAAATCCATATCGGGTGCCTTCGTATTCACATCTTGCACCATTTCCATCGCCAACATCGATCCCAAACCGCGTACATCCCCAACCACATTTGGGTATTTTTCCTTTAACTCTTCCAAACGGCTCCGTAGCTTCTGACCCACTTCAGTCGCCCGATCTAAAAATTCCGCACGGCCGATAATTTTCAAGGCTTCAATCGCCCCCACACAAGCCAGCGGGCTACCGCTATACGTGCCACCCAAGCCACCGGGGTGCGCCCCATCGATCACTTCCGCTTTACCCACCACACCGGCAATCGGCAAGCCAGCCCCCAACGATTTCCCAACCGTCATCAGGTCCGGCACAATCCCATAGTGCTCGCAAGCGAACACCTTGCCGGTCCGGCCGGAGCCACACTGAATCTCATCCGCAATCATCACAATCCCATGATCATCACAAATTTGGCGAATCCGCTCTAAAAAGCGGGGTGGTGTCGGCAAAAAGCCCCCTTCCCCTTGGACCGGCTCAATCACAATCGCCGCAATATTGCTCGGATCAACCTGCGCGATCATCGCATTGTCAAGTTGTTGGCAGGCATATTCGACAAACCCTTCTTCGCTCATTTCATGCGGCCGACGATACACATTCGGGAACGGCAAACGATACACTTCAGATGCGAATGGGCCAAACCCTTTTTTGAACAGCGCATACTTACTGGTCATTGACATCGTCATGTTGGTCCGGCCGTGATACGCCCCTTCAAACACCACAATCCCCTGACGCCCGGTATACGCCCGCGCCAGCTTCACCGCCGCTTCAACCGCTTCCGCACCGCTGTTCGAAAGGGTCACTTTTTTCGGACCATCCCCAGGGGCCATTTCCGCCAATAGCTCACACAAAGCGACCAACGGCTCATAGGTCGCCACAATCGAGCAAATATGAACCAACTCGGCCGTTTGTTTCTGGACCGCATCAACCAATGCCGGATGATTATGGCCGATCGCCATCATGCCGATCCCGCCCGCAAAGTCGAGCAAGGTATTGCCATCCACATCGGTCACAGCCGCACCGGCCGCGCTAGCTACCGCAATCGGGGTCAGTTTGCCATTCCCTTTCGAAATAATCGCTTCCCGACGGGCGATCATTTCTTGACTTTTAGGGCCAGGGATTTCAGTTACGAGATTAATTGTTCCCATGTTTACCTCTTTCTACGTTCCATGTTCGTTGGGGTTAAATTTGTATGAGACTATTCAGCGCTAAATTATAGCTTATTGGCGTTTGTTGTCCCCCCCACCTTTGCTATAATGCACCCTTATGTGGCGACAATTTTCTACCTATTTTGATGCACAAGAACGGCGTTTGGTCTTCCAATCAATCGTCGTAGGGGCCGTCGTATGGGCCGTGGTCTACGCGCTAAAAACGGCCGTACACGAGCTCGGTCACGCCTCCCTCCATTATCTCGAAACGATCGGACCACTCTATTGGACCATTCTAGCCGTATTCGGCTTGCTCTTCATCGGTGCTCTCATCGTAGCCGGTATCGCCCGCTACGCCAGCACCGTCGTCCACTATCGGGATGACGAAGGACATATCCATGAACTGATCGATGTGGAAGGGGATGGCCTAGAAAGAGCGATTTCCCTTTACTACACATCTGAACCGACATTTGAACAGTCGATTCTGGGCGATGAAGGGGTCGATGTTCGTTGGAAAATGCCGACCTTCTCGCTCGCCATCCGCAAGTTTGTCGCCACCTTGGCCACACTCGGCAGCGGTGGTAGTGGCGGCCTAGAGGCGAGCGTGACCTTGATCGGTGAAAGCTTATCGGCCGGTCTTTTCAAACCGCGCCAAACGTTCGACGGCCGGCTTGACCGCTTCTGGAGCTGGTGGGGCTCTTCTGATCCAGATCATTTACAGACCGCTCAGCTAAGCGGGATCGCGGCGGCTGTGGCCACCCTACTCGGGGCCCCTTTCACCGCCGCCTTCTTCGCCACCGAAGTGATGTATCGCCGACGGCCGATCATCGAGAAACTGGTCTACTCCCTCATCTCCGCTCTCGTCGCCTTTTTTCTCAACACCATCGCCAACAGCCTGATCTCCGGCTCAAGCCTCGCGCACTTCGAAACTAGCACCCTCTTCAAGGTCGAAGAAATCGTTTTGCCCCCACTGGGCAACTGGCGCTACTATGCCCTGCTCGTCATCATGAGCGTGGCCATCGCCATTGTCAGCATCTGGTTCGCTCGCTTGCGCGCTTGGGTCGATCACTGGTTCCACCATAACCAACCCAATGTCTGGGTACGCCACCTGACCGGTGCCACCATCACCGGTGCCATCGCCATTGGCGTCCTCATTTTTATCCGTGTCGCCGGTTCCTATGGCTGGTTCGGCTTTGATAGCCACACGGCCGATCACGCCCTTTCTCTTGTCCTCGGCACCGGCGAAAGCGTCATCAATGATGCGCTGGCCGGAAAAGTCATTCTCGCTATCGCGATTATCGCCCTCGTCGCCAAAATGTTCGCCACGCTAGCCACCATCGGCTCCGGTGGCTCGGCCGGTCTACTCGTCCCCTCTCTCTTTT
Organism: Anaerolineales bacterium; assembly: GCA_011524645.1. Classification (GTDB taxonomy): domain Bacteria; phylum Chloroflexota; class Anaerolineae; order Promineifilales; family Promineifilaceae; genus WTJY01. The sequence continues at coordinate 3,620 of WTJY01000095.1, read as the reverse complement.
TCGGCACCATGATCGCCACCATTGTGGCCCAAATTCCTGTCATGCTGGGCTATCCTGAATGGTCCTTCTCCCCTTTAACACTCATCGCCCCCGCCATGACCGCCAGCCTCGTCGCCATTGTCAATGTGCCACTGGCCGCCATCTTATTCGTGGTCGAATCATTTAGCGGGGGCTATATGGTTCCCGCTATTATCGCCCTTCTAATCAGCAATATTCTCGCCTTTAACGGGGGCATTTATCGCACCCAACGTGAAAAATATAGCGAGCGTCAAATCCTCCCCGGCTACGGGGTGCGCCGCTTAGCGGTCCCTCTCAAGTGGGATGCTAGAACTATGGCTGAACTAAACTTACGCAGTCGCTTCGATGTAAATGTGATCGGCTGGGTCGAAAATGAAAGTGATGATGGTTTACCCCACGTCCGACTCAGTGCCGATGCCCATCGGCCGCTAAACGCCGGAGATACCCTTGTCGTCTTAGGTACCGACGCCGCCCTAACCGTTTTCGCCGAAGCCCTTTCTGATGAAACCGAAGTGGAACCGGCCGTCACATCATCGCTGATCAATGCTGGCGTGGCCCCCACCAGCCCCCCGCAAGAAACCGGCGCAAAAGAGAATACAGAAACAGAAAAAGAAGAAGAAACCGAACCGACAGATTCCCCTCTTTCAGATGAAGAAACGGCCGTCACCGAACCGATCAACAGTACGGATACAGAGACCACCACGGACGACTCCCCCGACACAGCCGAAAATACAAAACATGATCGGAAATAGTCTTATGTCAATTTTTGGGATAGAGATTGAAGATAGAGATAGGGAAACCGCCTCAACAAAGTAGGCTCTCTATCCCTATCAGCTGTCCCTATCAGCTTATTTCCAATAAACTTTACAGATCAAACATGAACCTAAGCTCCGGTGTAGACATCATCGAAATCGAACGAATCGAACGGGCCCTAAATCGCAATGGGGATCGCTTTTTGCAACGAATCTTTACTGAACGGGAACAAGCCCATTGCGGCCGCAGGCTCCATAGTCTAGCCGGCCGGTTTGCGCTCAAAGAAGCGGTATCCAAAGCACTCGGAACCGGCATCGGTGACTTTAACTGGGTCGATGTCGAAATTATCAATGATGACCGAGGCAAGCCGATTTTGTGTTTGCATAACAACGCACAAACGCTCGCCAACCAGCTCGGCTTAGGCCAATGGTCTGTTTCCATCTCCCATACCGACACCCATGCGATCGGCTTTGCCGTAGCCATCGGTATCGAAATGACGACAGAAAATTGACATTTGGCGACGAGCCAACCATAATCGCACCAATTAGCAAAAACACCATTCAAATCTCCCACCTATTACATATCTATTGAGGTATCATGGCAAACTGGAAAGCAAGTGATGGCACATCTATTAATTTTGAAGTACACGGTGAAGGACACGGCAAAGAAAATCTATTGCTCCTCCCCGGCATTCTCGGCGCAATCAGCAGCGATTGGCGGCCGTTTGTCGATATTCTATCCAAGGATTTCCGCGTCATTTTAATGGACTTTCGCGGTCACGGCCTTTCAACCAACGCCCAACCCGCTCTACGGCCGGACCAAATGGTCAACGACATTCTCGGTTTGCTCGAATCATTGGGCGTGCAAACTGTTCACGTCGCCGGATATAGCTTAGGGGGGTATCTCGGCATGTTAACTTTGCTCAAAGAGCCACGCCGCGTCAAAACCTTGCTCATGCATGGCAGTAAATTCTATTGGAACGCTGAAACGGTTGAAAAAATGCAAAAGCAATTCGACCCCGATGCACTTAGCGAACAAGCACCGACCTATGCCACCCAGCTTGCTCAAGAGCACGGCGGCAGCCGCTGGCGCGCACTGGTCCGCCAAACGGCCGACCTCATCGGCTTGATCTCACAAGATGCCATCACCGAACGGATGGCCGCCCGCATTCAAACCCCGATTTTGGTCAGTGTTGGCGATCACGACAACACCGTCCCCTTGGTCGAATGCGCCCGCCTCTCCCACATTTTGCCCAACGGTGGCCTATTCGTCATCCCCCATACACGTCACCCCTTTAGCACCATTCGCCCCGTCCCCTTCATTCCGATGATGCGCTCATTCCATCGCACATCCAACAGACGCTAGTTAAAGGGAAAAGGGAAAAGGTGAAATAGAGCCGTTCCCTTTCTCCTTTCTCCTTTTTCCTTTTTCCTTTATGAAAACTCTTCTTACTATTCTGGCCCACCCTGATGATGAATCGTTTGGCATGGGGGGGACACTTGCTAAATATGCCCGCGAGGGCGTCGATGTTCATATCGCTATCGCCACGGATGGCGCGGCCGGCTCGGTCGCCGAAGGATATGAAGATGCACGCGCTGAACTTGCGGCCGTGCGCGCCATCGAACTCGACAAAGCGGTCGAAGCACTTGGTGGCACACTCCATCGGCTCGGCTATCGCGACTCCGGCATGACCGGCGACCCAGCCAATCAGCACCCTCGCGCTTGGATCAATGCCGACCAAGATGAAGCGATCGGCCGGATGGTGGCCCTCATTCGCCAGCTTAAACCGGATGTGATCGTGACACACGATGAAACGGGGGGCTATTTCCATCCAGACCACATTCAATGCTGGAATATCGTCACCCCCGCCTTCACCGCCGCTGCAGACCCCGCCCAATATCCCGAAGCGGGCCCCGCACATCAAGCCAAACGGCTCTATTACAGCGCGGTGGCTGACAGTTTGGTCAAAATCCGCATCTGGATGGTCAAATTGCGTGGGGAAGACCCGACCCAAGTCGGCCGTAATAAAGATATCGACCTGACCCGTATCGGACACCCCGCCCGCAAAATTCACACCCGCGTTAATATCCGGCCGTATTGGGACGCCAAAATCGAAGCCAGCAAACACCATGCCTCTCAAGGGGGGGGCAGCACATTTTTGCGTTACATGCCTCTATGGATATTTAAACTACTCTTCCGTCATGAAACCTTCATGCGAGCCTATCCTCCCGTCTCTGATGGGTTCCGAGAAACCGATTTTTTTGAGTAAAGAACATGAACCTATTTAATCGTGCGATTCGTCTATTCCTCTTTGTCACCGCCGCGATTGTCGGACTCGCTGCCGCTATCGCCGCATTTATGGCCCGCCTCGTTCTGGCTCCCACCAGAACCACGCTATGGACCACCCCCGATGAAGTTGGTTTATCTTATAGCGACGTACAATTCCCCGCCCGTCACGATGGCATCCGTCTATCCGGCTGGTTTATTCCGGCCGATCACCAAGAAGGGGAAAAACGGCCGACCGTTATCATGATTCATGGCTGGCCTTGGCAACGGCTAGGGGAAGAGCCGGTTGGACCGACCGCTCAGCTACTCCGTTCTAGCAAGGTCGATCTGCTCCGCATGGCCAAATCTTTACGTGATGCGGGCTACCATGTCCTGATGTTTGACCTGCGCAATCATGGGGAAAGTGCTTCGGCCGGATCAATCACCTTCGGCCAGCAAGAAGCGAATGACTTACTCGGCGCAATCGATTATGTCAAATCTATCCCCGAAGTCGATGACAATCGAATCGGCACTCTCGGCTTCTCGATGGGGGGCAACACGATTCTTTATGGCTTAGCCCACAC
>WTJY01000162.1 GCA_011524645.1 Anaerolineales bacterium | reverse complement strand
GGTGGCTGGCTGTGATTTTCAGAATCTAGTCAGCTCCCAACCACCCTACCCCCTACGATCAACATCACTTTTAAGCTTGCACAATCCCCACCAACCAAGTACATTCCCCTCAGCACGAGCCAAGTGCAAAAAAAGCAAACCAATCAATACCCATATCAATACAACCAACCCGAAGTTATGGTCACATTTTCTATACGAAAAATGCCAAGGGGATTTTATTAACAGCTCAAGCGACCGCTTGAGCCATGACTGTTTACCACTAATTATGGCTTTATCCGAAACATTTTTATCTCAATAGCGAGATAGCGATAAAAGACAGGGGCAAAAATCATCTCAGCAAAGACACTTCTCTATCCCTATCCCCTTATCCCTATCCTCTTACCGATAAAGCCCATCATTTATCATACAAAACAGGATGGTAGTAAATCATGAAAGGATGTAGCAAAAAGAAAATCGCTATTTTGGGCGGTGGTGTTGGAGCGATTACGGCCGCTTTTGAACTCACAAACTCGCCAGAACTACGAGAAAAACACGATATTACCCTTTATCAACTGGGCTGGCGCTTAGGTGGTAAAGGGGCGAGCGGCCGTAGAAAAGTTGATGGGGATGTCGAACGAATCGAAGAACATGGCTTACATATCTTTATGGGCTGTTATGAAAACGCATTCCGCATGATGCGCGAATGTTACAAGGAACTCGACCGGCCGGAAGGAACTCCCCTACGCACAGTGCGGGAGGCCTTTAAGCCACACAGTTTTAACTATGCGGAACAACTGTACAAGGGAGAATGGACCCGCTGGGAGCTTAACTTTCCAGAAACACGCAACGCCGCAGGAGAAGTGGTCATGCCGGGAAATACCAATCACTTACCCGGTGCCATTACCTACTTAAAACGCATTTTCCAATGGCTATCTCAAGGTATAACATCGGCACATGAACAGATCACGGCCGCCCAAAACAAAAAACACCACCTAGGCCCCATCGCCAAACTTGTCGAGCACTTTAAAGAAACCCACCTCGGTCTCATCTCGTATATCGACGAAATTATCGAAACAAAACAAAGCCCGAGCCTCCATCAAACCATTCATGACCGGCTCAAAGCGATGCAACAGCATCTACAGCAAGAAGTAGCGACCCTAGACGACATCGAAATCGAACTATATCGTCTTATCCTCTCACTAGATTTCACCATCGCCAATCTCATCGGTATTTTTCGTTACGACCTCTTTTTCAACAAATTTGAAACGATCAACCACCTAAATTACATCGACTTTTTGCGCGAATGTGGTGGCTGGGAAGAGATGATTAACTCACCCATGGTACTCAATTTGTATGAATTGGCCTTTGCCTACAAAGGGGGACGCGCCTCGGGGGTGGACAGTTCGCCCGATTTAGAAGCGGGCACAATCTTGAGCGGATTTCCCCATATTATGCTGGGATATACCGGCGCGTTCATGTGGAAAATGCAATCTTCAATGGGAGATACCATCTTTGCCCCTTTATATGAACTACTCAAGCGACGTGGCGTTAAATTTAAGTTTTTCCACAAAATCAAAAAACTACATGTCAGCGGAGATCAAATTTCCAAAATCGACATCGAGCAGCAGGTCAACTTAAAAAATGAAGCATACGATCCATTGATGCCGATTCATGTCAAAGGATATACACAGCCGTTTCCCACATGGCCCAGCCAGCCGCTTTATGAGCAAATCGAAAACAGCCATGAAATCGAAAAGCACAATCTTGAATCGTTTTACACGACATGGAAGGGAACAGGGGAAATAACCTTAGAAGCGGGAGAGGATTTCGACCAAGTTGTTTTAGGTATTTCAATCGGGTCGTTCCCGTATATTTGCGAAGAATTGGGGCAAACCAATAGCAAATGGGCCGACATGGTCGCCAATATCGAAACGGTGCAAACCCAAGCGGCTCAATTCTGGCTCAAACCGTCCTTTAGCGATTTAGGCGTACCGGGAGAAGGTGTGGTTGTCGCCTGCTTTACGGCCACGCAGCTAGATACGTGGGCCGATATGAGCGACCTCCTACCAGATGAAGGCTGGCCTGAAAGTGAAGTTAAGTCACTAGGTTACTTCACTGGGCCAATGGTCGGCCCGAGCCAAGCCCCACCTTCAGACCAAACCGATTTTCCGGCCGAAATGGAAAAACAGCGGGATCAAGTGATCGACCAACTCATCGCTGACAGGCTGACTCAGCTTTGGCCAAACTATACCGGAAAAGCGGAGATTGTATCCCAATATCGGCGTTGCAATATCGATCCCAGCGAGCGATATGTCTTATCGGCCGTAGGCACCAGCAAATACCGACTCAAATCGGGCGAATCCGGTTTCAGCAATCTCATTTTAGCGGGTGACTGGACCGATACACGGCTCAATATGGGGGCGGTCGAAGGGGCGACCGTTAGCGGCATGCAAGCGTCTAAAGCGATTTGCGGCTACCCAGAACATATCGTTCTTCCGTCAGAAACGCTGCTCTAACCAAAGTGTTCTCAAATTATGTTTCATGAAGGCGTCTACGTGACTACTAAATACATCGTCTCAGAAATTTTCTGAATTTTTATGGTTCGTCTGTTTTGCCCCCCTCTCCCGTTGGGAGAGAAGCGTAAAATAATCGGTTCTGCAAAATTTATACAACTTTTGGGACAATGTACTAAATACATGATAGAGGTTCAAAACATGTCTAAAACAAAGAAAAAAATCGCGGTACTTGGGGGAGGTATATCGTCGTTAACGGCCGTATACCAGCTCAGTCAATCAGATGAATACGAAATCGATGTCTATCAAATCGGCTGGCGGCTCGGAGGCAAAGGGGCCAGCGGCCGTAATCGAGAAAAAGGGGACCGCATCGAAGAGCATGGTCTACATGTCTGGATGGGCTTTTACGACAATTCGTTCTCGATTATGCGTGAAGTCTACAAAGAGCTGGACCGAGCCAAAGATGCGCCACTTTCTCAGCTTTTAGGTGGCAACGAATCAAAAGTCGATTACTCCAACCCAATGGGAGCCTTTACCCCGATGAACCAACTCCGGTTATTAGGCAAAGATCCTCAAGGCAAACATCTGCCGTGGGACATCGATTTCCCGACAAACAGCTTAGAGCCGGGGGTAGCAGGTCCCATCATGACCACGTGGGGCTATATCGAAACAACGATCAAGTGGGTCATCGATGGATATAAAGGGCATCCTAGCCAAGCGGTTGAATCGATCTCAATCTTTCATGCAGATGGCTCCGGCCGTCTCGCTGAACGATTCAAAAAGCTACTGGCACCCACCAAAAGAATTATCGATCTACTCACTCAACACAACATCACAGCGATCGAAAATCACAATGCCAGCGAACATGCAGCCTTCCATCTCATCATGCAACTATTCGAAAAGCTCCAGAACATCGATAAAGCTCTATTCAAACACATTGAAGACGACTTCGCCGAGCTTCTCTACTGGGCACTCGAACGATATTTCAACCACAGATGGGACCGAATCAAAGACACCGTCAAAACAGACACCGATGAACGACGCAATTGGATTATGGACTATTTCCGAATGTCCTATGTTGCTGGGCTGCTAAAAGACAAGGTTTATAGTAGAGGGTTCGAGTGGCTCAACGCCTATGATGTGCGCGATTGGTTTGAAGGCATCCAGATGGTAGCAGACCCATATGCCAATCAACTGGCTTTTGATTCAGCCTATATGCAAACATTTTACGATCTCGCGTTTCACTACAAAGATGGAAACCCTAACGATCCAAGAATGGCGGCCGGTGTCACCCTAAAAGGGTTCGCCCGTATGATCTTGGGCTACAAAGGGTCGATTCTCTACTTTATGAACGCCGGTATGGGAGATGCGATTTTCGCCCCGATTTATCAGCTTCTAAAGCGGCGCGGCGTTCGCTTCCACTTTTTCAACAAAGTCACCAATATCGGGCTATCGGCCGATAAGAAAGCGGTCGAAACGATCAACATTAGCCGCCAAGTCAACCTCAACGGGGGAGAATACCAACCCCTTATTTTGGTCAAAGATTTGCCTTGCTGGCCCAGCAAGCCGCTCTATGAACAAATTGTGGAAGGAGAGGAATTGCGTCAAGCCAACGTCAATCTCGAACATGCCAACAATCACTGGACAGATACCGGTGGCAACTTCACGCTAGATGCCACCAAAGGGGATTTCGATCATGTCATCTTAGGGATTACCCTAGCAGCACTCCCCCCCATCACCAAAGAGCTAACGGCCGTCAGCGAACCTTGGCAAGCGATGTTAACCAATATCGGCACCGTCCAAACCCAAGCGATGCAGCTTTGGTTTAACAAAAGTGAAGAAGAGCTGATCGACGTAGAGCCAACCCCACCCCCTCATGTGACCGGTGCCTATGTTGAACCATTTTCGAGCTTGACCAATTTCACCCACTTGTTAAACCGCGAAAATTGGCCGGCCGATGGGCCTAAATATTTGGCCTACGATTGCGGGGTCTTGCCTGAAAAAACGGGTGAAACACAACAAGAAGCGAACGAACGTGTCCATAAAAACATCGCCGACTTCTTAAGCAACCACGCACAACCCTTATGGCCCAAAGCGACCGATCCCTGCAATTCGCACGGGCTCGACTGGAATGTGCTTTACGCCTCAAAAGAAGCCCAAGGAGAAGCGCGATTGGCAGAACAATATTTACGTGCCAATATCGATCCAACCGAACGATATGTCTTGACGTTACCAGGCACCGTTAAATACCGAATTAAAGCGGACGGGACCGGTTTTGACCGTTTAATCATCACCGGCACATGGACCGATTCAGGGGTTAATTTGGCTTGTATCGAAGCCGGTGTCGTTTCAGGCATGATGGCGGCCCGCGTTCTCACAGGTGTCCCCACCTATATCCCCGGCGAAGCGTAAACGAAGAGAGTAAAGTTATCATGACAAACGAGTTTTCCATCGGGTTTGAAACCCTTAGTAAAGAAATCGCCATTGATCAATTACCGATCAGTGGCACCATCCCAGATTGGTTAGAGGGCACCCTCGTGCGCAACGGTCCGGCCGAATTCCAAATCGGAAAACGGCCGTTTAACACATGGCTCGACGGCATGGCCATGCTCCACAAATTCGCATTCAAAGATGGTGTTGTCTCTTATGCCAACAAATATATCGAAAGCAACACCTACAAAAAGAACCATAAACACAACACCATTGAAGTCGGTGAATTTGCCACAGACCCTTGTCGCACCCTCTTTCAGCGGGTTTATGCCTTTTTTAACCCACAGTTTACCGACAATACCAGCGTCAATATCGGCAACATCGCCGATAAATACATCGCCATGACCGAAACCAGCATCCCTATCGAGTTCGATATCGACACATTAAAAACGCTCGGTCATCTCGATTATTCAGGTGAAGTCTCTGGCAAAATTACAACAGCACACCCCCACTACGATTTCGACCGTGGCGAAACGTATAACTACACCACCCATATGGTCGGAATACGGAGTCACTACAAAATCTTTCGCATCCCAGATGGGAGTTCAGAACGCATTTTGCTGAGTTCCCTCCCCGTTTGGGAACCTAGTTATATGCATAGCTTCGCCATGACCGAGAACTATATTATCTTGGCTGAATTTCCGCTCGTCGTTTATTCGCTCGTCTTGCTTGGCGGGATTACCCTGCTAGACAAACCGTTTATCACCAATTACAGTTGGAAGCCGGAAAGCGGCACCCGATTCCAAGTGGTGCGCAAAAGCGACGGGAAATTAATGGCGACACGCAAATGTGAGGCGTTCTTCGCTTTTCATCATATCAACGCCTTTGAAGTTACCGAAGATGATGGCGAAGTCAAAATCGTCTTGGACCTCGCCGCGTTTGATAGCTCTTCTGTCATCAATGAGCTTTATCTTGACGAGCTGCGCCAAGCGGACCCGAACCCGATCACCCCAGGGCAATTTCGCCGTTACACCCTTTCTCTTGAACATGAAACGGTCGAAAAAAGGGTCATCACCCACCAAAATATCGAGCTGCCCCGTATTAACTATCGCCATTACAATGCACGGCCGTATAACTACGCCTATGGAATCAGCGTAACAGAAGGTGAAGGCTGGTTTAATCAGCTAGCAAAAATCGAAATCGCAGATGAAAAGGATTTTGTTTGGTCAGAGCCCCATTGTTACCCCGGAGAACCGGTATTTATCCCCCGCCCAGACGCCACGGCCGAAGATGATGGTCTTATTTTGTCGGTCGTATTAAATGCACAGGACAAAACCTCATTTCTACTTATTTTAGATGCGCAAACATTCAAAGAAGTCGGCCGGGCCACCGTCCCCCTATCGATCCCCTTCGGCTTTCATGGCCAATATCTACCCTTAATCAAGCCTGAAGACACAAGCACATCCGCTTAAGAGCGGATCACAGGACCAATATCTGAACGGTCCACAAATAAGCTGTTGAAATGTCGCAAATTTTAGCCGTGAGATAAATCTCACAGCTAAAGAAACAGCCTACGCCCTTAATAACTGATGGCTCTTTATGTGTTTCAAGGAGCTACAGATTCAAGCGGTTTTGCTCCTCTCTCCCTTGAGGGAGAGGGGAAATTCTTTAAAATTCCCTGATACTGCCGAATTTGGTGGGATAAG
>WTJY01000329.1:5027-6640 GCA_011524645.1 Anaerolineales bacterium | reverse complement strand
AGTAAAAATGAATGTTATTGAAAAGCCGGCATCAAATACAGAACTTGCTTGACCCGATAGAGCCGTCCTAATAATATAATTACAGTCAAACTTGTTATAGGTTGCCCCAGATACGGGCTAAATATCGTTCATGGGAGATAATTGAGTTGGTGATTGTTTACTCAAAAATTATGTCAATTGTATTTAGCCAGAAATAAGGTTTTTATGACTCCTGAAGAATTCCGTAAAGCGGGACATGAAATTATTGATTGGATTGCTGATTATCGTGCCTCTGTCGAGAAGTTGCCGGTAATGTCTCAGGTGGAGATCAATGAGGTCGCGGCCGGTTTACCGTCTGCGCCGCCGGTTGACGCTGGGGATTTTTCGGCCGTGATGCGTGATTTGGATGAGGTGATTTTGCCGGGGATTTCCCATTGGAATCACCCGAACTATTTCGCCTATTTCCCGTCGAATGGGGATTTGGCTTCCGTGTTGGGGGATATGGTTAGCTCTGGGCTGAGCGTGATCGGGTTAAACTGGCAATCGAGTCCAGCATTGACGGAACTAGAAGCGCGAATGTGCGATTGGTTGCGCCAAATGGTCGGGCTTTCAGATCAGTGGCAAGGGGTGATTCAGGATACCGCATCGACATCGACTTTTGTGGCGTTGTTGTGTGCGCGGGAAAAATCGACGGCGTTTTCGCAGGTGCGCGGGGGGATGCAGGAAGAAGAACGGCCGTTGACGATCTATACCTCTAATCAAAGCCATAGCTCTGTTAAAAAGGCGGCGTTGCTGGCGGGATTTGGCTATGACAATGTGCGGGCGATTGAGACGAACGATCAGTTTGCGGTGCGGGTTGATTTGTTACGGGAAGCGATTGAGCTGGATATTGCGGCCGGCCGTAAGCCCTGCGCGATTGTAGCGGCGACCGGAACGACGGCGACGACCGGTTTTGATCCGATTCGGGAAATCGCTACTTTGGCGCAAGCGTATGACATTTGGCTTCATGTTGATGCGGCGATGGCGGGGGCGGCGATGATTGTGCCGGAATATCGCTATCTGTGGGATGGGGTAGAGCTGGCTGATTCTGTGGTGCTAAATGCCCATAAATGGCTGGGTGTCGTCTTTGATTGTAGCTTGTATTATGTGCGTGATCCGCAACATTTGATTCATGTGATGTCGACTAATCCGAGCTATTTGAAAACTGCGGCCGATGGGGAAGCGATTAATTATCGGGATTGGGGGATTCCGTTGGGGCGTCGGTTGCGGGCGTTAAAGATTTGGTTTTTGTTACGGGATCAGGGTGTTGCTGGCTTGCAGGCGCGGATTCGGCGGGATATGGGGCATGCGCAGTGGTTGAAGGGGCAGATCGAGAAGACGGCCGGATGGGAGTTGGTGGCTCCGGTGAAATTGCAGACGGTGTGTGTGCGGCATGTGCCTGATGGGATGACTGCTGATGGGGTGGATGCTCATAATCAGGCATGGGCGGATGAGTTGAATCGAAGCGGCCGTGCTTATGTAACCCCAGCGATGGTGAAGGGGAAATGGATGGTTCGCTTGTCGATCGGGTCGCATAATACGGAATTTGAGCATGTGCAGGCGTTGTGGGAAGGGATGAAAGAGGTGGTGGGGAG
>WTJY01000329.1:0-4927 GCA_011524645.1 Anaerolineales bacterium | reverse complement strand
ATGCATCATTGGCTATTGATCGTTTCCCATCTACAATTCTTCCTATGCTAGTAGATACCCATTGTCACTTAGATTTTGATAAATTTGATGAAGATCGGGATGAGATGATTCAGCGGGCTGTGGATGCGGGGGTCCGCAAGATGATTATTCCGGCCGTTGATTTAGAAACGATTCCTAAAATATTGCAGTTAACAGAGCAACACCAATGGCTTTATGCGGCCGTGGGGGTTCATCCCAATTCGACGGCCGATTTGCCAGATGGTTGGCTTGACCGAATCGAAGATTATAGTTACCACCCTAAGGTGATTGCGATTGGTGAAATCGGTTTGGATTACCATTGGGATTTTTCGCCCAAAGAAATACAGCACAAAGCGTTGGCGGCTCAGCTAGAATTGGCGTTTGACCGGGCGTTGCCGGTGATTATCCATAATAGAGATGCTAGCGAAGATACCCTGCGCATTTTGGCTGATTCATCGTTGAGTGAGCTGGAAAAACCGGGGGTGATGCATTCGTTTATGGCCGATTGGGATACCGCTATTGATGCGGTCGAGATGGGATACTTTCTCGGGTTTACCGGACCGATTACGTATAAGAAAAATGATGAACTGCGAGAAATTGTGCAAGAAATGCCGATTGATCGGATTTTAGTCGAAACCGATGCCCCATTTTTAGCTCCTCAAAAACGACGTGGCAAACGAAATGAACCGGCTTATGTGAAATATATCGCCGACTATATCGCCGAGCTACGGGGGATCGATCCGGAAATGATGGCCAATATTACAACTGAGAATGCGGCCTGTTTATTCGGCCGTGATGTGATTTATCGCTAGTCGGCTGTAACTACGTACGATAGAAGATAGCAGATAGAGAAATCATGCCAGCATAGACATCCCCCTATCCCTATTTTTTCGCCCTATCCCCTTATCCTGTTTTTTCGATCCACACAGAAACAGAGCCACCCCGACATTTGAACTCTCCCCAGCCCCATTCATTGGTGTAAATGGGTGTGTCGATATGTTCGGTTAGATCGTAAAATTCAGCATTGGGGCGGCCGACTTCCATCCATTTGTGACCATCCGAGCCGTTGGTCATAATGACCGCCATCGCTTGCGGGTGCTCATTATTCCCTAAACGGGTCCAGCCGATTGTATTGGGGTGATCGAAGTAATCATATTGCTCACCGTAGGCATAGTTTTGACGAGCATGCATAAATTTGTCGATGATCCACCGATGGGAGGGGAGGTGAATTTTGTGGAGTTGGCCGTCTTGTCCTCGATCTTCATAGTTTGCGCCGTAGTAATCGGCGTAGAAGACACAGGGATACCCTTCGCGACGCAATAAGATGATGGCATAGGCGAGCGGCTTAAACCACGGTTCGACAACTGATTCAAGGGCTTGTAGCGGTTGAGAATCGTGATTTTCGACGAAGGTGACCGCTTGGGTCGGCCGTTTTTGCATGAGCGTTTGATCGAGCAAGTGCCACATTTCGAATCGGTCGCCGGAACGGCTGGCTAAGTGGAATTTGTAATGTAGTGGGACATCGAACACGCACATTTTCCCATCTGTATTGTCGATATACTGTTCTAGGGTGCTGAGTTTTGGGTTCCAATATTCACCAAGAAAGAATAAATCACGCTGAGCGTGTTGGCGCATTTCGGCGATCCATTCGGGGAAAAACCAAGCGGAAATATGTTTGATCGCATCGAGCCGGAAGCCATCAACGCCGCTGGTATCGAGCATCCACTTTCCCCATGCGACAAGTTCGTCGCGGACCGCTTTGTTTTCATAATCGACATCACAGCCCATTAGGTAGGCGAAATTGCCATGTTCTACAACGACTTGGTCATCAAACTGTTTTCCTTCTAACAAATAAATCGTGTCTAGAGAGTCCGGTTTGTTGTGGTTGTAATCGACCGCATTAAAGTGTTGCCAATACCATTTGAATGAAGAATATTTATTTTTCCGGCCGGGGAAATGAAAGTGGGTATAGCTTTGAATTTCTTCAGGGGGGCCAAGTGGGGTGAGCCGATCATGTTGGGCGAATGGGGTTGCGCGTATTTTTTCTGGAGCATCTCCCCCGATCCGGTGGTTTAAGACGGTGTCCGCATAGACTTGGAGCCCTTGTTCTTGGACAGTATTGACCGCTGCTAGGAATTGTTTCTTTGTACCGTATTTGGTGCGAACTGTCCCTTTTTGTGGGAACTCTCCTAAATCGTACAGATCATAGACCGCATAGCCGACATCATTAACTCCATTCATCCCTTTGTATGCTGGGGGGAGCCAGATGGCGCTGAAACCGGCTTGGGCAAGGTCGGCCGCCCGCTCGGCTGCGGAATGCCATAGAGAACCGTTGTTGGGTGTGTACCAGTGGAAGTATTGAAAGATTGTGCCGTTCACATCCGCCATAAATATCTCCGTATGATGAGTTTTGCTTTACGCTGTAATGATAAGCAGGTGAATTTTAACACTCTCTGCCGGTTTTCACATCACCTGAGGGCATGGAGTCAGGGTGATCGCATTCTAATTTTGGGAAGAGAGGTGGGTAACATAGTTGTTTCAAATGTTGTCTTCAGGGGGTGTTTTTGCGGCGGAGCCGCAAAAACACCCCCTAAAAGTGGGGTCGTGTGGGGCGCGAAGCGCCCCACACGACCCCTTTGACAAGGATTTGTGATATGTCATGGTGAAAATAGTCCACTTTACTATCGATTTGATTTAGAATGCGATTGCCCTGGGCATGGAGTAACTCGATATAATCTGGAGAAACGTTGTGATTTTGGTCGATAGACGGGTCTCCTGATGTGGCGAGCGGGTTATGAGTGTTAAAACGATAAGACTATAGTTCAATTGCGTATCCCTACTGTATACGATACCATTGCTCAACTCTTATGGTAATACAAAGTTTAGATTAGATGCACACAAATTAGGCCACTTTATTTTAGGTGCTATTTGATTTGTTTTTTTTAGGTGGTCTAGTCTAGACCGAATTTAAATATATTTATTACTGAATATTAATCGTTTACATTTGTTGAGAAATTGCTATGAAGTCTAAAATGGTAACTATTTCAGTTCCCTTCAGCATTTACGACCAATTGGCCCAAATCGCTGATATTTCCGGTTTGTCTATCGATGAAGTGTTTGAACGCACTTTGAAGAACGGCATGCCTCCTTCACTCAAAAAGGTTCCGAAAGCGTATCATCAAAAGCTGCTCATATTGAATTGTATTGGGGATAATGAGCTTTGGGATGTTGTTTCGGGGCAGTCAGAGATTGAAGCACCGCCTGAAGCGGAAATCAATCCGGAAGACTATGTGACACTGTATCGTGCGTATGCATTTTCCTTGTTGCAGTGGCGTGGTCATCCGGTTCCACCCCATGAGATGATGTTTTAAAGCTCGCTCGATTGTCTGCTATAATTGCATGACTTAAAAAAATAAAAAGCCGCAATCGAACCGATTGCGGCTTTCTTTTTTCTTTTCAATCGTAACTATTTATCAACCGTCTCATTGGATTTGCTCCCCTCTGCCTTGAGGAGGGGCCGAGGAAGGTGGAATTAAATAAATTTCCCCTCTCCCCCAACCCCTCTCCCTCAATGGAAAGGGGAGCTAAGAAAGTTGCTGAATAGTTGCTTTCAAAATAGATAAGCACATTTATGAAAATCGGTTTAGTAACAGGTGAATATCCACCGATGGAAGGTGGGGTTGGCGCATTTACTCAGGAGTTGGCTAAGGCGTTACATGTGTTGGGACATGAGGTTCATATCATTACCGATGTGGCGGCGCGAGTGAAACCGGCCGAGCGTGCTGATACGATCCGTGAATCGTGGCAGCGGATTAATGCGCTACGTGAGCCTTTTGAATTGCCGTTCGCTTCTGTGCATCCACGTGGGAGCAGTTGGCGTTGGGGGAATATGTCGATCATTGCGGATATTGCGATTCGATATGATTTGGATCTGGTTAATGTGCAATATCAGGCGGCTGCTTATAACATGCGGAGTGCGGCGATTAACTTTTTGCCGTGGCGCTTGCGTGGGATTGTGCCGTGTGTGGTGACATTTCATGATTTGCGGGTTCCTTATTTGTGGCCGAAAGCGGGGCCGATACGGCCGTTTGTGGTGCGCCGACTGGCCCAAAAAGCGGCAGGTGTCATTGTTACGAATGACAGTGATGAAGCGGATGCTCAATCATTTGGTGTGACAGCCCTTAAAAATATTCCGATCGGTAGCAATATTCCGGTTTATGAGCCGAATCCTATGGAGCGTCAAGAGTGGACGGAACAGTTGTCTTTGCCTGAGAATGGGGTTTCGCTGGCCTATTTCGGATTTCTAAATGAAAGCAAGGGGGGGGACACGCTGATTCAAAGTATGATCGAGCTGGGTAAGAAATACCACCTGACTTTTATCGGCGGCCGTACAGGGGCGAGCGACTCGGCAAATAATCAGTTATTTTTCCAGCAAATCGACCAGCTTATTGATGCGTATCAATTGGAGAGCCGAGTGCATTGGACCGGTTTTATGTCTGATAGACGGGTTTCTACCGCGCTTCACATGGCCGATATGGTGGTGCTTCCGTATCAAGATGGGGTGTCTTTGCGGCGTGGAACGCTGATGGCCGCTTTGGCGCATGGCTGTGCGATTATTAGCACGGAGCCGGAACGGCCGGTGCCCCAGTTGATTCATGGGGAAAACATTTGGTTGATTCCACCGGATGATCCGCAGGCGTTGGCGGCGGCGGTGCGCCATTTGCAAAAGCGGCCGGAGTTGCGAACGAAATTAGGGGTAGCGGCACAGAAGACGGGTGAATTGTTCGGCTGGGGGTCGATTTCGGAGGAGACAGCACGGTTCTACGATCAAGTTGTTGTTTAAAGCGAAAACGGCCATTTGTCTCCCAAACGGCCGTTGTAATAACGAACTAAGCGTGGAATCTACTGT
>WTJY01000068.1 GCA_011524645.1 Anaerolineales bacterium | reverse complement strand
CCCCTTTTGACACATTTCCCCCTTTATGGCAAACTCCCCCCCATGCTCAAAAAAAGCCTTGATTTTATTCAGTCCCGTCACCCGATTCTCATTTTATTTTTGGTGTTTCTCCTTTCTCTCGCCATTTATCTAGGAATCGCATGGAGCACACTAGCGCACATGGGACCGATCGGATACTACGGCCCCACCGAAGCTCCTCGCTTTGCAGACCCATGGCTTGCACGCACAGAAACGATTCTAAATGGTGGGCAGCTCTATAAAGATGTCTTCACGGCGACACCACCACTCACCAACTATTTATTGGTTCCTCCAAGCTGGGTCGCCTTACGCACTGGGACGATTAATCCTTGGGCCACATCTAGTTTTATGGTCTATTTTTCGCTATTTAATTTCTTCACGGCCGTGCTCATCTACTATATGTTTGATGATCGACAGTGGGGCTATCTATCAGCGTTGTTTTTTCTTCTCAACCCACTCACGTTCGGCAACACGATTTTACGCCGTCAAGACGAATCGATTATCGTCTTCTTTATCGCCGTGTCGCTTTATTTCATTTTGCGCCAACAGCATACACGCGCCGCCATTTCTATCGGGGTTAGCCTGTTGGTAAAATTAACCGGAGCGATCCCTTTGCCGATCGGCTTCTGGTATTCAAAGAAGTGGCAGTATGGCATCTTTCCTCCGTTCGTTTTCTTATTGGGGATGATCCCGTGGTTTATTACGGTCGGCCGTGCTGCCATGTTTTGGGACACCGGCACACGAGATAACCAACATCCATTCCAATTTGATGGGGTCAGCCTCGGCCGATTATGGAACAAAGGAAACTTATTCGACATGCAAATCGGACTCACCGGACCATCGATTATCTTTGTCGGTGGGGTTTGCTTGGTGCTTATTTATGTAATGTGGCAACGGTTCGGCATTTTAGAAGATCTCACTTTAGTCACGGCCGTTGTTCTTATGCTCACCCCCAAGCTCCACACTGGCTACTTCTCAATATTGGTCCTATTTATGGCCCCATTGGTCGTTAAACATCGTCGAATCTCCCCCTTTCTCCTATTTGGTGTCTTCGCACTCGCGGCCGATCTTTATAAATGGCCCATTGAAAACTTTTATGTTGCGTTTAGCCTCATGCTCCTCACATTTGTTGTTCTCATTTGGCTACTCACTCAGATTATCCAACGGAATGAAACGACGCCTTACACCACAATTAGAGAGGGGCTGGAAGATATCAAAATCTTACAGAAACCATAAATCAACCTAAAACAGACCTTGAAATATTGACCTTGGATAGCAACTTTGCTAGTATCAGAGTCGCATATATGCTTCCTGTTATTTATTAATTTTAAGGAAAATTGCAAAACGCCAACTGAGAGCCCACCCCATCGCACGTTTTTACGATCAATATTTGAATTTTTTTGGACCATACCATACATTATCGGTGTCGATCTCATTACACCGAATGCTCGTATGTCAATTTGCGATGTCAATTTTTTGCTTCATTATCGCAAAAAAAACATGGTTAAATCACTATCAATTTAAGTAGTCGGCCGAAGTCGTTCTTTCATTCGCCATCAGGGCTCATATCAAGGTGATCGCCACCATTTAAGCAACCGCTAGAAACTATTTTTACACTCGCCGTCAAGAAAAGTATCTACAATTATTGCCGATTACATACTCAAACTAACAATGATTTTTGTTGTTGTCATCAAACACACTCTCAAAAATGTTTGAATAAACGGAAAGGAAGAAGATTATGAAATTACAATTCTTACCCCAGACTCGTCGATTAACAGTCTCTATCACCGCTCTCTCGGCGGTCATCTTGACACTGTGGATAGTAGCGATGGGCTCGGCCGCGCCGACCTCTTTCGCCGACCCAATAGATACCAGTGATCAACCGGTGGGCGACACGGCCGATACAGTCGCTACAACCGCCGTATATACATCTTTTATCCCTATCATATCGATGCCATATGAGCAACCCACATTGACAACAACTGATCCCGCAAATACCAGCACAGACAAAGTTTATAGCTGGACACTTAGCTGGTCACAAGAGGCTCAATCAGAGGGTTTAGAATACATCATTCAAGAATCAACCGACCCCAATTTTTCATCGATCAACAATACATTCACGACCTCAACAAACTCTTATACGGTAGAAAAGGCGGCCAGCACGACCAACGAATATTTCTATCGTGTACGAATCAATGAAAATAACACAGTTTACTCAAATGAAGTGAGTGTGATTTCAGCTTACTACCATGACTTTGATGACAATATCGATGGTTGGAGTATCGTAAAAGAAGATTTTGACGATACACAAAATGTCCTATCTCATCATCCAAGTGGCTTTCTTAAAATGCATGTACAAGGGCGTTGGGACTTTATGATTTCATCCCCCCTTGTTAAAGCACCCAATCCCCCCTATCGGATAACGACCTATGTCAAGTTAGATGGTCCGGGCAATCTTAACACATATGGCTCCCTTTTCGGTGCCGACTGGAACGGGGATGACTGTCCGTCCTACTATTCTGGCTATACTTATTCATTGGCAAGTTGCTTTAACTTTTACTATCGTAGCATTTTGCTCTGGAACTGGGGTGGGCCAACCTATCAATCCCAATTTAAATCGATTGAATATCATACATTGGACAAGAACGCAGGTCGTGGTGCAGACTTGACCAGCGTACAAGCGGTCGCAACCTCATCGCCCTCCGCAAACGAATGGAATCTTTGGTCATGGGAAGTGTATCCTGACGGTACAGTTAATCTCTTAGCAGGTGACCGTATCGTTCACACCTTTAATGACGACACCCTCATTATGCGGGATGAAGATCATCGCTACTGGGGGCTTTGGGCCTCAACCGATGAGTATCCCGGATCGGACCCACTCTACGATTATATTTTGGTTGAACCGATCAACTAATCAACTGAATCGTTGACAGAAATCGTTTTTACACTCGCCATGTAACGATATAGGCGATGTGACAAGCCCCCTCTCTCTCAAGGGAGAGGGGGTGGGGAAAGGGGAAGTCATCTAAATTCCACATCCCTCCTACATGCCTCAAGAGCAATGATCTATTTCCCCCCTTTTATCGTCGCGATACTGCTTACGCTCTCACTTGTTCTCCCGACCTCACTAACAGGCCTCGCATTTTTCGTTTTATTTGGCTATTTACCTTGGGTTTATTTGCCTTATATGCCCGGCCGTCTGCGGCTCACCAAATACCTTTTAGCGGTCGCCACCACCTATGCCACCCACCTTATCCTGATACTTGTCCTAACCTATGGGAATGTGCCTCTCACACCGGCCGTCTTAATCAGTCTCTACACCCTTATCCCCCTCGCAATCAGCTATCTAGGGAAAGCAACGGCCGCCCAACAAGGAGAATCACTCCCCACCCCCGCACGCCTAGCGGTCGCCATTTTGTTCATTGCACTATGCGCCACGCGCCTCTACCAGCTCGACTATAAAGAAATGCAGGGGGACGAAACGATCGTCCTCACGCGCACCGCTTCTCTTATTGCGGGCGATATCGAACAGCTGTGGCTACACCAAAAAGGACCGGCCGAATTACTTATCCCTCTAAATATATGGGCGATTGAAGGGGAAATATCCACATTTTGGCTTCGCCTACCGTTTGCGTGGAGCAATATTATCGCGCTCGGGCTATTCGGCTTACTCATTTACCGCTGGTCCCAGAAGCGGGTCGATCAAGCGATCACGGCCGTCTTGCTCCTTACCATCATGGGTTTTGCCCTCGCTTTCGGCCGGATCGTCCAATACCAATCCCTTGTTTATATGTGGGCCTTTGCCGCGCTACTCGCCGCCGACACGCTTAACGACACTCCCTCCCCCAGCATATTTCGGCACGCCTTACCCGGACTATTCCTCGGCTGTGGCTTGTTGGCCCACTACGATGCGGTCCTGCTCGCCCCTGCGGTCTCGTGGCTTCTCATTTTCTACCCCAAACCGAAAACCGCACAAGAGCTCTGGACGCGATTATGGCCAACACTCGCGGCCGGTGCCTTGGTCACCGCTATTTTCTATATCCCCTATACGCGACACCCCAATTTCCAAGAAACTTTTTCTTATCTCGTCAATGATCGGGTGGGGGTAGACACGGCCGAAGCAGAACAAATCACCAACGGGAGCTTGGCTATTGTCTGGCGTATGGTTACGTTTTATAACACTACCCCCTATATCGTTGGTTTGCTCCTCTTCGCCACGGCCGGTCTTATCGGGGTGATCAAGAAAGCGCATCACAAACACGCTTGGTATCCGCAGAACCGTTGGTCGACGGCCGTGATACTCACCGCCGTCCCTCTCCTGTTCTACACCCTCATCGTTGCCGACCCGCGCACCCATGTCTATACATTCTTTCCCGGTCTCATCGCCCTCTCTGCCTTTAGCATCGGGACCCTGTTTCAAGCGAAACAGCCGTGGCTCCGCTGGGGAAGCTATTTGTTAATTCTCGTCTGGTTCGCTTACAGTGGTCAATACACAGCTCGCCTCTTCCTCGACACCACGGCTGAACATCAACGCCAGCTGGTCACAGCACCGGTTCTCGGTGATTGGAAAACATGGTCAGAGCCACCACAATTTGGCTTATTCGGATTCCCTTATCGCGCCGGTTGGCATGCCTTACCCAACTTGCTAGAAGAAACGGCTGTCTACCGGAGCAATGAAGAATTACCGATTACCGACTGGTATCTACCACAACAGAACCAAACCAACTGCCAAACGTATGACACCTTTATCTTGGCCCAAAATGTCCAAGATGAAATGCCGTTTAATCCGGCCGAACTCGATTACCTATTTCCACAAGCGGAAATTATCATTCACGGCCAGCCGAAAATCACTGTATACGGCCGGACCTCAAGCGACACCATGACTCAGATCGATGGCACCCATACTACCCGCTGGTTTACCCCACAAGCAATCAGTGCCGCCAAGCACCGTGGGCAAGTCGCTACAAACATTCCGTTTGGTGATGATGTCTTACTACATGGCTATGACCTCAATTTGCAACAAGCTCATCCGGGCGGCGCGCTAGAATTGACCCTATATTGGTCCGCTACCAAGCCGATCCGCCAAAATTACCAAAGCTTTGCCCATTTGGTAGCAGATGAATTGATCGCTCAGAGTGACCAAGCACCTAACTGTAATATGCAGCCCACCAGTGGATGGGAAATGGGTCAGATCATCCGAGACACCCATGTCATTCCACTCTCTCCCGATCTGACTATCGATTCACCCCCCGTTCTTTATGTTGGACTCTATGAATTAATCTCCCTAACAAGACGACCATTATCAGATCAAGATTATCCACACGATCTCTATCCGATCGGGACAATCGATTTAGACTTGCCGTAAAAAATGTATATAGTACTGTAGGGCCAGTGCTGTAGAATCGGTACCGGTTATTCCGTACTGACCCTCCTTTTTTCCTGCTTATTTTTTGCTATAGTCAAGCCTGCAGTAACGACTATGATCCTCTTAATCACCTTCTTCGTTCACTAAAATTACGCGAGGCTAATCATGAACCGATTTTTACACTTAATCTTGAGTACACTATTTATCCTATGCGCTTTTGGCTTGGCCGCATGCACCGGCCCCAAAGCAACCATACATGTTGGCTCAAAAGATTTTACCGAGCAGTTTGTCGTAGCCGAGATGTATGCACACGTCTTGGAAGATGCCGGTTTTGAAATCGTTCGCGACTTAAATATCGGTGCCACACCGTTGGTCCATGAAAAAATGCTCGCAGGCGAAATTAGTATATACCCCGAATATACCGGAACATCATTCCTCACCGTCCTTAAACAAGATGTAAAAACCGACCCTGTGACTGTTTACAATGAGGTCGCCACTATGTATGCCGAGCAGTTTAATTTAACCGTGTTAGAACCCGCCCCCATGAACAATACACAAGCGATCGCCATGACCAAAGAACGCGCCGCCGAATTAGGTATTTCGTCGATTTCCGATCTTGTTGCCAATGCATCTGATATCGTTTTAGTCGGCCCGATCGAATTTATTGATCGCGAAGATGGACTCGCGGGGCTAAAGGGGCTATATGGAGAGTTTGAATTTGCGGAATACCGGCCGATCGATCCCGGGCTGCGCTACATCGCCCTAGCCAACGGGGAAATTGATGCCGTCGTCGCCTTCGGGACAGATGGGCAAATTAGCGAATTTGATTTACTCGTTTTAGAAGACGATCAGCAATTTTGGCCTCCATATCAAATCGCCCCAGTAATACAAAGCGAATTAATCGAAACCTATCCTGAAATAGAAACACGTCTAAACAAACTTGCCCCTTTATTGACCGATGACACGATGCGACGCTTAAACAATGAAGTCAGCACCAACGGCCGTAGCCCAGCCGATGTCGCCCGTGAATTCTTGCTCGAATCAGAGCTCATTAGCCAATAATGTCGCTTTTCCAGCAAGATGTGCCCTGTCATCGACCAACGCGTGTTGCACCAACCGATCACCATCAATAAATAGGCCGCAGGCCGTTGCTTTGCCCGTGGGATTTATCCCACCGGCAAAAATTCGCAATATGCCTAAAATCGGTTGCCCGTTGTAAGAGATTTATCAAAATATGATATTTTGTACTCTTTTACTGCTTCAC
>WTJY01000383.1 GCA_011524645.1 Anaerolineales bacterium | reverse complement strand
CAATTATGTCTGCTATTGAAACACTACAATCTGTTTTACAGGATCGTCTAGCCAACCCGAAAGAAGGCTCTTACACCAACCGGCTGTTGAGTGATGAAGAGGAACTAGTCAAAAAAGTCGGGGAGGAATCTGTCGAAGTTATCCTTGCCGCACTTCAACAAGGGAACGATCGGCTCGTTTCAGAAACGGCCGATCTGCTCTATCATGTGCTTGTTTTATTGGTTGCCAAAGGTGTCTCTTGGAGTGAAGTCGAAGCGGAACTCGCTCGCCGCGCCCAATAGGAAGACCTCAACCAAACAAAATGCCTACACTTGATTGCCTAAGTCGAAAATTTCGCGCATTTTGCTGATCGATCCTTTCAGATGCCAGTTTTCCAATTTTGAGGGAAAATAAATAAAAGCCATGGCAACAGGATCATCATGAGCAATTCTATTTCTTTGTCACAACGTATCGAATATGGCCTGATTCGTGCAGCGCAAGGCGCGGCCGCTTTAAACACACCCCTTAGCTGGGAAAAATTGGAAATCGATGAAAATCGTTCCGTTTGGGCCTCCTATACCCCGAACTACCAACCAAACTCAGCCTTACGTGGCACAGAAACGGCCGATCTATGCATCATCGGCGGTGGCTATACCGGCATCTCAACCGCCTATAACTTTAGCCAACGCTATCCCAACAAACGGGTCATCCTACTCGAAGCGAAATCATTGGCCAACGGAGCCAGCGGCCGCAACGGAGGCATGATGCTCAATTGGGTCTATGGCACCGGCCCAATGAGCGATGAAATGACCGCGAGAGTTTATCACAGCACTTATCGCACCATTGATCGCATCGAAGAAACAATTAAAAAACATAATCTCGATGTCAGCTATCGTCGTGATGGTTGCTTTGAAGTGTTTACCGATGAAGAAAGAGCCAATGAAGCCCGTCGTGAAGTCACCTATCTCAATCAAATCGGCATTCCGCTACAGTTCCTTGAAGCGGATGAGGTCAAGAAACATCTCAATCTCAACGGCATTTATGGGGGATTATTTGACCCGAGCGAAGGGCAATTAAATGGGGTTCAATTTATTCGCGGACTTCGGCCGGTTCTCGAATCCCGTGGGGTGCAAATCTATGAAAATAGTCGCGTCACCAAAATCACCGAAGGGAAAACGATTGAAGTCGAAACGACACACGGCAAAGTTAAAGCGGGGGCCATCGTCCTCGCCATGAACGGCTATACCGGCAAATTGGGCTATTTTCGCAACGGTTTTTTTCCGCTACACTCTCATGTCTTCGCCACCAACCCGATCAGTGATACAGAAGCGGCCGCGATAGGCTGGCACGGCACGGCCGGTTTCTCAGACGATCTCAACCGCATCTCTTATGCCACCCGCACCAATGAAGGACATATCGTCTTCGGTGGCGGTAGCAATATTTCATACGGCTATCTCTTTAATAACCGCACCGCCTTTCCCGGAACACCAGCCAGCGCAACGGCCGCATTCGATGATATGCACCGCACGTTTGGGGAATATCTCACAGGGGCTCACATTTTGTCTCATGCCCATCGCTGGACCGGCACGCTGGCGATCAGCCTGCGTCGCAACTGCTCGATCGGTGTCCGTGGTGAGCACAAAAATGTCTATTACGCACTGGGCTATAGCGGGCACGGTGTCACGGCCGCCAATATGGCCGGAAAAGCGATCACCGACATCTATAGTGATGATGAGCAAGAATGGCGCGACATGCCCTTTATCCAAGCCGATTTCTCCCCCATCCCGCTCGAACCATTCCGCTGGATCGGTTATCAACTGATGACCCGCTTAACCGGCCGTTCGCCAAGGCAACCACATCGATAAATTTTAGATTTTTGATTGCGGATTTTAGATGACCAATCACCCTCCGCGATTCCACCGTAGGGGGCAAAAAGCGGGGAAATAGCCACCACATCTTGACAGAAACAACATCCCACCCGCTTTTTTGCCCTAAACACACCACAGGACAAGAAAATGACCCTCGAAATAAAAACCGCAAACCTCGCCCAAATGTTAGCCAGTATGCCCCCCGACACCCCACCTAAAAAAGTGGTCGCCGGAAATCCGCAGCTCTTTTATATGGAAAAATTTTACGTAATTCTTTATGGATGAGTTAGCCAAATACAATCAAGAACGCTGGTCAGCACTAGTCGAAGCGGGTGTTGAATACACCAAACCATTTACCGATTTTGATCGGGAAAAAGCGGCCGACTATCTCGACCGCTGGTCAGATATTACACGCCTTCAGCTCGATTTTTCGGGGAAAGATGTGCTCTGTTTAGCCAGTGGGGGCGGGCAACAAACCGTTTGCTTCTCGCTACTTGGGGCCAAAAGTGTCACCGTCATCGACCTCACACCGGGGCAGCTTGAAAAAGATGCCGAGATGGCTGAACTATATGGGTATCCCCTGCGTATCGAGCAGGGAGACATGCGCGATTTGTCTCGTTTCGCAGATCAGTCGTTCGATATCGTTTATCAAGCCTATTCCATCAACTTTGTGCCGGACCCGTTACCAGTGCTGGCCGAAGTCAGTCGCATCATCCGGCCGGATGGCCTCTATTACCTCCAATTCGGCAACCCGCTCTGGAACATGGAAGAAACCGATTGGACCGAAAAAGGATACCCGATTCGCCAGCCGTATATTCAAGGACAACCCAGCTCTCCCGAAGATCTGCCGTGGGATGTACACCAGCCAGATGGGAGCAGTATAAAAGTAAAAGGACCGAAAGAATTTACCCACACACTAGGTACGCTTGTCAACGGACTAGGTGATAACGGCTTTATGATTTTCGCGATGATCGAAGTTCCCGAAGGTGATGCCACGGCCGATCCCGGATCTTGGGAACATTTCAAAGCGTATCTGCCGCTATGGCCGGCCGTGTGGTCTCGCAAAATGCGATAGTTCTCGATACTGCCGAATTTGGTGGGACAAGCGTAAATCGTTCAAAAATAGTCGATTTACAGGGTTGTCATCCCCACATAGGCGGGGATCCACCGCTCAAACAGAGTTGGATTCCCACCTTCGGGGGAATGACAATCGTTAATTGATCAACTCCCACCAAATCTGATAGGACTAGAATTTTATAAAAGATGGGGAAATAGCCCCCTATATAACAAAAGGGGATTTTCTGTTGGCCAAGCCAACAGAAAATCCCCTTTTTAAGTCCACGAGTCGCCGCAAGTGACGACCGTAGTCAACTAGTGATTTAGAATCTGATTCAAGAACTTCTTGGTCCGTTCTTCCTTCGGATTGTGGAAGAAATTATCGGGCGTGTTTTCTTCAACGATTTGCCCCGCATCCATAAAGATAATGCGATCCGCTACCGTACGCGCAAAGCCCATTTCATGGGTCACCGCCAAAATCGTATACCCACTATTGGCCAAGTCACGCATCACGTCCAACACTTCCTTGATCATTTCAGGGTCAAGCGCAGAGGTCGGTTCGTCAAAGAGCAAGATTTTCGGTTCCATCGTCAACGTACGAGCAATCGCCACACGTTGTTGCTGACCACCAGAAAGTTGCCCTGGATATTTATCCGCTTGTTCCGGAATACCCACACGGGTTAACCATTTCATCGCCACTTCTTCCGCTCGTTCGCGCGACCATTTACGCACATGAATCGGTGCCAATGTGATGTTTTCGAGAACGGTTAAATGGGGAAACAAGTTAAACTGCTGGAACACCATACCGACTTCACGACGGATTTCAGCGATATTCCGCACGTCATGACTCAAGGTAATGCCGTCAACAATAATGTCACCACCTTGATGCTCTTCTAAACGGTTCAGCGTCCGAATAAAGGTCGATTTCCCAGAACCGGAAGGTCCCAAGATAACGATCACCTCGCCGCTACGCACGCTCATGCTTACCCCACGTAGGGCATGATAATTACCGTACCATTTTTGTACTTCATTACAAACAATTACATTGTCGCCTGTTGTTTTTAATGTTTTAGCTTCTGCCATTATTTTTCTCCTATCAAGCAGAAAGAGTAAGAGGCTCTTCGTTCAGAACCAGAGACAGCTATGCCTCATGAAAACTATTACGAATCGTAGAATCTCTTCTTAACTCTTACTCTCTACTCTTTCTCTCTACTCTATCTTTGACCTACACCTAATTGTCGCTCGAGACGGCGGCTATACCAAGCCATAGCGGAGCTACAAACGAAGTATAGGGCCAACAAGAAAATATATGGCTCGGTACGGATACCCAACCAGTCAGGCTGTGATGCGATGGTATTCGCGACAGCCAACAGGTCGAAAAGACCGACCAAGTAAACGAGTGAGGTGTCTTTGAATAGACCGATAAATTGTCCCACGATGGCGGGGATTACCAAGCGAATCGCTTGCGGTAAGATAATCAGTCGATATTTAGTAAAGTTGCTTAAACCGAGTGAATCGGCCGCTTCGTATTGTCCACGTGGAATCGCTTGTAACCCACCGCGTACGTTTTCCGCCAGATAAGCGGCCGAGAACATCGCACTACCAGCAACAACGCGGGTCATGTTCAAAACTTCCCACCCTTCGGGCAAGAAAATCGGGAACAAGATAATCGACATAAACAAAACGGTGATAAAGGGAATACCGCGCCACACTTCAATAAAAATGGTACTAAAGGCGGCCACCACATTCCCTTCCCAAGTCCGTTGGAACCCATACGCGACAACAGGAATCAAGATGGGCCAGTAAGCTAGCAAAATACCGAAGTTACTTCGTGCCCCTTCTAGCAAGGTTGGTGTATTGGTAAATAACAAATAAACCATACCTAGCCCAGCCACAGGATAGGTGATCCACCAAGGAATTCCACGTACTTCACTACGACGGCCGAGCGCCAGCAAAACACCCAGTGGGAACGAAATAACGATCGCCATCAACGCGAGGATGACCGAAAAAAGGAAACCTCCCAGCGTGTTGTCCGGACTCACACGGCCGAAGAACGCCTCCGCCCCACCTTCACCCGCACCAAGCAAGAATTGGTAAATGATGATCGGCGACGTGATCCAGAAAAGCGACACCCCAGACAATAGTCGAGAGCTACGTAAACGCTCACTACGGTACATAAATGTACTCGCCACCCCAAAGACCGCGATAAAGATGAGCACCGCATAGACACGCCACACGAGATTGGGCTGTTTATAGCGGAAAATAAGCAGATTGGAGAAGTTGTCGATTACCGCGCCCCAGGTTGCACCTGTATGAATGTCGCGATTTTCAACCGTTACGACCGTCTTATCCTCATTGAGGATATAAGCGGTCTCCCGCACAACAACCCCAGCACGATTGGTTATCGATTCGGTTGGGCTCACAAATTCTAGATTTGCGGGCATACGAGATAAATTCGGTCCACCCGCTTCGGCAACCGCTTCAACCGTTGTCTCATATTCCCGTTCTGTCGGTGGAACCGCATCGGCAAAGCTCGCATTGGTATATGCATAGCTATAAAAGCCACGAAAGGCTGCCAAAATCAATAAAACCAGCAGGAGCGATACCTGTACGTTGGTAATCGAGTTGTACAGATTTCCCTTCATCCAAAGGGTCCAATCTGTATGACGCTTTTGGAGTTCAGCGAGCATGGTCATAGCGACCGTCAAGCCCCAGATCATTAACACGACAATCGTACCGGTCGGTGCAGATTGTAGCTGTCCAGTTGTGTAACTAAACGTGATCCACGTCAAAATAGCTAACCATGCCATAATCCAGCCGCTATAGGTGATGTTTTCACCCAAGAACCGCCGCCAATCTAACTGCATGCGATCCCGTTGTGGAATCAAAACCTTCAGGCTGTTCAAAATCACGTTCAAATATTTTTGTACTCGTTCCATGATTATCTCTCCTGCAGTTGATTACGTCGGTTGTACCAGTTCAAAACACCTGATACCGACAGACTGATTGACAAATAGAAGACCATGACCAGCAAAATGATCTGGATAGAACGGCCGGATTGGTTGATCGTCGTATTCCCCAAATTCCAAAAATCGGGATAAGCGACAGCCAAAGCCAAACTAGAGTTCTTGGCCAAGTTCAAATACTGACTGGTCTGCGGTGGGATAATCACCTTCAATGCCTGAGGCAAGATAACCAAGCGTAAGCGCTGTGACTCAGAAAGACCAAGTGCTCGTGCTGCTTCCGTTTGCCCTTTCGAAACCGATTGAATACCGGCTCGAACAATTTCCGCGATACTAGCGGCCGTGTTCAAGATCAAGCCCAGTAAGATCGCCGTAAATTCGGCCGTCATCTTCCAACCGCCAACAAAGTTAAACCCTTCGATACGTGGAATAGAAAGGCGTATCGGATTTTCGGTCAATTGCAACATCGTTGCCGCACCACCATTGACCACATCATCTTCCGGTGTGGCCGCAATAATGTTATCCATCGCGTCCCGCTCGGCCGCGATTACGGCCGTCGGCCCGACGTAAGCCTCACAATCCCCTTCAATAAATGAAGATGTCGACTGATCTTGGCGCGTCGTACGCTTAACCTCATAGGGAATATCGGCCCGGCGTAGCTGTGATGTAAAGTTCGTTTCAGATGGGGCGTCACGTAAAACGCAAATTTTCAGGGCCGCTTCATCCACCTGATCTTGTGTAATCAACCCTTCTTCTAAATCACTAGCGATATCATTGAGCTGATTGACATCTAAACGGTTCAAGACGATCTGTTCGAAATCGTCAAACTCACGAATCCGCATGCTAGCAGGGGTCAGCACAGCTTGATTAGTTTCGTTACTGGAAACGATCCAGCCGATACCGATAACTACGATAAAGGAGATAATCGCCCAAGTCAGGCGGTTGCTTTCTTTACCGGTCAACTCTTCTTGACGGCCAAGAATCACCCATAACACTTGCGCCTGAATAATGCCCAAAATGATAAATGCCATCAGAATCGCGAATGAGGGCATAAATTCAAATGAGGGCAAATTAACCCCACGCTGACTAATAAACATGGGTAGGCCCAAGGGCTGAATCGCACTATCGATTTGGGGCAATCCCAACAAAACCGAGAAGTACAAGAAAATCAATTGCAATACGAGGGGTGTATTACGCAACAAGTCAACATACCACAGCGCAATGCGACTCACCAACCAGTTCGGTGACAGGCGGGCAATCCCCACGAGTGTCCCTAAAATGGTAGCGAAAATGATGCCCAACACGGTAACCTTGACGGTATTTAGGGCCCCAACACCCAACGCGCGCCAATAGGAATCGGATGGATCATAGTCAATTGGTGTTTCGGATATATCGAACTGTGCATCTGCTTCCATAAAATCAAAGGCACAGCGATAACTAAAACCGCCATCCTGACAAATAAACTGAGAGCTTCCCAAAGAGCTAATATTATTGAGAATATTGCTCACAAACCAACCGGCAACAATAATGAAACCGATGACGAAGGCGATTTGTGCCAATACACCCAATACACGGCCGTCACGCCAAAACGGGATAGACTCTTGTCCCATAGAAGGCGGGCCGGGGGGTATTTCTCCTGCCATAAATTAACCTCTTCTTTTCCAACAATTTCTTAATGAACAAAATAAACGATTACTGTTTAGTGATTAACGGGTCAGCTTACTGATCTTGCTAATCACTAGTCACTAACCAGAATCTAACGATCCCTGAAACAACACAGCCCGACAGGAGAACCTGTCGGGCTGTGCAAAGTTTAACTAATTCGCCTTAATTCAGGCTGTGTTAGCTAATAAAGCCCGATTTTAACGGAATGGTGGAGCGTAGATCAAACCACCATCGTAATATTGAGCGTTGATACCGCGAGCCAAGTTGAATGGTGTATCTGGGCCAAGGTTGGCGTCATAGATTTCACCGTAGTTACCAACTTGAGCGATAACTTGGTAGCAGAAGTCGTTTGGCAAGCCAAGAGCTTGACCAAGGTCGCCGCTAACACCCAACAAGTTTTGGATGGTTGGGTCGTCGCTGCTCAACATGTCATCAACGTTAGCAGAAGTAACGCCACTTTCTTCAGCTTGGATAGTACAGTTAACGGTCCAAGTTACGATGTCGTTCCAGTTGTTGTCGCCGTGGCGGGTCAATGGGCCAAGTGGCTCTTTAGACATGGTATCGTCCAAAATCACGTGGTCTTCTGGAACATCCAAGTTGTTGATACGGATTGACAACAAACCTGATTTGTCAGTGGTGATCCCGTCACAGTTACCGGCAGCATAAGCTTCGGTGGTGCTTGGGTTATCTGGCAATACAGATGGGGTGAATTCGATATCAAGGGCGCGGAATACGTCAGCCAAGTTCTTTTCAGTGGTAGTACCAGCTTGAACACAGATAGTAGCGCCAGCCATATCTTCCAAAGTTTCGATACCGCTATCAACGCGAACCATCATACCTTGACCATCATAGAAGGTCACTGGGTTGAAATCGAAACCGAGAGAGGTGTCACGACTAATCGTCCAGGTGGTGTTACGGATCAATACGTCAACTTCACCAGATTGAAGGGTTGGGAAGCGAGAGGTACCGGTGGTTGGGATGATTTCGAAAGCGGTTGAATCGCCAAGAGTCGCAGCAGCAACGGCCGCACAGTAATCAACGTCGAAACCAGAGAATTCGTTGGTGTCTGGATCCAAGAAACCGAAACCAGCCAAGTTAGCGTTACCGCCACATTTCAAAAGGCCACGGTCTTGAACGGTCGCCAAGGTGTCGCCACCGCCAGAGAATTCAACAGCAACTTGTTCGGTGACAGTTTCAGTCATGGCTTCACCTTCGACTTCAACTTCAACGATTGTTTCAACTTCGACTTCAACGATACGGGTAACTTCCACTTCGACTTCGACTGGAACTTCCACTTCCACCGTTTCGGTGATTACTTCTGGCTCAGCAGCACAAGCAGCAAGCAAGACAAGGGCCAAAGCAAGAAGACCCAATACAGAATAACGTTTTACATTCATCTATTCTTCTCCTATAAGAATGAAGGTTGTGAATTATTTTGTTGCCAATCAACAAAACTTATAAACAAACATTTCTTTCATGTTGGATAGATCATTCACTAGTTTAGGAATCACAAATTGTCCTACTATATTCGTGATATATGACACTTCCAATATGATCGGCTAAGTATATCCATAGAGAAATCATTTATCAATCATCAAAAGTCGGCAAAATCTATAAAATTTACTAATTATTTTAGGCAAATATGCACACAAGCCACACAATTTAAAGTTTCCAAAATTTTATTGCAACATATAGACAAAGCAAAGACAAAATAGGAACACAACAAATCGTCGTTATTTTGCCTCTATCCAATACCTTAGCCGATACGAATCGTCTAAGTGGATTTACCCCCTCTCCCCCAGCCCCTCTCCCGTTGGGAGAGGGGAGCATTTGATCCGGCGAGAATTAAAAATCATTGCGCTAACGGCCTAAGATATTTTTAATTCAACTCATTATTTTATCTTAGAGGACAATCTTTCAGCATTGCCCTCTAAAAATGGCGCAGGTATCGACTCTATCCAAAAGTATTAATATTGTTCAGATCTTCAAAGGCCTTGGTCAAACGGGTCACAAAAGATTGTTCTGCAACGCGTAACCATTTGCGCGGGTCATAATTCTTTTTATTCGGCTTATCCGCCCCATCGGGGTTACCGATTTGCCCTTGAAGATACCCTTTCTTGTCTTCATAGTAGCCACGCACACCATCCCAGAAGGCCCATTGCAAGTCGGTATCAATGTTCATCTTGATCGCGCCATAAGCGATCGCTTCTCGAATTTCTTCCAGTGAAGAGCCAGAGCCACCATGGAACACAAAATAAATCGGTTGATCATCATCTAAACCGTATTTGCTTTGAACATGTGCTTGAGAATTTTTCAAGATAATCGGCCGTAGTTCGACATTACCTGGTTTATAAACACCATGAACATTGCCAAATGCGGCCGCTACCGTAAAGCGATCACTAACTTTGCTCAATTCTTCATAAGCATAAGCGACTTCTTCCGGCTGGGTGTACAAACGGGCACTGTCGATATCGGTGTTATCAACACCATCTTCTTCACCACCGGTCACACCCAATTCGATTTCTAGCAACATTCCCATTTTGCTCATCCGCTCTAAATATCGTTTACAAATTTCGATATTTTCTTCCAAAGGTTCTTCAGATAGGTCAAGCATATGAGAACTAAAGAGAGGCTTGCCATGAACTTTATAGAAAGCTTCCCCAGCATCAAGCATCCCATCAACCCAAGGCAATAATTTTTTGGAGCAATGGTCAGTATGCAAAATCACACGCGCTCCGTAAATTTCCGCCATTTGGTGGACATGATGAGCACCAGAAACAGCGCCCGCGACAGAAGCTTGTTGGTTACTATTGCTTAGCGTTTTTCCGGCAAAGAAAGAGGCACCACCATTCGAAAATTGAACAATTACGGGGGAATTAACCGCTACGGCCGTTTCCATAACCGCATTGGTGCTATTGGTTCCTACGACATTAGCGGCAGGCAACGCATAATCATTTTTCTTGGCATGAGCCAATAATTCCATCATTTTATCCCCGGTGAGTACACCTGCAGGAAAACGTTCTTGCATTTCAGACATCTTGAAATCTCCTCATTTAGTTGATTAACGTAACAGTCGATGATATGGAAATATGGAAGCAGTATAGGGGAGTGAAGGAACAAATAAACGATTAAGTAAAGTGTAAAAGCATTTCGAATAAACCCCCTGTCAGGTTCGGGTCGATTTAAGCAAAATTGACCCTCAAGTAAAACCTAACAGGTTTCTAAAGGCTTTTTAGAGATTCACAAATCGCTAGTTGAGTGCTTTGGCAAGATCAGCAGCTTTGCTGGTATCTTCCCATGGCACATCAATATCTTCACGGCCGAAGTGACCATAAGCGGCCGTTTGACGATAGATTGGGCGACGCAAATCAAGGTCACGAATAATCGCACCTGGACGCAGGTCGAAATGTTGGTTAACTAACTCAACCAATTCAGGGTTGCTCAATTTACCGGTACCGAATGTTTCAACATTGACAGACAAAGGCTTCGCCACGCCGATCGCATAGGCCAATTGGACCTCACAACGTTCGGCCAAACCGGCCGCAACAATGTTTTTTGCAACCCAGCGAGATGCATAGGCCGCACTACGGTCAACTTTGGTGCAGTCTTTACCGCTGAATGCGCCACCGCCGTGACGTCCCATACCGCCATAGGTGTCAACAATAATTTTACGGCCGGTCAATCCAGCATCCCCCATCGGTCCACCAACAACAAAACGGCCGGTTGGGTTGGTGTAGATGTCTAATTCATCGTCGATCAATTCCGCTGGCAAAATCGGTTTAATCACATGATCAATCAAAGCTGTGCGGATTTCCCCTTGATCGATTTCAGGAGCGTGTTGTGTACTAATCAAAACGGTTGCGATTCGTTTCGGTTTCCCTTCGCTATATTCGACCGTGACTTGTGTTTTCCCGTCTGGCCGCAACCATGGCAATGTGCCATCTTTGCGAACTTGGGACAAACGCAAGGCTAATTTGTGTGACAAATAAATCGGTAAAGGCATCAATGTGTCTGTTTCATTACATGCGAAACCGAACATCATCCCTTGGTCCCCCGCACCAACCGCTTCAATAGCGGCTTCTGTATCTTCTTCGCTACGATATTCAAGAGCGGTATCAACACCTTGAGCGATATCAGGGCTTTGTGCAGCAACCGCAACTTGGACGCCACAGGTGCTTCCATCAAACCCTTTATCACTATGATCAAAGCCGATTTCATTGACCACTTTGCGGACAAGCTCATCATAGTTAACAACCGCAGTTGTGGTGATTTCACCCAACAGCAAAACAAAACCGGTTTTAATTGCGGTTTCACAGGCTACACGTGCATTAGGATCTTGTGCGAAAACCGCATCTAAAACCGCATCACTAATTTGATCACACATTTTGTCGGGATGGCCTTCAGTAACTGATTCTGAAGTGAACAACAAACTGGGTGATGTCATAAAACTGGTACTCATGGTACATCCTCCAATATAAAATAAAAAACCTCTTGCTGGCTTGCAAGAGGTTGCACATTGAAATAAATGAGCTCTACTCTTATCTTCCAGATCGCTCTGACGGATTTAGCACCTACACAATTAAATCATTGATTGAACTGTGGTTGCTGTGGTTTCATCGGGCCGTTTCCCTCCACCACTCTGGATAAGGGCAAACACAATGGTTTACAAATTATGGTAATTTCGTCGGGCAAGTATAACAATCAAACAGGAGTATGCAACTACCGATTAATCGGCCGTTTCAGTCATCCCAAGAATATTATATCCCGCGTCCACATAAATATTTTCGCCTGTGACCCCACTACTCAGGTCACTCGCGAGATACACGGCCGTACGGCCGACTTCCATTTGATCGACATTCCGGCGTAACGGGTTTATATCAGCAACTTTGCTTAACATTTTGCGGAAACCAGAAATACCAGATGCGGCAAGCGTTTTAATCGGTCCGGCCGAAATTGAATTCACACGAATCCCGTCCTGACCTAAATCGGCCGCTAAGTAACGAACGTTCGCTTCCAGCGCAGCCTTGGCTACCCCCATCGTGTTATAGTTTGGCACCACTTTTTCCGCACCATAGTATGACATCGCCATAATCGATCCGCCGTCAGACATCAATGGCATCGCGGCACGGGACAACGCGATTAAGCTATAAGCGCTAATATCCATCGCCAAAGCGAAGCCGTCACGGCTTGCTTCGTGGAAACGACCCCCAATATCCTCACGTTTAGCAAAAGCGATGGAGTGAACCAAGATATCAATCGTGCCAAAATGCTCTTTCGCCTTCGCCATAACCGCATCAATCTCTTCATCAACAGTCACATCACAAAGCTCTATAAAATCTACACCGATTTGCTCTGCCAACGGCCGGACCCGTTTTTCTAATTGAGGTATGCCATAGCTAAATCCGATTTCCGCACCATGCTCATGAAACATTTGTGCAATTCCCCAAGCGATCGAATGTTTGTTGGCTACACCGAAAATCAACGCTTTTTTACCTTCAAGTAACTTCATCTATCCTCCACACTCTATTTTATATCGTTATTTTGTCGTTTAATCTGGACAGCAAATGGTTGATAACAAATCGAGTCATCGGCCGCAACCGGCATGACGCTCGGATCGAAAGGAGTGTCTAATCAATCCTTATCAGTTATTCGCCACTTACCTATTTTGACACAAAGCGATGCCCCGTTATCCAATATCGCCAAGGGATTAAAAACCAAGGCGCAGGTGTTTTCTTACCTAGACCGATTCTCGGTCCGGTTGAAATCATCTTGGGGCTAATCGCAGGTGCGTCTTCTATCCATATAACACTATCTGGAGCACAAAGGTTCTTTTTATTTTGATTTTTGTCGATTTTCAACGCTTTTGTCAGTTTAGCAGGGCCGTTTGTCCAATTTGTGCGATCGACTCTTGGCCGCCGTTCCGCCATGACATCTTCCCCGATCATCGGCTCCAACCCACGGATTAAAACAGCACCAGCAATTCCTTCATTACCGGTTACCACATTAAACAACCAATGAATGCCATAATTTAAGTACACATAGCTGTATCCTGCGGGGCCAAACATTACGGCCGTTCGTGGGGTTGGATGACCGTTGTTCTTACTAGCATGACAAGCTAAATCGGCGCCATCAGGATGAAATGCACAATAGGCTTCCGTTTCGACAATCAGTCCGGCCGTCTTGACGCCTGACACATCGCTCACCAATTTTTTCCCCAACAGGTCTTGCGCAACGAGACAAGCGTCTCGCGCATAAAACGAAACAGGTAGTTTCATAGGAATATCCTCTGGCCTTATTTTTGGTAACTAATCGGAAAACAAGTGGTAAAACGGGTCCCTTCACCAAGCGCGACCTTCACTTCAATCCTGCCACTGTGCCGTTCCGTAATCTCTTTGCAAATCGCCAAACCTAATCTGGTTCCCAGCTTGTTGATCTACAGCTGTCGCAATCTGAAAATCACTTGTATCTAAAGTATGAGTGGTGGACAATTGTCATTATGTCGCAAATGCATAAAAAAAGCACATTTTTTACTCCCCTCAGGTTGTTACGTATCATCGGCAAAACCGCTGTTTTGTTTTTTTTATGTAATATAGTTTTTGCACTCACAACACCCCAAGAACAACTCGGCCGACTTACTTTGTATAACTGGCTTTTAACCGGCCGTGATCGCCTGCCTTATGGTGAGCAAACGGCCAACTCCTATAATCTCAGCTTAAACAATTTACCAGCGATGTTTGCCAGCCATATGATTCATCAGCAAAAAAAAGCGGATGAGTTTCGCATCATCCTTTTAGGAGATTCGGCCACATGGGGGTGGCTCCTTGACAACCCTGATACGCTAGCTGGGCAACTCAACCAACTTGTTCGTCCACGCGCCGACGGCCGTATACCAACCGTCTATAATCTTGGCTATCCGATCATGTCATTGAGCAAAGATCTGCTCATTTTAGATGAAGCCAAGCGACATCAGCCCGACATGATTATCTGGCTCGTGTCACTCGAATCGATGGCTCTGGAACAACAAACGGTTCATCCGGTTGTACAAAATAATACCCATCGTTTAGAACCCTTGGTGACAGCGTATAACTTGCCACTTGAATTAAAGACAGCCGAATTGACAGCACCTACTTTTTGGGAGCAAACAATTGTCGGACAAAGACGGCCGTTAGCCGACCTCATTCGTTTGCAAAGCTACGGTTTCGCTTGGTCCAGCACCGGCATCGACCAGACTATTCCCCATGAAATCACCTTACGGCAAAGCGACTTGGCGGCCGATACACGCTGGCAACAGTTCAGCACACCTCAAGATTTAACTATAAACGACTTGGCTTTTGAAATACTCGAGGCCGGTATTAATCACGCAGCAGAAACCGAAGTGATCATTATCAACGAGCCAATTTATCGTAGCGATGGCGCCAATAGCGATATTCGCTACAACAGCTTTTATCCCCGCTGGGCCTACGATCAATATCGCGAGTTGCTCACCAGCCATGCGGCCGAAAGGGGGTGGCGTTATATCGATCTATGGGATGCGATCCCGGCCGACCAATTTACAGATACCCCGCTCCATTTGACCCCAAACGGAACAAAACAACTCGCTATTGAAATAAATCAACAAATCTTTGAATAAACCTTACAACTTGCAAAATAACAAAACATGAACGAACAAGAAATTCGCCAAACGATCCGAGAATTTATCACATGTGAGCTGATTCGAGATGAATCTTACCCCTTAAAAGATGATGAAGGCATTATCAGCAACGGATTAATGGACTCTTTTTCACTCGCCGAACTCGGTGTATTTGTGGAGGATCGTTACAACATCTATATCCCTGACGCGGATTTAACGGTAGACCAAATGGATACGCTCGATTTAATTGTGGCGCGAATTATGCGCGGTTAATTATGACGCTCCTCGATGCACACGTTTTTCAAGGCACAGGCCATGAGACCGCCCTCGTTTTCATACAAAACGGCCGCCCCGACCAACTCATTAATCGCCAAACCTTTCAAGCAGAAGTGCGCCGACATGCGGCCGGTTTAGCCGCTCATGGGATCAGCCCCAAAGAGTTAATTCTCATCGCTGATACCCAAAGCTTGGCTAGCATTTATACCTTTTGGGGGGCGATCTGGATCGGCGCGATTCCGACCCTTTTCCCGACTCAAACAGAAAAGATCGATCCGCTTGTTTATCAGCAGCGCATGGCCAAGTTAGTACGTATCTCGGCCGTCTCGTGCATTGTCACCACACCCGATTTCGCCCCCACGCTTAATGCCGATCCCGAAATCGATTGCCGTGTTATTCAAATCGATCAACTCCCTCAAGTCGCCAAGCCCCCCCCTTCACCGCACAATCCTTCGGCCAATGAGATCGCTTTTTTACAGCACTCTAGTGGCACAACCGGTCTGCAAAAAGGGGTCGCTCTCAGCCACACGGCCGTGTGTCAGCAACTCGAAGAATACGCGACATCGATCAACATCGCCCCCCAAGATGTTGTCGTTAGCTGGCTCCCGATCTATCATGACATGGGGCTTATCGCCGGTTTTCTACTCCCCCTCTATCAAGGTATCCCCTTGGTGCTTATGTCCCCATTCGAGTGGGTCCGTAGCCCAGCCTTGCTCTTTCGGGCCATTACACAATATCAAGGGACGCTCTGTTGGTTGCCAAACTTCGCCTACAATCATTGCGCGCGCCGTATTCGTCGCCGGGATTTAGAAAAAATAAACCTTGAAAGCATGCGCCTTTTTATTAACTGCTCCGAACCGGTCCGCCATGATAGCCATGACCTATTTGTTGAAAAATTCGGCCGTCTCGGGGTTACTCACGCCCAGCTAGGGGTGAGCTATGCGATGGCGGAAAACACGTTTGCGGTCACTCAAACCACGCCAAATCAACCGATCCGGCGGGATACGATCAACGGCCGTTTACTGGCCGAAAAACAGATCGCCGAGCCGGTCATGCCGGATCATGAGCATGCGGTCACTCATATGTCATGTGGTCAACCACTACAGCAAACGGCCGTGCGTGTTATCGATTCTCAAAACCGGCCGCTTCCAGAGCGCCATATCGGCCAATTGACCATCCAAAGTCCCTACATGCTTAATGGGTATTATCGCCGTTCCGATTTACAACCATTTGACAATGCGGGCTGGTACCAAACCGGCGACATGGGTTACCTTGTAGATGGGGAAATATTTGTCATCGGCCGTCAAAAAGACATCATTATCAATGCGGGCAAAAATATCTATCCCCAAGACATCGAAGCGATTCTAAACACGGTTGATGGGGTTCACCCTGGCCGTGTCGTCGTCTTTGGTGTACCAGATGAAAAAGAGGGGACAGAGCTCTTAGCCGCTTTAGTCGAGTCAGATGCGGTAGATTTGGATAAACAGAGCGAGATCGGCCGTCGCCTACGCCAAGCGGTCGCGCAACAAAGCATGGTCACGCTCAATTTCGCCC
Source organism: Anaerolineales bacterium (assembly GCA_011524645.1). Lineage (GTDB taxonomy): Bacteria > Chloroflexota > Anaerolineae > Promineifilales > Promineifilaceae > WTJY01. Next base: position 2,209 of record WTJY01000383.1, on the reverse strand, counting down.
AAGTGGTTCCCCCCAAATGGTTGATCAAAACGTCTAGCGGGAAAATCGGCCGTGCCGCCAATCGTGAAAAGTGGTTACAAAGTCGCGCAAAAAAAGAGAACAGCTGTTGATTCATAACTGATCAGCAACCAGTTTTCTTACAAAGCAGATAAATCTCGATATAAATCCAACATCAATCTTTATCATCTATGTAAGCAATCCCACAGCATAGTGAAAATTCACATTGTTCATGGGAACGGAGTAACATGGGAAATGACATACAAAATTATGTCAGACAAAAACTCAGGTGATGTACCAAACTGATTCACCAGCTAATATATTTTCAATGAGCATTCGAAAATGTCGCCGCTGAATCGGTTTGCTGATTAGACCGTCAAAATAAGTGCTTTTGATTTTATCCACTCGCTCCACCATAACATCGGCCGTAACAGCTACAATTTTAGTATCTTGAAATCGATTGTCAGCCCTCAAAATTTTACTCATTTCAAAACCATCGAGCGGAATAACCTTAATATCCAAAAGGGCAAGTTCAGGTATATGTTTGAGTTGCTTGATTTTGTCAGCAAAGTTATGGCTATTTTCCCAAGACAAGATATCTACCTCATTAAAGAGATTTTGCATAAGTTGCTCCAAAACCAACCTATTATATTTATTGTCTTCGACAATTAGAACTGATTTAAGTGAGGGTTGGTCCATCTTATTGATTGTTCTCCTAAGACCGCAATTCGCTTTCAAGTACCACAATGCCCTCTATAACAGGTGCTTCTATAGGCAACTCAACATAAAATGTGGAACCTTGCCCAAGAACACTTTCAAACCAAATATCGCCGCTATGAATCGCTATTAACTGTTTTGTTATCGGCAATCCTAGGCCACTACTCGCGATATTTCCTAATGAGTTTTTTGCTTGAGAGAACGTTTGAAATACGTACTTGTAATCTTCTTGCGCAATACCTATACCGGTATCTTGAACTGAAAATAGAATAGCATCGTCCCTCATTTCACACGTAAATACAATTTCCCCCTCAATTGTGTATTTAGTCGCATTAGAAATGATATTGAGCAGAATCTGACGAACCCGTCTCTTATCACCCAACATATTTGGGAGTGGTTGATCTGGCAGGTTTTGCCTTAATTCGACAGTGCTGTCTTTTAACAGGCCGTAACCTGAGGTCAGAACACTTTGAATAACCGGTTCTAAGGGAAACCACTCAAAAATCACCTGCATCATACCCGCTTCGATTCGGGTGATATCTAAAACATCATTAATCAAGCTCAACAGGTGTTCACTACTATCAATAACAATATTAAGATTTTCTCTTTGTTGGTTATTAATCTCACCTAAATATCCATCAACAATAAACCCAGACATATTAATAATCGCATTTAGAGGGGTACGCAGTTCGTGGGACATATTCGCAAGAAATCGACTTTTAAGATCATTAGCTTTCACTGCAATATCTTTAGCGTTTTCTGCTTCTTGCCTAGCGGCCTGTAACTCCTTGGTACGTTCTGCAACAATACTCTCCAAACCAGATAATGTTTGTTCGAGTTGACTGGCCATATGGTTAAAAGATTGAGCAAATTTTCCCAATTCATCACGACTTCCCTCACCAGCTCTTGCACTGAGAATACCCGATTGTATTTGGTAAGCTACATCAGACAAATTTGAAATTCGTTTTAACATGATCCGGTCAACAGTGATCAAAAATACAGTTGATGTAACGATAAGTGTGAGCAACAAACTGACGAGAAACAGTGTGGCAATCTCTTGCTGTTGAGCTGTGCTCGTGATCGTTGTCGCTTGAATATAAGCAAAGAAGCGCACAGTAACTCTATCCGAGGCAAAGATAGGAGTAATGATCGCGATTTGATCACCATCTCTGATGATAACAGACTCAGCTAACTCTGGTGAAAATAACGATTGGTTTATATTAGATAGCTCAGAAATAGAACTACCAACCAATTCTGGGTGAAGCGAAAAAAAGATATTATTATTTGTGCCAACAATTAATCCCTCTGTTAGGCTTTCCCCGACTAATTGTTGCATCAGATTCTCATCTGAAATTGAATTAAAATCAAGATCCCCATTGTTCATCAGCGTACCCGGAATGGAAAGACGGTCAATAAGACGCTGATCTACCTCATTATTAAATCGATTAATATAAAAGAAGCTAACAATCGCAAATGCAATAATTTGCACTATAAA
>WTJY01000009.1 GCA_011524645.1 Anaerolineales bacterium | reverse complement strand
GCTTTAATGAAGCGGTCGAATTGTCTTCATTGCTGTTGACGCAATTAAGCCTTGAGGGAACCCAAGCGGCCAACAGCTTTATCGAAGCGACTGGGCAGAGTTATCGGGAGTTTATCGCCAACGGTGGGAACTTGGCCGAAGCGTTACAGGCGTTGCAAGATCACGCTGACGCAACCGGCAAAAGCATAGGGCAAATCATCGCAGGGGATTCGCCATTTTATCGCGATCAACAGGCGGCACGAGCCGCGATGGAGTTAACCGGACACCATCTCGATACAATGACAGAAGCGATTAATGAGATGTATGATGCGGCCGGAACAATGGAAGAAGCCTATGCGATCGCCAGTGAAGGGGCACAGCGTAGCTTAGATGATTTGTCAGTGAGTTGGGAAATTTTGCAGGTCCGCACTGGCGAATATTTGATGAGTCTCGGTTGGGTGCAAACCGGTATTGATAATGTGAGTGAGGCACTCTATTTCTTGTCCGGTGGTCATCAATCGGAACTTGAAGTGGTGATTGAGCGGACGACCGCCAATATGACGTTGGCTGAGTCGTTTCATCATTTAGATGGTGCGATTCAAAACACGCAAAATATGTCGAGCAATGCGCTCGACAACACGCTAATGGACAGCATGGAAAACCTCTTTTTAGAGATGGCAGCCGGAGCCACCACAGTTGAGGATCTTCAAGCAAAAGCCCATGAACTCGGCGCGGAAATCGATGAGGTGTTCGGCCGTGAGCGGGGAGGGAACGCCACACACACTCTAATTTTACGCACCGAAAACGGGATCATTTCATTGGGAGAAGCGACTGAGGTTTTAGGGGATATTAGCGACCGTGAACACAGACGGATCGAGGAAGCGGCGGCACGAATGACGGTGCAGACGGCCGATCATTATTTGTCGCTAGAAAACCAGCTTGCCACGACATCGGACCAATTGGTTACCCTATCAAGCACAGCCCAGCAAGAGCTACACGCGGTTAAAGATATTTTAGACGGGGATACCCTTTCTTTCGCCTTTGGTGATGTCCGCTTAACTGGGGTCAATACCCCAGAGATCGCCAAGGGGCTATTTGGTGAAGATATGCCGTTTGGGCAAGAAGCCCTTGAATTTACGCAAGAGTTTTTGATTGATCCCCAAGTAGAAATTGTGGACAGCGGCCGTCAAGACAAATACGGCCGGATGTTGGCTTCGATCTTAAATGGGGATGGACAGAGCTTGGAACAAGAGCTCTTACGCAACGGGCTGGCACTCCCCCTACCCGTAGAGTTGACTGAAGACCCGAATATGACGCGCCGGTTGGAGATGATCGCCCGTAGTGCGGCCGCTCAAGGGCGCGGGATTTTTGAGCGGGAGGAAGTGGCCACCGCTTATTTGTCCGGCCGTTTAACCAAGATGGAAGAGGTGGCCGAGTATTACACGGTTTTGCAGGAGCAGGACCGCGCCTATTACGAAGGGTATGTGGGGCTGATTCAAACGGCCGTTGATTCCCATGAAACGCTGCAAGAACAGCTGAGAGAGACGGCTATTGAACAGCTATTGACCCATGGGAATTTGGAAATGATTCCCAGCATTTTGGATACGGCCGTGGCCCTTGGGGTATACACCGAAGAAGAAGTCGTGCTGAAAGAAGCGTTGGCCCTATCGAGCATTGCCATCGAGGAGCAAGCGACAATCATGGCTGAAGCGGAAGTGATTACGCTCGATATGCAGGAGACGATGCAGCTATTGGCGACCGGGCTGTTTGATACTCGCGAAGAGGCGGCCTATTTGGCGACCGCGATGGATGAGCAGACGGTCGCGGCGTTTATTAATGCGAGTGAAAGTGGCGAGAGCTTGATCGCGGTAGCTGATGCGATCGGGGTGTCATTGGCCAATATCCCTACGGAAAAGACGATTTCGTTTGTGTCGGATACGAGCCGTTGGCACCCACCGGCCGGAGTGAACTATAGCGATGGGGATGTGGTGAAACAAGGAAATGATGCGGGGGTTCCGGCCGGAATTATCCCGAATGAAACGACGGCTGGGGGCAGTAGTTACAACATCGGTGGGGATACGATCAATATCCATGAATCGGGGGACGCGCAGGCGACGGCGGCCGCCATTGAGGCGGCGAAGCAAGAGCGGTTCCGGCAGGTGATGCGATGACAATTTACTATCTACAAACGGCCGATGAATCGGTCAAAATCCCGCTGGGGCAAGACCCGTTGCATGTTCGGTACGGGATGCGTATTGCGGAAGATCCTCACAGCGATCCCCATGCGCGACTGCGCACCTCATGGAATTTGGTGATCGGCCGAAGCAACCGCCCCGCTAGGCTATACGAAGATATTTCTTGGCTCCGAAACCGAGTTTTGGATGCTCTCAAGCAGGCACAAGAAGCGATCAACGATGGGTATCGGGAGCGGTTTATTTGGCTCTATCGGCAAGTGCCATCACAGCGAACAGGGGTAACCCAATGGGTCTGGGCAAGACAGCTGATCTATGGTGGACAAATGGTGGCCACAGGGGGCAATCACAGCACGCCGATTGGCAACACAGATAAACCGTTGCCACTCCAATTGATTTTGGAACATGGGGCGAGAATGGAGCAAGTCACGGAAGAGACGTTGACGACTTATACCCGAATGCGGACCGATGGGGGCACGCTCTATTTGCCGGTGAGTAGTGGAGAAAGTGCGTTTGGGGCCAACGGCCGGCTAAGTGAAATTATCATTACACCGGAAGCGGGAGGGCAATCACATACCGAACTATGGCTAGGCATTCACCCGCGCCAACAAAGCGGAACGTTTTTCGCTCGATCAACAGCGAGAAGGACGAATATCGGATTCACACAAATCTATAGTGTGTTATCTGACTTTAATTCAAGCTTTGATTTAAGCGCATATCGAGGGCAGTTTCGCTTGTTGGCTCAGGTCCGAACCTCATCATTAACCAAGCTCACGGCTGGGGTCGGCACGACTTCAGGCAATAGCTTATATCGGGTCGAAAACGAGCCGGTTTTCGTCAATACCAACAACCGTTGGTTAGCCGTTGACTTTGGCGAAATCACCTTACCCCCTTGGGGACGAACCGCCAGCTACAACTTGAATGAATGGCGCACCGTCACCGTATTTATGGAAGGGATTAGTACCAGCAATTTAGCGCGGTGGATTCTGTTGCCCAGCAAACACATGCTTCATATTAAAGGGCTAGACATTCGAGAGCCAGGCATCATTCCAGAAGGGCAAATCGGGGCCGACAGCTATTTTTCTTTGACCGAAACGGGGGAATTGATGGTCCGAAACTATACCGGAAATCAGTCCACACAAGTCAATACATTGGTGCAGTCGTCTCCTAATAATTGGGAAATGCCACGCCAAGGTGGGGATTTGGTCTTGGTCACCAATAACAGCGGTCAATCAACCTTGTATGGTGAGTTTAATGTCACCGTGAAGCAAGTGCCGAGGGGGTATGCGTTATGAGCAGTGAACTATACGGCCGAATTACACGCGGCCAAGACAACTTGATCGCGCATCTGGGGGATATTCAGCGGAGTATTCATATTCGTGGCGGGTCGTTTGAGGGGAGTCGGCGGCTGGTTGGGGACAGTGGAGAGCTGGCGGGGTATTTCGACTCTTGGCTGGGGGCTGATGTGCGGGAGAACGGCGGACGGACGTGGCGCGGGCTCATTTATGAGATGTCGTATCGGCAGGGACCCACGATTCTATTGAAATCGATGAACCGGATGGCCAACGATATTCGCGTGACCGCGACGGCCAACAATCAGCAAACGGCATCGATCACAGATGCGGACAGTATCGCCGAGTATGGGCGCATCAAGCAGTACCTTGAATTCAATGGTGGTATTGTAGCGGCCAACAATTTCGGCCGAACCGAATTAGAGCGACGGGCATGGCCTGAAGCACGGCCGGCCGCGATCTCGCTAGGAGCCAAAGGGGACGAGCTAGAAATCCGTATGGCGGGTTATAGCTATACCTTGCGTTGGGATTACCCCCCTCTTGATCTAGCCATACAAGGTAGCGCAAGCGCGAGCTACTTGGTGAGAGTCATCGCTAGCACCTCCCAATTTATCACGCCCGGCGAAATCGAAACAAACAATCTACCTCTATACCGCGCTCCACAGGGGAATGGGTTGCAATGCTTGAATGCGATCTGTGATATGGGAGACGCTGATAACAATCCGTGGACCTTCACGATTGATCAGGATTTGCGACTGCACTACCACCCTGTTTCACGCGAGCCGAAATTTGTGATTTTGAATAACTATATTAGCCGTAATGAAGGGGGAAGCATGGCAGGGGCTGAGCGTTCGTTAACGCCGGGGGTGTGGCGCAGTGGGACGCTACCGGAACGGCCGGTGAAAGGGTGGCTCGGCGCGAGCAACCTGATGCTGGTCGAAGAGGTTTCGGTCAACGAACGGGGTGAGCCGAGATTTGGCGTAGAAGGATATGACGAGTATCAGCTGTATCAGGCTCGTCAGCGTTATGCGCAACGGGCTGGGTCTACTGAAAATGTAGAGATCGCCCTTTTTGGTGAAAAAACACGGCCGATCACGTATGTCGGCTAATAGCATTTAGGAGAAATACAATGACCACAATTGATCCCAATTCAAACCATATTGTTATGCCTGGCATTCGCGGGAGTTGGGTCGGTGGTATCAGCGATCTGGTCCAAGGCGGGGCTGGAGCATCCTTGGTGATTTGGATCACTCATGGAGATGGCACGCTGTATGACACCGAAGAAACAAATACGGTTAGCGCCCAGTTTTGGCGGGATAGCAGCGACTCTATCCAACCGGTAGCGGGAGCGATGACAGCGAACGATGATGGCTCATTTACGTGGGTCACGGCCGCCAATGATGTGCAAAGTGCCGGTGATTTCTGGCTGCTGGTTTCGGTCAATGGGGTACTGGCCTATCCGATCCGATTTACGGTGCGGGATAATGTGGCATTTGATGGGGTAATGGCGGTCTACCCACAGGCTCCAACCTATTATGTGTATGAGATCCCGTTGGGGGGGATGATCGACAGCGGGGGCCAGAGCGGGGGCGCAGGGAAACGGCCGTTGGCCTTTCCGGCCGTGTTCAATTTTGGGGAAGTGACCGAATATACCTCGCTAGCTCAGTTAGTGCCGGACTTGCAGGTTTATTTGGATAGTTTGCTGGGTGATATTGTGCTGGTACAGGTCAATGAAGACCAAGCGCTGATCCAAGTGACCACGGTCAATGAAGATATGGGGGTATTGCCCGCACGGATCGTATCGGAACGGCCGCAGGTGTCGGCCGTGTGGGACAGCGGCAATCATGTGTTGCAAGTATCACAGGTAGACGGTGCGGGCAATAGCAAAGATGAGACAGATCAAGCGTGGCTGGGATCGATCACGATTAGCTATGGCAATAACGGGGAACATCAGATTAATAGCGGGTTGGTGCCGTTTAGCACCGATGTCAGCACGCTTGAATGGATCACGGAGGCGGATATTTCGGCTCACGTGTCGGGAATTGTGGGTAGTGACATCGGGATGAACTGGTCCGGTTTGCTGACGGCCGTGGGGGCGACACCCGGAGAGGCGGCGACGGTGCGGTATACGGCCGTGGAGCCGATGGGAGCAAGCGGATCGACACAAATTCCGGTCAATCTATGAGCCGTTTAATGCAGCAATCAATAGGAGATAAGATATGAAATATGCGATTTGTGTTGTGCCTGAAGATCAGGCGGTGGGAGAGGTGTTGGGGATGTTTAGCCGCGAACGGCTGGCCGAGCTTTTTCAGATGCCAGTAGCCGTTCCGGCTGCTCTGGCCGAGCCAGCTGAGCCAGAAGAGATCATGCTGGTCTTGCCCCATAAGTGGCAAAACGCTCCGGACGCAACAGCAAAGCTCGATTGTGGGCCAACATGTGTGGCGATGGCGGTGTGGGGGATGACCCATAATCGGCCGACTGTGGATGAAATTTCGGCTGTAGCGGAGAAAAGAAAGGGCTGGGGAACGACTTTTACCCAGCTAGATGACGCCTTGAGACACTATGGTTTGGATGGGATTCATGAACGGCCGTTGCGTATCGCTGGGATTAAACGGCATCTAGATGAAGGGCGGCCGGTGATCTTGTTGCTGTCGTGCGGCCGGTTGCCGAAGCGATATACGAGCCAGTTTACGACGTTTAAGGGGGCGCATTTTGTGTTGGCGGTCGGGTATGACGATGAGCAGATTTTTGTGCATGATCCGCTCAATAAGCAGGGGGCGAATGTCTCTTTCTTTTTCCATGAAATCGATTTTGCGATGGCGCAAAGTGGGGGCAGAAATTTGCCCTATCAAGGGATGTCTATCGTTAAGCGATAAGGAGAAACATGATGATTATTTCTGATTTGGTGCAGTTGGTGGTGGGAGGCACGGCCGTGATCGTGGCGACCGCCCTATTAGTGGGTGTGGGGTTGGCGTGTGTCTATATCATGCGCAATTTGCAGGCGGTGGTGAAGCGCAGCCAATCGAGTTTGTTGCGTGAGTGGGCGGCGACTTATATACGTGAGGCGCAAGAGTCGCTGAAAGTATCGGGTGCGCAGAAGCACAATGCGGTGTCGGAAAAGCTGGTGCAGTTTGCTCAGGAACAAGGGATTGTGGTGAAGCAGGAAGATATCGAGGCGGTGGTGAAGGCGGTGTATAACAC
>WTJY01000159.1 GCA_011524645.1 Anaerolineales bacterium | reverse complement strand
ACCAGCGTTGGTAACGAGAGGTATAGAGACGGATAAATTCACCAACCGATTCGATGTCCCGTTTGTAGGTATGGAATTCGTGGGCGTTGGTTTTTTCGCCAGCGATCATGCGGCTATAGCCGGTACCGACCGGATCGATAAAAACCAGGTCGCTTTCGGTTAAAAGCGTGAATTGGTTGTCCTGTAAGTTATAGGGAGGGGGAACGGCCGATTCATCATTACTGACCGGGACGCGACGTGGGCCGAGAACACCCAGATGAAGCCAAACTGATGATGATCCTGGGCCCCCATTAAATGAAAAGGTGAGCGGCCGTGGCGCCATTCCCTTCTTGTTTTCTACTGTATAGGCGACGAAAAACAGCTCCGCTTTGGGGTCGTGTCCTTTCTTGCTGTCTTCTTCACGCAAGATCATGGTGCCGGCCGTGGCGGTGTAGTTGAGTGTTTGACCATTGATGGTGATTGAGTGGTGGGTGACAGAAATATTGTCTTCCACATTCATCTTGTTGTCGGTTTTTTCGGTTTGTTTTTCGTCTGACATAATAAATTTCCTAAGAGTGTTCGATCATGACCGAAATTTTATAAGCTATTTTTTTCGCATATTGTGGCTGAATGGGGGCGGAATAGCAAGCATTGCACCGATCTGGGTATGTAGAAATAGCGTGATTTTTGTTGCTGGGATAAGTGGTGAGGCTGTCGGAGTTGTCTGTGTAACAGGGTGTTGGAATGATAAACGGCCGTGTGAAACAATCTGTTTTTATCTATCTTTAGCTATTTTGTTCTGTTCTGATACTGCCGAATTGGGTGGGATAAGCGTAAATCGTTCAAAAACAGTCGATTTACAAGGCTGTCATCCCCGCGTAGGCGGGGATCCACCGCTCAAATAGAGTTGGATTCCCACCTTCGTGGGAATGACAATCTTTAATTGATCAACTCCCACCAAATCCGACAGGACTAGGTTCTGTTTGTTTTAGGCTTTTAGTACTGTTTTCATTGTGTAAAGTGACACTTATTTTCGTTTATTTTTTTGGATACCTTTTTCATTCTATTTAACTTGCGTGGCCATTATAATAAATGTTGATAATAAATGTTGTTGCAATTTTATAATGCGGTAATTTGATATATCCCTACACTTCCCATTAGCTAAAAACGCACCTTCTTTTTTTCTTCCCAAAAAAAAACCTGCTTGTATCAAAAACTATATTTCGTTTTCACAACTGTCGTGCACGTGAAGGTGAGATGCAACTTAAAAATCAGCGATTTGTAAGGACGGATAAATAAATGACTCAACCACTTGCTTTGATTATTGAAGATGAATTGGATCTGTCTGGTATTTTTATTGCAGCACTAAAATCGGCAGGATTTAAGACTGAAGCACTTTTTGATGGGGCGACTGCGCTTCTTTATTTGGAAACTCATGAGACACCTCCAGATTTGATCGTGTTGGACTTGCATTTGCCCAATGTATCAGGCGACGAATTGCTTCAATTTATTGGTAATGATGATCGCTACCGTAACACACGGGTTATGTTGGTGACTGCTGACCGTCACTTGGGTGATATGATTCGTCAGGATGCGGATCTTTTGCTTCTTAAGCCGATCAGTGTAGTGCAAATGAAGACACTTGCGATTCGCTTACTACGTACACCGGAAGTTGTATGAATCTGTCACCTGTTAGCACACTTTGGCTCCTTGTTTGTACCTGCTTGGTGGCCTTGATGCAGGCCGGTTTTTTGTGTCTGGAAGCGGGACTGACACGTAGCAAGAATAGTATTAATGTAGCGGTCAAAAATGTGGCTGGGTTAGGTGTGTCCTCCTTTTTCTTTTGGTTGATCGGATACACGATTATGTTTGGCAGAGGTGTGGGCACTTTTACCCTAGGGGATCACAGTGAAGAACCGCTATTCTTTCTGTTTCAACTGATGTTTTGTGCTACGGCCGTGACGATCATTTCGGGGGGGGCGGCCGAACGGTTGAGTTTTAGCGGCTACATGGCGGTTGTCAGCGTGGTCGCTATTTTCATTTACCCGATTCTCGGCCGTTTGATTTGGTTCGGTTTGGCGGAAGGGGTATTAACTGGCTGGCTAGCACAAATCGGGTTTGTTGATTTCGCTGGGGTGAGCATGGTGCATTCTATTGGAGGGTGGTGCTGTTTAGCGTTGCTACTAATTGTTGGCCCGCGAACCGGCCGTTTTGACGCCAACGGCGAGCCTCAGAAAATAACCGGATCTAATTTACCTTTTGCCGCTTTGGGAGTTATGATTTTATGGGTGGGCTGGTTCGGGTTTAATGGTGGGAGTGTATTGGCTTTAAATGATCAGGTGATCATTGTTTTTCTCAATACATTACTCACCTCGATCGCGGGGCTTATCGCTACGATTGTGGTGAGCTTGATGCATCATGGTAAAGTGACAGCTGAGGCGTTTTTAAATGGACCACTCGCGGGTCTTGTGGCCCTAACGGGGGTGATTCATGCGGTTAACGAAGTTGAATCGGTCATAATCGGCTTTATTGGTGGACTTGTAACGTACGGAGTTGACTATCTTTTATTGAAGTGGCGTATCGATGATGCGGTGGGTGCTGTTCCGGTCCATTTGGGGGCTGGTTTGTGGGGGACAATTGCGGTTGCGCTCTTTGGGCATGCGGATCTTTTAGGGACAGGGCTTTCATTTGGACAACAAATGATGGCTCAAATGATCGGGCTGGCTTTGGTGGCTGTGTGGTCGTTTGGTGTCGCTTATCTCGTATTTTGGTTGATCAATATCTGGATGCCATTACGCGTTCCTTTGTATGCAGAAAAAATAGGCCTAAATGTTTATGAGCATGAAGCCAGTACCGATATTTTGGATATGTTTTTGGTGATGGATGAGCAAGCACGAAGTGGTGATTTAAGCTTACGGGTGCCAGAGGAACCATTTACTGAAGTCGGGCAAATTGCTCAAAAATACAATCATGTCATGAGTCGGTTAGAACAATCGGTCGCTCGGGTCGAGGCGATTTTGGAGAATGCGCAAGAGGGGATTATGACGTTTGCGCCACAGACTTGGCATATTCTTAGTGCCAATGGGATGGCGGAGTATATTTTGCAGGCCCCTGCGGCCGAATTAACCCGATCTCGGTTAACTGATTTTCTGGCTCAAACATTTGTTAACCCCCGAGATTTGATGGTGACCCGTGTTGATCAATTTGTAGAGGTGGCCGGCCGTCGCTTAGATGGGACATCGTTTCCGATGGAAATTGCGATTGGGGAAGTTAGAACTGATGAAATTTGGTTCTTTACGATTTTATTTCGGGATATTACGCAACGGAAAAAAATTATTACCGATTTGTCTGTGGCACGAGATGAAGCGTTGCAAGCGAGTCGTTTTAAGGATCAGCTATTGGCGATGGTTGGACATGAGTTGCGCACCCCGATCGCGGCCATTTCTGGATCGGCTGAATTGATTGATGAAGCGATTTTGGGACCTGTCAATGCGGAGCAGAAAAAGTTCTTGGCCCAGATTATTGACAACAGTATTCATTTGCATGCATTGGTCAACGATTTAATCGAGCAGTCTCACCTGCAATCTGGGCGAGTACGGCTCAACATGTATGACTTTAAGGTTGCCGATCTGATCGAGCAGGTCAGTTATCCGTTACAGCGACTGGCTAGAGACAAAGGGCTGGCATTTGAAATAAATGTTGCCGATGAGATGCCCCCTGAGATATGTAGTGATGCGACGCGACTGAATCAAATTATGACTAATTTGGTCAGCAACAGCATCAAATACACAGATCAAGGATCGGTTTCGTTAGAAATTCGGCCGGAATCAAATACGCATTGGGAAATTATGGTGCAAGATACCGGTATCGGCATTCCCCTCGCCAAACAAAAAGCGATTTTTGAACCCTTTGAACAAGTTGAATCGGTTGTGGTGCGTAAGCAAGGTGGTGTTGGGCTGGGCTTGGCTATTGTTCAGCAGTTGGTGGCCCTGATGCAAGGGGAGATCGAATTGCAGAGTACTCCAAGCGTAGGGACGGTCGTTAAAGTGATATTGCCTTACTATCAGCCCTTTGCTGAGTAGGCTCGGCCTTACTGGGTAATGGACGGCCGATTTGGTCGAATGATAAATCGATAATATCACGGCCGGATCATGACAACTGAACTGGGTGCTTGCGCTATAAACATGGGAAACTTCATTAAATATAGAGAGCTTAAAAATCACACCTTGGTAAACGTGTTTTAAATTTGTGTCAAATTAGACTGTTAAAACGGGCTGTTTTTTTGATTTGCCTGTCATTTTTCGCCTGTCTCGTGATATGAAATGGACTTGGTCTGACATTTCATCATTTACCTCTCATTTCAGGTATAATCCCGCTCGGCCGGTCGCAGGGAAAGTTGCGTCCTCTCGTTTCTGAACACCCGGCTAGATGTCCATTGATCGATTAGATTTGATGATCGTGGACTCGAAACAAAACTGCGGCGCGCCTAGCGCCTAACATAGGAGACATTTTGAGTAACAAAGAAATAGAGATGTTGAAAACCGGCGTGCCCCGCGCGGCCGTTTTGGTTGTGGCTGCCTATGTGGCGGCCCAAATGATTGCCGATATTACCAGTGTGAAAATTGGTTTGGTGGGTGGTTTTGCGGTCGATATGGGGACATTTATTTATCCGATCACTTTTACGTTGCGTGATCTGGTGCATAAAACCCTCGGTAAGCGAAACACACGTGTGTTGATTGTGGCGGCGGCCGTGATTAATCTGTTTATGGTGTTGTACACGTGGTGGGCGACAACTGTACCGAGCGACCCGTTTGGTGATCCAGAAGGGGTCTTTGGTGATGCGTATGGGATGGTCTTTGGCCCCTTGTGGCGGATCACTATTGCGTCTATCTTGGCGGAAGTGGTGAGCGAGCTAGCCGATACGGAAGCGTATCATTGGTTTGTGTCGAAGGTCACGAAAAAGATGCAGTGGGCCCGTGTGTTGGTTAGCAACAGCATTAGTATTCCGATCGATAATTTGGTTTTTGTGTTGGGCGCGTTTGCTCCGTTGCCGTTGTTAGCCGATCACTTTTTGACGGTGCCGTGGCCGGTGGTGTGGGAAATTTTCTGGTTTAATGTGGCTGTTAAATTTACGGTGACGCTGGTCAGTTTGCCGCTGATTTATTTGACGCCGGATCGGGATTGGGAAGAGGAAGAGTCGTAACGATTTGTTATAGTTTGTCGTTAGCAGGGACATATTTGGCCTTGCTAACCACGAACTATGAATGATGAACTATGAACTATGAGGAGCTTGTGCTGAGTTCTGCCTGCACTTTTGCGACAACTTCTTCCAGAACTTCGAGGGGTTGAGCCCCCATAACCAGATATTTGTTGGCGAAGACGAGAGCGGGAACGCCGGAAAGTCCGTACATGTAAGCCCGTTCGACATCGGCCGTGACTTGATCATTCCATTGGGAAGCATTGAGTGCGTCGGCAAATGTGGGGCCATCTAGCCCCGCCGTGGTGGCGATATCGGTGAGCACGGCCGGATCGCTGATGTCACGGCCGTTGAGCCAATACGCTTCCAAAATGCCGTTGTGATACGCTTCGCCTAATGCTTCGCTTTGCCCTTCAGCATATTTGGCACCGATAAGTGCGGGGCGACTGTCTATGCCAAATGGGCCGAATTGGATATCGACCCCATGTAATTGTTTCATGTGCTCGATAAAACGGGGGCGTGCGCTGAGGATTTGTTCCCGTTTTGCTGGCGGAACGATTGTACCGGCCGGTCTGAGTTCGTAAGAGTGCCAAGTAATCTTGACATTATGTTTTTCTTTGAGGGCATCCAAACTGAACGCCACGGAATAGCAATAGGGTCAGACGAAATCTGACCAGACATCGATTTGTACGGGAGTTGACATGAGTTTCCTGTTGAGTTATGCGTGTTGAATGACGAATAAATTGTACACATTTGCAAAAAGCGTTTCGTCTTTAGCCCGTACGGTGGTGAAGCTCTCGCATAGCCCACACGGAGAGGATGAAGTGCTATCGCTTGTGATAGATATAATTGTGATTAGGGGAATAGAACGAGGCGCACGCCGGAGAAAATAATTACACCCACGAGCAGATAATAGGCCCATTGTGCCATCGATGGATGATCGGCGAAGCGGGTAGCGACCCATGCGCCGCTCATGTTACCGGCCGCTAAAACCAAACCGATAACCCAATTAACTTGGCCATTGTAGGCGAAAATAGCTAAGGCCACGGCTGATTGGCAGAGAATCATGAACACTTTGACCGCGTTGGCCCGAATAAGGTTGTAGCCGGTGCTGAGGACGAGACTCAACAAGAGAAAAATGCCGATTCCCGCTTGGAGAAACCCGCCATAAAGACCGATGAAGAAGAATAGAATGATGTCCCTTGTCGTGACTTTGACGCCATCGTTACTGTCTTCTTTCCCCTCAATAAGGCGCTTTGGATTAATAAATAGAACAACCAACATGCCGAGCATAATTCCGCCGATAACACGGCGTAATACCTCTTCGTTCATAGATACGGAAATAGAGGCCCCAATAGCAGACCCGATCATGCCGGGGATTGCAACTTTCCAAGCATAGTTAAAATCGAGAAGTTCTTTTTCATGGTAGCCGCGAACTCCGATAATGTTTTGTAGAAAAATAGCAACGCGATTTGTCCCATTTGCTAAACCGGCCGGAAGTCCTGCGAAAATCATGGCTGATAAGGCAATAAGAGAGCCACCTCCTGCATACATGTTAATGACACCGGCGAAGAACCCCGCAATTAAGATAAGAGGGTAGTAATACCATTCTAAATCCATAAAAAAATACCTATTTGTTGTGATTTGACCGTAAGGTTTTTTTGTGGCTGGGGGTTGAATTTATTTCCCCTAGACCCTAGCTACGAATGCCCAAACGGCCGGTCATTGATGAACCAAGATCGGTATTGTGCCACAGTTGTTTTGATCGGGCATGAAATCACCCTATGGGGTGACACGCAATAACTGAGGTCCAGATAATATTCCGGTCATCAACCCCAGAATTAGGAACTTTGGTGCTTTCTATGAGATCAGATGTGAAATTAGAGACTCCCTCAGCAAATAAACAGCTTGACTTGCTTGAATATCGGTGTCCCCGTTTATTGATTGCGGTGATTCGATATATGCGGGCCGAAATGAAACCGGCCGAGGTGGTTCGTATTGTCGCCAATGACTTGAACGCCCCATCTAGCTTGCAAGCTTGGTGTCGTCAAAGTGGGCAAACCCTCCTTGATATGTATGAAGAGGGAGAACTGTTCGTATTTTATATTCGGCGGGAAGCCTCTCTTGATCCGGTGAAATTAGTGGCTAGCAATTAGTGATTAGAGGCTAGTGAATAGTATGCCAGATGGTTACTTGCCCCTAGTCCCTAGCCCCTAATTGTCCCAAAAGGGTAAGGAACTGAATGAATCCCTCACAACTTGATGAACCTGTCCGCGTGTCGACGGGTAAGAACTACGGTTTTGTCATGGACAACCGAAAATGTATCGGTTGTCATGCCTGTTCAGTCGCCTGTAAGGCGGAAAACGAAGTCCCCTTGAGCGTGAATCGCACATGGGTGAAATATGTTGAAACTGGTGCATATCCCGATTCACGGCGTCATTTTCAGGTGACTCGCTGTAACCATTGTTCAAATCCACCATGTACACGTATTTGCCCCACAGAGGCGATGTACCAACGGGACGACGGTATCGTTGAATTTGATCCGAGTGTTTGTATCGGTTGTAAAGCGTGTATGCAAGCGTGTCCATATGATGCGATTTATATTGACCCAAACACCAACACGGCCGCGAAATGCCACTATTGTGCTCATCGAACCGATATCGGTTTGGAACCGGCATGTGTGGTGGTTTGCCCAGAGCATGCGATTATCGCAGGGGATATGAATGACCCGACAAGCGAGATTAGCCATTTGTTAGCCACACAAGATGTAACGGTGCGTAAACCGGAACAAGGGACCGCGCCGAAATTGTTTTATATCGATGGGAATGATGTGGTGATGCATCCGACTGCGACCGAACGGACCCCCGATAGCTTTATGTGGTCCGATGTGATTCCGTTGCACGATATTAAGATTACGGCCGTGAACGGCTCAAGCAACGGGCATAGCAAGGGACATGCGCCCGCTCCACCGAAAACTGCACGGACCCATAGCAACGGGACCGCTTTGCGTCAGCCACAAACCCAAGGTCAACCGGAATACGGCCCGATTTCATTTAGTGGCGGCCGGATGGCTGAACACATGGTGCAAGTTGCTTATAACGCGCAACACAAAGTGCCGTGGCACTGGCCTGTGCCCGCTTATTTGGTCACCAAAGGGATCGGCTCTGGCTTGTTTATGTTCTTGAGCTTGGGTTTGGGACTTGGCTGGTTTTCATCCGATCCATTGACCAATGTCTTGGTCGGCTTTGTGTCGATGTTGTTTATTGCGATGACGACCGCATTGTTGGTTTTCGATCTTGAAAAACCGGAGCGCTTCTTCTATATGTTGATCCGGCCGCAGTGGCGCAGTTGGTTGACACGCGGCGCGTTTATCCTGATCGGATTTACGATTGTGGGCGGTCTGTGGTTCTTGATTGAGCTAGGCGCCTATTGGGGTGGTTCTGGCAATGTGGCCAATGCGACCCGACTTGTTTTCTTGTGGGTCGGTTTCCCGTTGGCGGTTTTGACCGCGATTTATACCGCGTTCTTGTTCGCCCAAGCGGAAGGGCGTGACTTATGGCAAAGCCCCTTGCTTCCTTTCCATTTGATTGTCCAAGCCTTGATGTCTGGTGGCGCGGCGATGCTCGCCTTAGATTTCTTTGCTGACATCCCTGCTCAAATTATCTCTGTGGCGACCTATTTGTTTGTGGCTTCATTGATTGTCGATCTATTTGTGACATTTGCTGGTGAATTTGGTATCCCACATGCGAGCGACATCGCTGCACGGGCGGCCCATGATATTAGCCACGGCCACTATCGCGAATATTTCTGGCATGGGAGCATCATTATCGGTCATGTGGTGCCGTTGGTGATGATTTTGCTTGGTACGGCGTTCCCGATATTGGCTGTCGCGGCTGGACTGCTGGCGGCCGTTTGTGCCATTGGTGGTTTGTACGCTTATGAATATGCGTTTGTCATGGCACCACAGGATATTCCAAATAGCTAACGCGTGACGAATTACGAGTGACGAGTGACGAACAAGGAATGCTTCGGGTTAAGGCTTTCGGTTTCTCCTTTCGCCTTTTCCCTTTTGCCTTAAGGATCTAGATATGTCAGAAGAAAAAGGACTACTTAACTTTTTAAATAATATGCTCAAGGTTGGTGCGCCGAAACCGCAAAAGCGAACCAATGGGATCACCAATGTGGGGGGGCAAGATTTGCCTACTTTCGCTTCGGTTGATCCGAGTGAAATGATTTCGGTGCAACATGCCGACGGCCGTTTGACCCAATACCCACCAGCGAAATACTGGGATGATTGGGTAGAGTGGGACGGCCGACAATGGCCGCAACGGGTGGCACGTCGCTATATGCTCGTGCCGACCGTTTGTTTTAACTGTGAAAGCGGTTGCGGTTTGATCGCCTATGTCGATAAAGAGACCTTGGAAATTAAGAAATTTGAAGGGAACCCGAAACATCCCGGTAGCCGCGGCCGTAACTGTGCCAAAGGGCCCGCCACCCATAACCAAATTTACGATCCCGAGCGGATTTTGCATCCGTTAAAGCGGGTCGGCAAGCGGGGTGAAGGGAAATGGAAGCGGGTAAGCTGGGAAGAAGCGCTGACCGATATTTCTGAGAAAATGCGGGAAAGCCGGATGAAACGGCGTGATGGGATTATGTACCATGTCGGCCGTCCGGGTGAAGACGGATATACCAACCGGTGTATCACCGCGTGGGGTGTTGATGCTCACAATAGCCATACCAATATCTGTTCGAGCGGTGCTCGGGTGGGGTATTGGTTCTGGGGGGCATTTGACCGGCCGTCGCCGGACCATGCCAACGCCCGCGTTATTTTGCTGATTTCCAGCCATTTGGAAACAGGTCACTATTTCAACCCCCATGCCCAGCGGATTATCGAAGGGAAAATGAAAGGGGCGAAAATCATTACCTTTGACCCTCGGTTGAGCAACACGGCGAGTATGAGCAACGTTTGGTTGCCGACTTGGCCCGGTAGTGAGCAATCGGTTTTATTGGCGATCGCCAACCATTTGATCCAAACCGGCGCGTATGACAGCGATTTTGTGCGCCGTTGGGTCAACTGGCAAGAAACATTGCAGGCGATTGCGGATGGCTTGCTCGAAATTAATAGTGCTGAATTAACCGCGCGGATTAAAGCGACCCCACTGGCGGAACGTAGCTTCCATATGTTTGATGAGGTGTTGCGTGATCTCTATGCGGAATTTACCTTTGAGCGGGCGGCCGAAGAAGCGCAAGTACCGATTGAACGGATCGAAGAAGCGGCCGGTTATATCGCCAATGCCCAAGGGAAGTTGGCGTCACATACTTGGCGCAGTGCTAGTATCGGGAATTTAGGGGGCTGGCAAGTGGCCCGCTGTCTTTATTTCTTGAACGTGTTGACCGGTAGTGTGGGAACCCCCGGCGGGACGAGCGCGAACAGTTGGAACAAATTCACGCCGAAACCGTTTAAAAAACCGGATGCGTTTACGGCATGGAATGATTTGCA
The DNA here is from genome assembly GCA_011524645.1 of Anaerolineales bacterium. Taxonomy (GTDB): domain Bacteria; phylum Chloroflexota; class Anaerolineae; order Promineifilales; family Promineifilaceae; genus WTJY01. The sequence goes on along the minus strand of WTJY01000159.1, from coordinate 8,614 downwards.
CTTACCGGATGAATGGCCTCTCGCGTTTTTCGAAATGAGCTTTTTGTTGCCCCATTTAATGGAAGAAAATCGAGGCACGGCCGATGTTTACTTTACCCGCGTATATAACCCGATGTGGATCAATCCGGACGGGTTTATGTGGCTCAAGGCGTTGCAAGACGAAGAAAAGATTAAATGTCATGTGGCGATGACCCCCACGTGGAATGAATCGGCTTGGTTTGCCGACTATGTGTTGCCGATGGGGCATGCTGGGGAGCGGCATGACTTGGTTAGCCAAGAAACCCACTCAGGGCAATGGATCGCATGGCGTCAGCCGGTGCGTCGTGTTGCACTGGAAAAGCTCGGGCATGAGATCAAATACACTTATGAAGCCAATCCGGGTGAAGTTTGGGAAGAAAACGAATTTTGGATCGAGATTTCGGCCCGTATGGACCCTGATGGCTCGTTAGGGATTCGCCAATGGTTTGAAAGCCCTTATCGTGATGGTGAGATTATTACGGTCGAAGAATATTACCGCTGGATGTTTGAGAATAGCGTGCCCGGTTTGCCGGAGGCGGCTGAGAAAGAAGGGCTGACTCCGCTCGAATATATGCGGAAATATGCCTGTTTTGAGGTGACGGCCGATAACTACACCCCATACGCCAAAGAGATTGAGGCGGGTGATGAAGTGGCTGAAACGCAACAAATTATTAAAGATGGCAAAGCGGTCGGTTTGATGGTCGATGGTGAAGCGAAAGTTGGCTTTGGTACCCCCAGCAAGAAGCTTGAGTTCTTTGCGCCGACCCTGTACGACTGGGGCTGGACGGAACGGGAATATACGATTCCTTGGCCGCTCAAGAGCCATGTCCATCCTGATAATATCGATCGGGCGTGGGGGGAAATGTTGCTCCTGCCGAATTTCCGTTTGCCGACGTTGATTCATACCCGCAGTGCGAATGCGAAGTGGTTGTATGAAATTAGCCACCGCAATCCGGTGTGGATGCATCCGAGCGATGGGGCGCGTTTACAAGTGAAGACTGGTGATTTGATCCGTGTAGAAACGGAAATCGGCTACTTTGTTGATCGTGTTTGGGTCACGGAAGGGATTAAGCCGGGTATTATCGCCATGAGCCATCATCTCGGCCGTTGGCGCTTGCAAGATGGCATGGGGGGTAATCCGGGGATGACCAGCTTGGTTGAACTGGAAGATGATGGCTTAGGGCATCACAAGCTCAATATTATCGAGCATGGCAAAGCGTGGGAAACGTTTGACCCTGATACGAGCCGGATTTGGTGGCAAGATGTGGGGGTTCATCAGAACTTGACCCACGGGGTGCACCCGGACCCGATTAGTGGGGCGCACTGCTGGTTGCAAAAAGCGACCAAGGTGACCAAGGCACTTCCGGGTGATAAACACGGTGATGTTTGGGTCGATACCAAGCGCTCGATGATGGTGTATGAGGAGTGGAAAGATCTAACCCGTCCCGCTTCGACCCATAGTCCGGATGGGACTCGTCGGCCGTATTGGATTAAACGGCCGTTGAAACCGACGCGAGAGGCGTATGACTTGCCGGAAGAGCTGCGTGAGATCAATGATCGGGTGAACGCGGATAAGAATTCGGTCGCGGCTGATTAACAAGACAAAATAGCTAATGGTAAATGGTAAATGGTGTGCGGGACGCGCTTCCTCATTTACTATTGGCTATTGGCTATTGCTGATACTGCCGAATTTGGTGGGATAAGTGTAAATCGTTCAAAAATAGTCGATTTACAGGGGTGTCATCCCCGCGTAGGCGGGGATCCACCGCTCAAACAGAGTTGGATTCCCACCTTCGTGGGAATGACAATCGTTAATTGATCAAGTCCCACCAAATCCGACAGGGCTAGGGCTATTGGCTATTGGCTATTGGCAATTTACCATTCACCATTGATTTAGAAACAGGTGAGCCACACCAAGAACTGCACCCCCATAAATCCAAAACCGAGAAAACCAGCTATCAAACATAATCAGCGGGTGTTTGCGTAAGAGCCAATGCACGGCCGCGTGTGCGATCAAAAAGATATTGAACCAAAATTGAAAAACAGGGCTGTGCCATGAAACGGCGAGCCAGATGAAGAGGGGAATATGGAGCGCGGTGAAAATGCGATAGGCGTTTTCATCACTGATAGGAACGAGAGCGAAGAAGAATCGCCACTCTTTTTGCTGAATCGCGTCAAGTTCATGGCCGATGGCGAGAAAGGCGAAGCCGGTTAGGAATAAAAGATCGGGTTGAGACATGGTTGTGTTCCTGTATTTTTTGCTCGTTGTTTGTCTCTAATTTAGAAGTTTTGTTGTGAAAAACACAGCTAAAACGATGCCAAATGGTGCCAAACTCCTTGCTCTTGTGGCCCAATATATTTCTAAAATTGTTTTGTCTCGGTTTTTTTACTCATATTGATGACAGGCAACAAACTGACCATTGTGATCGTGGCCGATCGCAACTTTCTTGTAAATTGTGCCGTCAAATCTGTATTGTGAGAGATTTGGACTTGATTTCTGCTCTGCATGGGTGCTGTCACAAGAGCTATTGCCATAGGTGAGACCTATCATTGTGCCATCCTCAAACCGGCCGAAAACGAGTCCCCCTTCAAGGCTGCGATTTAAGATAGGGGCATCCTCTAGTTCAAATTGTTCGCTACGCCACTCGCCATTCTCGGCAAAGATATGCCAAACTGTGAATTTTGCGGAAGTTGCTCCCCAATACACATCAACTTGATGAGATAACAGGCTCCATCGCATTCCATCCCAATGTGCCCGCTCTGTAAAGCGTGGGTATGGTTGGCCAATGCGGTCGACTACATGCGATATATTGCCTGCTTGATCCATGATATAGACAGTTGCTCCTGGAGTGTAGTTGGCCGCTGAATAACATTCTAACCGAGTGATTGTGACAAGAAACAGACCCTCTTCACCAGGTATGATATTGATTTTGCTGGCACTGGTGTGTTTGTCTAGCAAGTTGGTAAGTTCTGTTAAATTACCATTGATGATCTGTTCCGATACCCATTCTGCATATCGTCTCTCATATGATCGAAAAACATCTTCGGGAATGTCCCAAATGCATCCAGGAGAAGGATTTGGGTACAAGGGAGGGTCGGCATTTTCTATCGATTCAACTAGTTGTGCCGTATACCCCTCGCTGGAATAGGTTGCGGTAGCTGTCGGAGATAAAGATGCTGTTTTTGAGGATGTGGGAGGCGTTTTGTTGCAAGCTGATACAGCAAGCAATAGTACTGAGGCAAGGAGCCAGATGTGTGAATTAGATAACATAGGGGAATGTTACATCACCCTATGTTACGAATCTGGTTGAGCTCTCTATGTTTGATCTGCGCTCACCATACATCATGTAGGTATTCTCTTTTTGCATCCAGTATTTTGGCCCTTTAAATGGCGAAAAACGCATAAAGCATAATCATAATCACCCCTATGATAAGGCAACCCATCAAGAAAAACAGCATGATGTCTCGCCGACGCTTTTGCTCTTGACGTTCTTTGTATTCCGCGATCCGTTCTTTTTCGGCGCGCATCATTTCTTCCATGCGCTTTTTCGAGTTGGCTTCCCCTTGGGCACGAATGTCACGAATCTGGGCGCGGCGGAGTTCGGTGTGAAGAGCCATTTGCTCATGATGGCTTTGTACAGCTATGTCGAGCAGGTCCATCGCTTGACCACAGGATTTGCAGTACTCATCACCTGCCCAATTGCTGGTGTGGCATTTGGCGCAGGTGCGGCTCATGGCGGTGCCACAACGGCCGCAGGCGGCGACCTCGTCTTTGTAATAGGCGTTGCACTCGGGGCAAAGGTGTCCTTCCAAGATAAATTGACTTTGACAGGAGTGGCATTTGATTGAACTTCCGTGGTTTTTGAGATCAATCGGGGCTAAACAGTTGGGACAAGAGAGTTCGCGTAAGATAGACATGATTAATGCATTTTAGCAAAGATGCTTTGGGGAATCGAGAGGGACAAAAGTTTGAGCACGGCTTTTCCGTAAAAACGGTTTGGGTTGTTATTGTTGTTTCGCGTCTTCACCCATCCCCCAACCCCTTCTCATAGGAGGGGAGAATGACAACGATGTTTTTATGTCAATCTCCTTGGTTTCCATTAAGAGCCTAAATTTTTCTGGTGATCCTTAATATTGTTTTTGTTGATATATTTGTAACTTTTGGTACAATTTGTTGAATTGATTATAAATTCAACTTAAAGATTAGTTTGGAGTGCATTTACATGTTTGATGATATTAAGGGATATGTTCCGGTTTGGATTAAAGGTTTTTTCGGGGTTGCGACGACTCAGATATTGCTAGCTATATTGATTGTTCCTCTTGCTATACTTGATATTTTGTTTGAATTGGAGGGCGGAAAATATGTATATGGTGTGCCGACCATATCTTTGATACTTTGGATCACCTACCCCTTGACCGCTTTAGCTAGCGTGATTATTGCTTGGAGGCGATTATTGTGGAAACGTGATTACCGTCTCGCGTTTTGGATGCTGTATGTGCCCAGAGTGCATATATTCTTCCTGTTTTTTACGCCAGCTGTGTGGGAAACATGGGTGACCCACTTCACCGACTGGGCTTAGTTTTCTTCAACCGGCCGCATGATACAGTAGACAAAGCCGTTCATTTCGATGAGCCGTGTCGTTTCATAGGATTGCCCGATCGCTTCGAGCACAGACCATGGATAGAGCTGGGCACGCAGGATGATGGTGTCAAATTCTTTGTTATTGAGCATTGAAACCATGTCGGTGGTGTCGAGTTCACCGGCTAGATCGAGGTTGCGTAGCTGGGTGGGATTGGTGACGATTTCACGGCCGACGTAGAAGTTAAAGCCCGCTTCTTCACTAAAGGCTGGGGTATCCCCTTTTAAGATTTCATTGGCGATTTCGATTCCAGCGGCGGTGTCTTCCGGTGTGGGGGGACGGCCGATCAAAACAAAGGCGTCATCGACATAGGGGATCGGCTTGGGATCAACCGGTGCGGAGCAACCGGTGCGCGGGGTGTACATCGTTTCGGTCGGTTTCCCCAAGGTGCTGGCGACCGTTTTTAAGAGCGGGGTATGGGTCGGCATATGGAAGACGCGGTCTGCTTGGAAGAGATAAAGGGCGGGCATGATGATTAGGGCGAGGGTTGCGGCCGATACTTTGTAGGTTTGCTGCCATTGCCACTCCTGTTTTTCGAGCCAGTCGAGGATACGGCCGAAGGCGAGTGGGGTGATGATGCAGCTGGCGGCCACGGCCGTGACAAAATAAGATTCCCCTGCGCCCCATGTTCCGGCCGTGACGCTATTGGCCACTGTGATGACAAACCAGATCGAGTAGAGGGACAACCGCTCAAAATAAAGTTGATAGACCGCATACAGCCCAGCCACAATGGTTAGGACGATATGGAGACGGAACCATTGAATATAGAGTCCGATCGCTTGTTCCCGATAAAATTCATTGAGATTGGCGGAAATGCTGTTGATAAACCACTGCCCATCGGTGGCGACATTGATATAGAGGAAGACGAGTCCGGTCACGGCCGCGAAGGGGATCGACCATAGAATTGAGCGTTTGACATCGCGGAGGAACCAGAAGATAAAGACGGATGCGACCGTGGCATAGGCGAGTTGTTTCGTGTAGCCAGCGAGAAGGAGTAAGGTCATAACACCGAGCAGGCCGCGCCAGTTTTTGATACCGCTTTCCTCTTCCCGATCAATGACGGAGGTCATGAGGACGACCGCGAGAATCTCGAACATGACCATGAAGAGGTGCTGGCGCAAGAGGGGGCCGACATGATAGACATAGTTTGAAGCGAGGAACGAGAGACCGGCTAGGGCGATAAGCCACCAGCGCTGGGTGATTTTTTCGCGGAAAACGGCGTAGCTGATCGCTCCGGCCGCGATAAGGGTGCCGAGATAGGCGACAAGGCGGCCGGTCCAATATTGTGGGCCAAAGATCCACACCAAGGGGACAATTACCAAGTGATAGACCGGTGGGTAGTTTGATGAATAAAATGGGTATCGGTCACTGTTGCGATAGGGCCATTCCCCTTGGCTAAATAGCAAGGTGTCGAGTAGTTCATATCCTTCTCCTTGATCGTAGTCGAAGGGGAAGAGGAATAGGCGATAGGCGAAATGGGTATAGATAGCGAAATAGCCGACAAAGGCGAGTAGGGCGAGGGCGATGAGAAACCAAGCGATGTAACGGAGGGTTTTGTTCATGTTGTGATTTGTTTGCTTTGAAAAACTGGACCAGTTAGGTTTTGTACGGTGATTTGTTTTCGGGAAAACTGGACCAGTTGGGTTATTCAGTGATTGAAAAGGATGAAAAGCGAAGACCTTGGATATGGGGATCGCCGAGTAGATTGTCTATGGATGAGAGGTGAAATTCAAGTCTGTTGCTGGTGTTGGTGCTGAGGAGGTTGTTGGGGATAGAGATTTGATAGGGCTGGGGCTGGGTGCTGGGTGCTGGGATGGTGATGTCGCCTATTCGCGTACCGTTTAAGATGATGGGGAAGCTTTGTGGGGTTTGTGAGCTGATGGTGATGGTTAGCTGGGCGTTGTTGGCTTGTGTTTGGGAGAGGGGGCCGAATAGGAGGGTGTGGTTGGGGCATTCGCTCCAGCGCCAGCCGTTTTGGGGCTTGGACCAGCCGATGAATGTTGCTTGGGTGCTGGGGGCTTGGTAGCTGATTGCTGTACCGATGGTGTATGGTTGCGGCCGTTGGGCTGTGTTTTGCCAGACAAATTCTTCATGACGCTCACAGAGATTTCCCTTAAAGGCGAGAAATTGCGGATAACGCCAATCGAATAGATAGTCCCGATTTAGTCCAGGATCGGGGACGAGGAGTGTGCCGTTCCAGCGTGCGGTGTTGCCGTTGTATAACCCTTGTACACTGTTGGCGAATACGGCGAATGTGCCGAGCAAGAGGTAGATGGTGATAAATGATAGGCTGATTCGAGGGGATAGACGGCCGGTTTCGATCTCTTGGAAAAAAATCACAGAGAGCAGAAAGAGGGCTGGAATGACATCGGTGAGAAAGCGGGAGCCGTAAGAGTGGCCTCCCCACCACGGGACGCTGTCGCCGAGCGATACAATGATGATATGGCTAACGAGCCAGATTAAGCTGAAGAAGGTGAGCCGATTGTTGCGACGTGGGTTAAAACGGCCGATGATGCCGCCTAAAATGAGTAAAAAAAAGGGGCTAAAAATAAATATGCCGCGCGAGGGGCTAAAAAGCTGGCCGTAAATGGCGATGAGGGTGGGGTCGCCTGTGGCGGTGCTTGTTTGTAGCCGATTGGGTAGATAATAGGGGGCTAGTAACTGACCATATTGGGCCTGATTAAAAAGAAGCCAGCCACCGAGAAATAGGGCGGCGGTGATCGCTGTGGGCCATAAATGACGCCGTTGCCACAGGAGCATGTACCCCAGAAGTAGACCGATAAAGGGGGCTGTCGTAGGTCGGCAGATAAATGCACCAAATAAGGCGAAGCCAAGTAGGTAGAGTCGCCAATCTTGCCAACCGCTTTGGTCAGAAAGATTGAGCCACAGCCAAATCGCCAATAAGATAAATAGGGTGCTGTAGTTTAGATTCCACAGAGCGGTGCCGAGTGTGCTGATGAGGCTACTGCCGAATAGGGTGGTGGTGGTGACGATAAGGCTCCATGCGGGGTTGAGGAATTTACGGCCGATAGCGAAGAGTAAACCATAAATCAAGACGCAGGTGACGGCCGAGAGGAGATGTTGTAACGCGGCATCATCGATCCCTTTGAGCATGTTGAAGCCGAATTGGTTGGCGAGCCAAACAAAAGGAACGCTAAAAAGGGGGGTGCCAAGCGGAAAATAGTAGTAGAGTCGGCCGTTGTGTTCCCGTAATTGTGAGCCATTAACTTCTAGCCCGTATTGATCGAGCTGAATGGTACCGTGTTCGATGATCGCTTGCGCGGTCAGCAAACTAAAACGGGCATCACCACCGGCATAGGACACGCGCGCCATGTAAGTGAAGGTGAAGAGGCTGAGGGTGATGATGATAAACCCGATGCTGACCAGACGCGGTGGAATGGCGTTGAGGGTGTAAAAGCGATTGGTGGCCGACATAGTGTGGTTAGGCGGGGCTGTCGCCGAAAGGGATGAGGGTGAGGCCGACAATGAGCACGATGATGCTGGCGATGAGAGCCAATCGCTGCATGGGACCGATGCCTTGAAAGTCGCTTTGACGGACAAAGTCGAGGGCGAGTAAGCCGATAGTGCTGATTAAGCCTGTGGCGGCGAAGCCGAGGCCGAGGAGTCGTTTTGTGATCATGAGGGGATTTTACAGGGGGTGTGGGGTAGGGAACAATGGGAAATGGTAAGTTGCCAATGGTGAATGGTAAGTGAAGTGGGTTCGTGGGGGGATGATTGTGGGGTTGCTGATGGGATTGGTCTCACCGATGTTATAAGAACGAATAATTTTTTTGATTAGAAATGAATGTGAAATAATTGTTATGTTTGTCTTGTCACCGCTTAAGGCGTCACGTAACGGAGTATGTTAGGGTTTTTCGACGTTATGCACCCGAAAAACCCAACTTTAAGAATGGCCTGCTCGGCCGTGAGCCAAGCAAGCCCTAACACAACGCATG
>WTJY01000424.1 GCA_011524645.1 Anaerolineales bacterium | reverse complement strand
TCGAGAAATAGGGGGCTGGATTGGTGAATGGTGTTTTCCCGTTGTTAAAGGAGTCGGGAGAAAACCAAGCATAGTAATGGGCTAGAACGAGGCGAGTTTGCCCTTGGGCTTCAGCCGAGGGTGTTGATTCAGGTTGATTGATCCACAGGGCTAGAGACAGGACGAGCCCCACAAACAATAGAAATCGTTTGGACATGAGGATGGTTTTTTCCTTGAAAAGTTGTTGTGACGCGAGACCCTAATGGTTTGAGCGCGTGCCGCGTTAACTTGGTTTCAACTGAAACCATTAGGGTCTTTTGAAAATTCTTTTTTATTGACCAAAGCCCACGTAGCGGTATTCGAGAACCGGTGTAGTGACTTGGCTAAGGGTTTCGAGAGCGCGCTCTGTTTCACTACTATTCAATTGGCTGTTGAGACCGACCAAGAAATCTTCGATAGAAGGTTGGCGATCATATTCGATAATGCGGTAATCATCGCCTGCGATCCCACCGAGATCGGCCGCTTTGTCGAGTGCTTGTTGCAGATTGCCGAGTTCGTCAATCAGGCCGATTTCGAGTGCTTGACGGCCGCTATAGGTCCGGCCGTCAGCGATTTCGCGAACTTTGGCATCATCGAGACCACGGCCGGTGACGATAATACGAACAAATTCATCATAACTTTCTTGAACCGAAACTTCTAAAATTTCCCGTTGTGGATCGGTGAGTTCGCTAAAGGCGCTACCCAAAGATTTGTTTGGGCCACTGGTGACCGCAATCACATCAACGCCGATATCGTCGAGCAATTCAGAGGCGTTAAATAGGGTTAAGATCACCCCTAAGCTACCGGTAATGGTGTCAGGGCGGGCGAAAATATAGTCGGCTGGGGCACTGACATAGTAACCGCCAGATGCAGCCACGCTGGCCATACTGACGATAACCGGTTTGGTGATTTCAGATTCGATGACCTCATGGATTTGAGCCGAGCCGGTGACGGTACCACCGGGGCTATCCACACGCAAGAGAATCGCTTTAACATCGTCATTTGCTTCTGCGGAGCGCAATTCCGAAATAACCGTGCCACTGCCTGCGCCATTGAGGTAGTTGGTGTCATCGGTACCGATGATAGTGCCTTCTACCCGTACGATGGCGATAGCGGGGCCGGTAGCGGTATCAAAAGTCGTGTCTGATAGATCGGCTGAACCGAGCCCTGCTAGACCGACCACCATAAAAAAGCCACAGGCACAAACCGGCAACAAAAAGCCGAGACTCATGCTAACAACGATCCAAAGTGGGAGGCGGTGGTTCGCTTTGTTTTCGATGACGATGTGGGTCGGTTGTTGTCCTGAACGGGCAGTTGTTGAGGGTGTTTCTGGGGCCACTTCTGCGTCACTAATAGCGAGAGTGGGTTCAAATTGATCTTGTGATGTTTCTCTGGTCATAAATGTTATCTCTGGTGTGGTAGAGTAGTAAATTAGCAAACTAGAGACTGAATTATACCCTAGTTCAATCAGGCCGAATCGATTTTTGTGTAATGACTCAGAATTAGACGGCCGATTCTGGTAAATTGCTCTTGTTTTGTGAGTAAAATTAGCTATCATTATGCGTTGCACTGGATTTTTTGACATAAATAATATATGCCCCTCCAATGCTTTCCGCCCTCGGCCGTCGGCCCCGACGCGACCGGGTGCAAAGACTCTTTAATTTCTGAGTTAATCCATGGAAAGGAGATAATTGTGACGACACTTCGAGACTATGAAGTAACGATCGTTATGAGTGCCCAATGGGACGATGACAGTCGAAAAAAATTTGTAACTGAATTTACCGAAACCTTGACCCAAGGTGAAGGTGAAGCCGCTAAACCGGTCATGCAAGACTGGGGTAAGCGTTTGTTGGCGTATCCGATCCGGAAACAAACTGATGCGATCTACATCTACTTTGATGCGCAACTTGATCCAGAAGGGATTCGTCCGATCGAACAAAACTTGAACTATAACGAAAACATTTTGCGCTATTTGTTTGTGCGTAAGGAGGAGAAATAATCATGGGTCGCGGAAACTATCAACGCAATAATGATGCGCCACGTCGCCGTCGCTCTTTCCGGCCGCGCATTAAACGTAAAAAGCAATGTTCAGACACGGTTCCTTTTGACTACAAAAAACCGGAAACATTGCGCCCGTTTATTTCTTCACACGGCCGGATTAAACCGAAACGTTTGACCGGTTTGTGCACCAAACACCAACGCGTGTTGGCTCGCGAAATCAAACGCGCGCGTCATCTCGCTTTGCTCCCATTCGAAACTGAGTAAACGAAAGCGTTCCATAAACTAATAAAGCGGCTGTTGGACGCAAGTTCGACGGCCGTTTTGCGAAAATCGTAGAGATTTCGAGAAAGCGCTTCTAGCTTCCCCGAAATCTCTTTTTTTTTGAATAGGTAGACTATTTATGGCTAAAAAAAATCAATCTGAGGAACAAAAACAAGCACGTGAAGCCTTGCAAGAACGTCGCCGCCAGCTTTTGGAAAACAAGCATGCGGATAAAATGCGCATTTTGCGCTATTCGATTTATGGCGTTGCGGGCTTAATCGCCCTCATTGTTATTGCTGGGCTTGTTGTTGAATTTTTCATTACCCCAAACCAAGCGGTTGCTGAAGTAGGTGGGGAAGAAATTACCTTGCAGGAATGGCAAGATGTTGTTCGCTATCAACGCGCCCAACTCATTGTGGCGATTGAAGAACAATATGATCTGTTCGTCGGTCTTGGCGAAGAAACTGAGGATGGCGAAGAAGCGGAAGAGCCGGATCAAGAAACAATTAATCAAGCATTGCGCACGATTCAGCAGTTTTCTGGTCAGCAAATCGCGCTGTTGTCCACTGCGTCGGACCAGCTTGGTGAATTTGTCTTAGAGCAAATGGTGAACGATCAATTGATCCGTCAAGGTGCGGAAGAGCGTGGGCTTACCGTATCTGAAGCGGAAATTGATGAAGCGATTGGTGTCACCTTTAATTATTATGATGGCGGTTTGCCAACTCCCTTCCCAACACCGACTGAATCACCGGAGCCAACCCCATCATTGACTCCTGTTGGCTTCTCTGCACCAGAAGAAGAAGATGTGGCTGAAGATGCGGCCGTCGAGGCTGTGCCAACGGTAACCCCGTTGCCGACCGCTACGCCGGTTAGTGAATCTTCATTTAACGAACAACTTGATGAAGAGTTGGCTTCTTTGACGAGTTTGGGTGCGGATATCTCTTTGTACCGTGAATTGGTGCGTAACGATTTGTTCCGCGAGAAATTTAGCGAATCTCTCTTCGTTGAATCGGGAGAGCCAACGGTGGTCCCCCATGTGAGCTATTTCGCTTTGCAATTTGATACGGTCGAATTGGCACAAGCTGAAGTGGATGCTTTGGCGGGTGGTGAAGCGTTTGTGACGCGCTGGAATGAAGTTCGAACCATGAATCAAGACCCCGTATTGGCAGAGGCTTTAGCGGCCGGTCAAACAGCAGGGGCAACCGGTGTAGCGACTGAATCGTTGTGGCGGACCGAAGCGCAATTGCTTGATTTGTATATCGAACAAGTGGCCGTGGCTGAAATTATGAGCTTAGGCGTGGGTGATACCAGCGGTATTATTCAAGTTGTTGATACGCAATCCAATTTGCCTCTCTTCTTGATTGTTCAAGTGACCGGCATTGAAGATCGTGAATTAAGTGAATTTACGATCAACCAGCGGGAACAAGAACTTTTAGAAACGTGGATCACAGAACAACGGGCGGCTAATTCGACCATATTTGATACTTGGGAAGGGCGTGCGCCGAGGCAACCGGTTTTGGATGAACAGTTCCGGAATCCGGCACCAACACCGGAACCACAACCGACCTTATCACCAATTGAACCGTCTAGCGATGGTGGATAAATCTCGAAAATCATATGATCTCTTTTTTACAAATTTGTAAGACAAGAGATGGTATGTCTAGATATTGATCTCAAAAAGGTTGTGACTGACTCGGTCACAACCTTTTTTTGTTGGGTTGAATCACTTTTCGGAGAAAAATGATTCGTACGATGGATAAAGGTCAATAGTTGAGCTACTATCACGATGAAATCAAATTAAAATTAAATTTTTCGACAGGTTGTAGGGTATGTCGGAGATAGGAGAGTGGAAAATGGGTGTTAAGATTCCAAGCGAACGAATGGTGGCGTGGCTAAGCCAAATGGTACAGATTCCAAGCATTAATCCGGATGGTGGGGAGCCGATTTCAGATGAGAGCTGGGTGGGTGAAGGGAAGATGGGAACGTTTGTGGCGCAGGCATTTGCTGATTTGGGGGGAGATGTCGAATTCGAAGAGGTTTTGCCGGGAAGGCATAACGTTTACGGCCGTTGGGCGGGTCGGTCCGAGCGTTGGGTTGTGCTTGATGTGCATATGGATACGGTGGGAGTTGAGCAAATGACCGATCCGCCGTTTGACGGTCGTGTCGAAGATGGCAAAGTGTGGGGGCGTGGTTCAGTCGATACAAAAGCGAGCTTGGCCCTTATTTTGGCACTACTTGAAGTGGTGCAAGCTGAGAAATTAGAGTTCAAACACAATTTGCTGGTTTTGGCCTCTGTAGGGGAAGAGTTTGGTGGAGATGGGGCGCGTGTTTTTAACACATGGGCGCAAGAACAAGGGTTGGATATTGCGGAGATTATTGTAGCTGAGCCGACATTGTGTGCGCCGATTTATGCCCATAAAGGGCTGTTTTCGCTCCGTTTGCGGGTCGATGGGGTTCCGGCCCATTCGTCACAGCCCCATTTGGGCAAAAATGCGATTACGGCGGCCGCAAAAATCGTGGCGGCCGTTGAGCAAGAGCATGAGCGGTTGCAAGCGGCCGAGGCGAAAACGGCCGTGGGGAATGGGACAATTGCGGTTACTCTAATCGACGGCGGGAGCGGGCATAATATTATTCCGGAGGCTTGTACGGTACATATTAACCGCCGTTTGGCTCCTTTTGAAAACGCCGATGATGAGATAGCGCGGGTTGTGGCCCTAGCACGAGAAGCGACATCGTTGCCGGTTGAGGTTGAATTGGCTCTTGGCTTGCCCGCTTTTTATCAGGCACCGGAATGCGCCTTGGTACAGGACATCGCTCAATGGACCGGTACAGAGCCGACTATTGCACCGTATGCGACCAATGCGGCTTGTTACCCTGAACTGGGGGAACAGATGGTGATTTTTGGGCCGGGATCGATCGATCAGGCGCATGGTACAACGGAGTGGATTGAGATTGCGGAGATGGAGAAGGCGGTGGGGGTTTATTGTCGGTGGTTGTTGGGGGAGTGAGTAAGGATGTGGGGAGAATGGTAAATGGTAAATAGTCGATGGCCGATGGTAAATGGTAAATGAAGGGGACGCGCCAATTCATTTACCATCGGCTATGGCCGTTTTTAGATCGGGCGTAAATCGGGATTGTCGCTTGCGGCGCGTCCGGTTTTGGCGAGATCGATCCATTGACCGTTTATTTTGAGTCGAACGATATCGGCCGTGTAGTCGCAATTGCTATCTTTGTCATTACGCAGTAGTGAGGAACCGACCCCGTAAATGTCAGCAGGGACACCGAGTTTTTCAAATTTGCGGATTTTTTCGGCCGTGAAGCCACCGGTCACCACAATTTTGATGTCGCGGCAGTAGTTTTGGGCCATCACTTTTTCCGTTGCAGAAAATGGCCAATCTTGCCATGCATTATCTAGCGCTTCACGGACGTTGAAGACGAGACGGGGATTGACCCCGAGATCAAGGCTTTTTTCTCCAAGTGGGGTGACCGAGGCGTCCCGCATGCTGCCGCTGGTGTCGAGACGAACCCCTGCGAGCTTGTATTTTTCCGCTTCTTTGAGATCCCCTTCGCGCATGGCGGCTAGATAGGCGTGGAACATTTGCGCAGCAGTGCGCACGCTGGCGGTGACACAATCATTGTTGAAATCGACGAGCGCGATGCGTGGTATGTGGGCCGGAACATGTTGGGCAAAGGCTATAACGGTTGCAGCGGTGTCCCCTAAGAAACAGGCGATGGCGGCATGGGCCAACGTCCCTCCGCCAATACTGCCCCACCAACTGGCCTGGGCATCGGTAGAGACGGCCGGTTGTACGGTATGGCCACTGTCTCGGTTAAAGCGCTGTACGGCGGTGTAATAGGCGTAGCCATCGGCCGCTTGGGTTTCGGCCAAGTCGAAGCGGGCGGGGAAAAAGAGCACCGGTTTGCCTCTGGCCGCTTGCAACACTTCGTATACATTGGTGGCGATGCGGCTACTTCGGCTCAAAATTCCTAGGATGGTGGTTTCAAGCAGGGCGAAATCCCGATAGCGGCCGCGAACCCGAATGACCGGCTGGACCTTTTTGGGATCGCCGTGATATTCGACAATATCCCCATCTTGAATCGCCTCGATTTCTAGCTCGTGATAGGTGTCGATCCATGTACCGCTCTCTTTGGTGAAACCGGTACCAAGGCGGAACATTTCGAGGGCTTGATCGACCCCGACGACCAGTGTCCGGCCGTTGTGGCGGGTAAAGATTTGCATTTCAACTTCGATATCGCCGATGTTGATCCCTTCGGGGTTGAGGCCGATGTTATGGTGAAAAGTGCCAGTGTTGGCACCGCTTTGGGTGACTCCATCAAACATGGGGGTGGTATTGGCGGAATATTTTTGTGCATAAAAACCTTGACGCATATGCGTCATGTTTAT
>WTJY01000163.1 GCA_011524645.1 Anaerolineales bacterium | reverse complement strand
CCCACCTTCGTGGGAATGACAATCGTTAATTGATCAGCTCCCACCAAATCCGACAAGAGTAGTTATGTTTTTGTGTTGTTGTTTGAGCGATTTATTGAGCCAGATTCATCTTGGCGATTTGCTCAAATGCGGTGCGAATCGGCCGGTAATTTGCTTCTTGCACAGGGGTAAAATGGGAGATGATCGCTTCGGTAAAGGTAGCGGCCCAATAGGGATCTGTGTGGAGCTGACTCAATAGATCGATAATGTCTTGTGCCAGAAAAAGGTCCAACGAATGATGAGCGATGATCGGTGGCATGGGAGAGGGGCCGAGCTGGGCGATGGTGCGCAATGAGGCGGTTTGCTCGGGATGGTGATAACGATACCAATCATAGAGGGTGCTGTCGATCGCGGCTGCGTCGGCACGGCCGGTCTGAACGGCGCGGATCGATTCGCTATGGGAGCCTGTCGCGCTAGTCTGACTAAAAAAGCTAGAATCTGCTCCTTGCTGACGCAAATGGGTACACACCACATGATGCCCGGATTGGGATTCCAGGTAGTTATAAGCAAAGTGGGTCCCTTTTAAGTTACTAAATATCGTGTAAGGGGTGTCTTGCCGGACAATGATGTCTGAAAAGTAGCGGGGCTGACTTTTGTAGCGCGCACCGCGCATGACTGGGGCGACGAGCGGCCGAACTGGCCGAGTGGTCCATGTTTGCCAGTAGACGAACGGCCAGCTACAAATCCAAGCTAGGTCGATGTCACCCGTCGTGATCGCTTGGTAGCGATCATGCCAGTTGAGATGGATGATATATTCAACCGGTATGTCAAGTTTTTCTTGTAGGGCGGCCGCCAGCGCGGCCGTCATGACATGTGTGTTTTCAGCTTGACAGGTGGTGATGCGGAGTGGGGGCATGGGGCACTAATGAAGCGTGTTGGGGAGCTGCCGAGCGGCTTGCCACATCGGTTGTGATTGATAATCGTAATATTTGACCGACTGTAAAGCCAACTGATCACTTTTCGGCAATCCGTTGGGTAAGTGCCCGTTGTAGATACGAATGGTGTAATAGTATTGTGGTGAAATCTCATGGGCGAAGCGAGCGTGTACCGGACAGCGGCCCCAAAAGTTCTTCGCTTCCTCATCGCGAAAGATCACAAGATTGACGAAGTTGCCACAAGTTAGTTCTTGAGTACTGTAACTATATAAGCCATCGTGGTCACGCATCGTTTCGACGAGTAAGTGGTCTGTTGAGTCCATCGGTAGATGCTCAACACCATGAACACGGCGTTGGCCAAAGAATCCGACGACCGTTAGCTCGGAGGCACATGTTAGTTCTTTGGGGCGCGCGACGATGATACGATGGCTCCGGCCGTCTGGCTCAATCAGATTTAAGGTGGACATGCGGGGATGATGGGGTGTCATTTGACCCGTTTCAAACAAGAGGGACAAGCGCCGCGCCATGTAAGCAAGGAGGCGTTGGTCATAAAAAATATGATCTGGATGGGTAAAAATACGGTCTGGAATGAATTGGTTTGGTTTTAAATTTTCATTTGCAGATAACACAGTCATCATAACCTCTAGAAGAAATAGATAAATTCTCTTCCTTGCGATATTTTTTAATAGCGACAAGGATATTTACAGCTTTGAGAACAACTTTGATATATAAGTTTCACTAGAAACTATTGAGATATAAGACGTACTATCGTGTAGGTTGTGAAAAATGCCTATTATTGTGGCTGAATTATTGCCGCAAGCTAATAGCACTTCATCTTTTACTATTATACGAAAGATGTAATAAATTTGACCAGCATAAACACAAAATTGGACATATATTCATGGATCATCAACAAAATGCGTACGACTTTATCACTTATCCAGAGGTGGCGATTCGGTATGTGACAGAGAGTAACCAGCCGGATGCACTCGAATGGGACGAACGTTTGGGGAGCGGCACGGTGTATGCACGGCCGATGCTGGCACCAGAAGCGGACAATCAACGTGTTGGTGTGACTGAAAATAATCGATTCGTCACTGGACCAGAGATGGCTGAAGCGGCCGGTGAGAATCGGCAGCTCTTTACGGTTGAGTTTGAGAATGGGGGGCCACCGTTACAAGTTGCGCGTCGCTTTTTGCCGTTTGAGAAAGGGATTCATTTTCGGGATATTGGTGGCTATCAGACGGTTTCGGGGCATCAGGTACGATGGGGGCAAGTTTATCGGTCTGGGGCGTTGGGGGATTTTACAGCGGCCGACTGGACAAATTTCTCTGGGCTAGAGATCAAGACGGTGCTCGACTTGCGCACGAGTAGCGAAAAGATTAGTAAGGAAAACAATATTCCGGCCGAGATGGCCCATATTTATCAGCATCAGCCGATTTATGAGCAACACGGCCGTTCCGGAAAATGGTTGCGGACCTTTTTGTTTCGGCGAAATCGAATTGAAAAGATATGGCTCAATGAGATTTATATCGACCGGCTGGTGACGAAACGGGCGAGCGCGTTTGGGAATGTGTTGCAGCGGGTGGCGACCGATGAAGAACGGCCGACTTTAATTCACTGCACGGCTGGAAAAGATCGGACCGGTATTTCGATCGCGCTGTTGCTTCATATTTTGGGTGTGCCGCGTCAGACGATTATTGATGAATATACGTTGAGCAACATCGATTATTTGAAGTTGCTGGAGGCGATTAAAAAGGATGCGGATCGACTGGCTTATTTCGGATTGAAAACGCGGCACCTGTTTCCACTATTGACAGCAAATCCGGCCGTGTTGCGGGAGACATTCGCCCATATCGACCGGACATATGGCTCGATAGATACCTATATTCGTGAGCGTTGTGGGGTTGGGGATGAGGTACGGGAGCATTTGAAAGCGAAATTGTTGGTTTAAATTTGGTTGTAAAAACAAATATCAGTCAGCTAGCGCCATTTCGAATGTCGTCAATAGCGTCCCGACTAACATCTCAACCTTCCAGACCGCCCCCGGTAAAGGATTGGCCCCTTCCGCCGCAGCGGCCGCCGCCCGCTCTAATGTCTCTTGTGTTGCAGCTTGGCCCACCAACAACGTCTCCACGTTAGAAAGCTTAAGAGGAATCTGTGACACCCCTCCCACCCCAACACCGGCCGCTGTAATTAGCCCATCGGCCACCGCTAGCCGTACGGTACATTCCACAATCGGCCACTCCGCTTCAAAGCGACTAATCGAGCGAAAATAAGCGGTCTTTTCACCAGCCACAGGTGGTGGCAAAATCACATGGGTCAGCACTTCACCATTCGCTAACAAATGATCTCGGCTATGCTCTGAGCCATCACCATAAAGTTCCGCAACCGTTATATCTCGTTGCGAAGTCTTAATCCGTGCGTCATAAGCCAATAGTGATCCACCTAAAGTAGAGGGATGATGATGTGAGCACCCCCCCTTGTCGAAAATCACCCCATTGGTGTGATTCCCATCACGGCCGCCACATACCTCATCCCCTTTCTTCGTACAGCTCAAATCAGGATGACGATAATACGCACAGCGAGTCCGTTGCAACAAACTACCGCCAAAGGATGCCGCCCAACGAATTTGTGGGGTCGCCAATCCATTTGCCGCTTTCGCCAACCCACTGTAATTTCCGGCCGTGATCGCATGGTTACCAACCGTATCAATTGAAACCAATGCTCCGATCGTCGTCGTTCCATCGGCCGCCTGCTCGATCTGATCCAGCCCCACCAATTTGTGAATATCAACAATCGCGCCACTCGACACACCAGCACGGTAACGATCATGCAAATCGGTACCACCCGCACGGATTTCACCACGAAGTCCTTGTGCTTCTTCAGCTTGTGTAATGATATTTAACATGATCGCTTAATCTCCCATCCCTAATCCAATCACCACCGTTTTCGGGGTAATCGGGGTATTCAACGGCCGCCAGCCGGTCGCATGATGAACGGCGTTTCCAACAGATGCAGCCACACCAACGGTCGCCAATTCAGACAACCCGATCCCTTGTCCCTGAACCTCTTCATACCCTTCTTGATCATAGTGAATATGAATATTCGGGGTATCACCGATGCCGGGAACGCGATAATCGTTCAAATTGCTGCTCAAAACATGACCGGTCTTTAGGTCATAAACTTTCTCTTCATACAGCGCGTACCCAAGCCCCTGAATCACACCGCTATACATTTGGCTATTGGCCAAGTGAGGCACAAAAATTTTGCCTACCGCGACCGCATTCCAAACGTTCAACGGCCGGATCTTACCCA
The DNA here is from genome assembly GCA_011524645.1 of Anaerolineales bacterium. Classification (GTDB taxonomy): domain Bacteria; phylum Chloroflexota; class Anaerolineae; order Promineifilales; family Promineifilaceae; genus WTJY01. The sequence continues at coordinate 58,762 of WTJY01000163.1, read as the reverse complement.
AGCGGGTATCAACTTCTAGCTCTGTCACGGTTGCCCCATGGCTAAAGCGCATTCCCAACGCAGGAGCAACCGGAGCCGTCGATGTATTCATCGGAATCCCTAACGGTCCCCGTTCGTTGGCCCGCTTCTCAGTCAAACTAAACGGTGCAGCGATCGCTAGCACATCGGCCCAAGCGGTAAAACCGGCCGTATGATTAATACCACCCTGCCCTACAGAGCACCCGCTCAGCCCCATTTTGCTTTCAGCTTCCTTGATCAAATGGGCCATCAACGCCTCAGTCGCCTGATACGTCGTCGGGTAAACGGACGGTGTCACCTGACTTCCGCCAGCCACAGGTCCCAGCGGCAAACTGGCATCCCCAATCTCAATCACCAAGTCATTTCGACTGATTCCCATCAAATCTTCCACCGCTTTGGCAATCGTGGTTCGAGTACCGTTGCCGATATCTTGGGTCGCACAACTTACTTTGATTCCCTCAGGGGAAGAGCTAATGGTCAATTGGGTGTCCGGGTTGTACATGAAAATCCATTGCGCGGTCGACAGGCCGATTCCGCGACGGAAACGCCCTTTATCAGATCCCGCTTTAGCCCGATCTCGCCACCCAGGGATCGATTCAACCCAATCGAGCAGACGGTTCTTAATTTCATGTTTCGGGTCCCACTTACGACGCATCGTCACCGGATCAACTCCTTGCTTAAGGGCCACTTCATCAATCAACTGCTCCATCGCCCAGCGCTGTTGCGGTGCATCGGGGCCACGAAACGGTGTACCCTGTGATGTATTGGTGGTCACCACGAAGTCGGCCATATCTCGATAGGCACCACGTGGCGCAGTAATCGAAGCCAGCGCGGCCGTAATCGTTCCCCCTGCCACACCCGCATTTCCATATGAATGAAGCTTCATCGCTTCGGCCGTACCATCCGGCTTCACCGCCAAAGCCGCATCAACTTTCATCCCCGGCCGTAAACTAGCATAAGCCAACTCTTCCATTCGATTATTGACTATACGAACAGGGCGGCCACCAGCGTGACGAGCCACGGTAATCGCCGCCACGATTTCTCGATACATCCCCTGCTTTCCACCAAAAGCACCGCCGATATAGTGTGATTCGACTGTGACTTGATCTTTATCTAAATCAAAATGCTCGGCGATCTCGAAACGCAGGCCATACACTCCTTGGGTCGATGTATAGACATGTAGTTTGTCCGCCCCGTCCCATTGGGCGACGGCCGCATGCGGTTCAAGCGCGGTATGAACTTGCTGACTATTGCGAAACGTATGGGCCGCATAGCGATCCGGCTCGTTTTTCTCAGCACTGGCCAACCGGCGACCAGCCGCGCCAGCCCAACGAGAAGTAATCAACCCCATTCGTGCCCGCCCTACATTTTTATTCCACCGGTACGGAAGCGATGTCCCCTCGGCCGCTGTCGGGATACTCCCTTTGTCATCATCCCAAACTTCCGGCGCGTCTGGTTGGTCGGCCGTTTCAAAATCAACAGCGGCCGCCATCACTTGATAATCAACTTTGATCAGCTTCAGTGCGGCTTCGGCCGTACGCCCATCGATCGCCGCCACGGCAGCAACCGGTTGTCCCACAAAGCGGATCCGTCGCTTACCTTCCATTAAGTCAGCCACCGCCTCAACCCCAGCCAACCCTTGCGCGGCCGAAAAATCGATCGATTTAACCATCGCATTGGGATAAGGGGACCGCAAAATACGCCCTTCGAGTAACCCATCAAGTTGAACGTCAACAGTGTATTTCGCTTCCCCTGTCACCTTCTCAATCGCATCGACACGAGGCGCAATCAATTCGGTTACCTCATCGAAATCACCAGCACACGCTTGGGCGATCGCTTCATAGATTCCGACATAGGCGGCACAGCGACAAAGATGGCCGCCCATCGCTAGCGCGATGTCGTGTTGCGACGGCCGTGTTTTGCCATGTGCTTCTCGCCAGCTGTTATAAAATGCGATCCCTTCATTGACAAAGCCCGGTGTACAAAAGCCGCATTGCAGCCCTTCATTCGCCATAAATGCCCGTTGTACAGGGTGCAAATTATCACGGCCGTGCGCTTCAATCGTCTGAATCGCTTTGCCTTCCATATGATTCGCAGGCATCAAACAGCTACATGTCGGCACATTATCAACCAAAACGGTACATGCACCACATACGCCACCACCGCAAGCCAATTTGGTTCCGGTCAGTCCCGCTTGGTCCCGAATCACATCAATTGCTGTATCTAACGGATGTGGTTCAAACGTCAGAGGCTGTCCATTAATTGTTGTTTCCATCAAACCTCCAAAAAATATGATAAGTCAACTAGATTTTGTCGAAAATCATTATTTCTGCGCATTATCGATTGTTGCATCGCTAAATAATTAGTAGCTATTCAGCAACCGTCTAATTGGATTTGCTCCCCTCCTCTCGGTTTTAATATACAAGGGGCTGGGGGAGGTGAATTAAAATAATTTTTCCCTCTCCCCCAGCCCCTCTCGAGAGGGGTGCTAAGCAAGCGACTGAATAGTTACAAAACAGTTTACGCAACACTATTCGATTTTGAATACACAAAACGATACAAAGCTTGCACAATTTATCACAAATAAAGCGTTTTGTATTGTAAACAAACTACGAAGTCGGTATGATGCTTGCATATTTGGAGAAAAATCATGAACTATTCAAAACAAAAAATGGCGGAGCTCGCTGACATCGTCAACCGACATGCATCGACAGTCGCCAGTGTCGAAGAGTCAGTATCGGCCGTCTCTAGCTTATATCTTTTCAAAGGGGTAACCTGTCAAACAGCCAAAACACCAGTAATCTATGACTCCGGTATTATTTTGTTGGTCCAAGGAAAAAAGGTCGCGTTTCTAAACGATCAAGTATACGATTTTAGCCCTGGCCATTATGTATCCATCTTTTTACCGATGGCACTACAAACCAAAGTGATCGAAGCCTCACTAGATAACCCGCTACTCATGATGGGCATCCAATTTGATATGAGCCGAGTCGCGACATTGATGATGAAATTCGACAAGCAGTCACCAATCACACCCAAAATCAACGGTGCACAAGTATCCGGTATCATGCAAAATGATCTAAGTGAAGAGCTATTAGACGCCATTTTACGGTTAACGCGCTTGCTCGATAAGCCGATGGACCGTGCCGTGTTGACCGATATTATCATGGACGAAATCTATTATCGTGTGATCAGCAACGACACATCAGGAACGCTACGCTACTTACTGCAACATCGAGGACAAATCCCAGAAATATCGCGCACAGTGGACCATATTCACAAAAATCTTGATCAGGTCATCTCTGTTAACGATCTAGCCAATATGGTCAATATGAGTCCTTCAAGTTTCCGCAAAGCGTTTCGTGAAATCATGCATCTTCCCCCATTGCAATATGCCAAATCGGTCAAGCTAAATCGCGCTCAGCTATTTATCCGTCAAGGGAAAAATGCCAGTGAAGCAGGCTATCTGGTCGGCTACAACAGCCCCGCCCAATTCAGTCGTGAATATAAGCGCCATTTCGGTTATGCTCCCTCTCAAACAATCGCCTGACGGTCGCACCAGACCCTAGCCGAAGAACAGGGTCATTAAGCGCGGCCCAAAAATAATCAACCCAACAATAGCCGAACCGATCGCTCCCAGTAAAACGGCCGCAGCCGCCACATCTTTGGCCGTTTTGGCTAAGGGATGAAATTCTGGGGAAACCATGTCAACCACCGCTTCCACGGCCGTGTTCAAAAACTCCCCCATCCAAACAGCCATCATACACAGCACCAAAAGTGCCCATTCAAACGGGGTCACCCGCAACCAAAAACCCAACACCAGAACCGCCACAGTAAATACCGCATGAATCCACGCATTATGCTGGGTTCGAATCACGTACCACAACCCTTCAAACGCATACTTAAAACTACGCAATCGACTATAGGTTTCTTCGCGAATTGAATTCATCCCATTAACTCCAGAGACTGCGATCAAACCGACCTACATCCGTTCTGGCACACTAATCCCCAACAGGTCAAGCACTAGCACCAAGACATCGACTGTCAATTGGGACAAGCCAAGCCAAGACGCTTGTTGCGCTTTGTTTTCTTCATTAATGATATGATGTTGAGCGTAGAAGCGATTAAACGCACCAGCCAAACTATAGGCATATTCACACAAATGATTGGGCGCACGGGTTTCTGAAGCGAAACGTAACAAGTCGGTCAACTCAAGCAATTTGAGCTGTAGCTCACGCTCTTCATCACTTGCCGCCGCAATAATATCTCCCGCTTGGAGCCCTTGATCGGCCGCTTTACGCAAAATAGAGCGTGTCCGCACCGCCGCATAAAGCAAATATGGACCGGTCCGCCCTTCAAATGAAGAAAAACGTTCTAAATCAAAGACATAATCGCCAGTGCGGTGGTTAACTAAGTCAGCAAATTTTAGTGCAGCAATACCGACTTGTCGGGCGATCTCTTGCTTCTCGGTAGCATCATAATCGGCCGCCGCATCGATCTCTTCTAGCCGCTCTTCCGCTTTAGACATAATCATCTGGATTAAATCATCCAAACGCATCACATCCCCTTCACGGGTCTTGAACGGTTTACGATCTTTGCCATTCATCGTGCCAAAATAGTTGTGTTCCAGCTTGGTCGATTCCGGCACAATGCCTGAGTTATAAGCGGCGCGAAACACCTGCTTAAAATGCTCTTGCTGACGGCCGTCTACCACATACAAAATCTCATCAGGATCATAATCCCGCATCCGTTGCACCAATGTCGCTAAATCGGTTGTCCCATAGCCGATTGATTCATTCGATTTAACCAACATCAGGGGGGGCATATCTTTTTTATCGGACTCTTCAGCGACCGGCACAATCAAAGCCCCATCACTATAAATCGCATGGCCATCGTCGATGAGCTGTTGCACCATATCAGCCACAAGTGGTTGTGTATGACTTTCCCCTAGCCATAAGTCGAAATGAACATCCAGCTGGCTATAGTTATGCTTCAAATCTCCCACTGAGATGTCGAAGAAATGTTGCCACAGAGCCATATACCCCCGACGGCCGCTTTGCAATTCCGATGTCGCTTGCTGAGCGGCCGCTTTCGCTTCGGGATCACTCTTGCTTCGCGCACTAGCGGCCGGGTAAATCTCTTGCAAATCATCAATCGTCACCGGCGATTCACTCGGGTACTCCCCTTCGAACGAAGCATCAAAGTAAACCCAATCAGGATTCCGTCGCTCAAGCTCCATAATAATTTGCCCCATTTGCAACCCCCAATCTCCCAAGTGGACATCACCCAAGGTTTTATGACCCAAAAAGACGCAAAGCCGCTTCAAGCTTTCCCCGATAATCGCCGCCCGCAAGTGACCCACATGTAAAGGCTTGGCGATATTCGCCCCGCCATAATCGACTATAATCGAAAGGGGCTCTTGGCTTGTGGGGACACCACAACGGCCGTTTTCATCCCCTGCCATATGGTTAATATGACTAGACAAGAACTGCTCGCTCAAGCGCAAATTAACAAACCCCGGACCCGCAATAGATACTTCAGCAAACGAAGCATCTTCGCTTAATTTTGCGGCCACCTCTTGCGCAATATCGCGTGGTTTTTTCTTGTATGGTTTGGCAGCCTGCAGCGCGCCATTACATTGATAATCGGCCAGTTCACGCCGTTGTGAAACTGCGACATTGCCATACTTGGCATCATAGCCACAAGCAACAAAAGCATCGGCCGTTAATTGTGAAAGTTGTTCTTTAAGTGAAGACATATGCAATGAAAGATATTCTGTGACATTTTGGAACTATATTAAGCGGGTAGACGTTATCTATTCTAACAAACTGTGTTCATATGCCCCACAATATCTTAAGATAAATGGTCGCTGACAAAAAACAAAACTTATCAGGAATAGCTTTATGTCTAAACAATCTTTCAAAATACTTTGGCGTATCTTTCTGTGGATACTCATCACGCTCTTATTTATCACCAATAGCTATATCATCGCAGGACATACGCTAGGAAAAATCGTTGTCAATCAAGATTTTACACCGGCCGACTCGTCAACTGGAATCACCATCTTTATTCTATCAAACGGGATTCATACCGATATTTTGGTTCCCAGCAAGACAGAACAAATCGACTGGACACAGCAATTCCCTCCCGATACATTTCATCCTCCCAAGGAAAATCCGGAATACATTTCATTTGGTTGGGGGGAGCAAAACCTATATGATAAAGTCCCCACTTGGGATAAATTTAGCACCCGCATTTTCCTCTATGCTATGGCTGTACCCACAAAATCCAGCATGCATGTGACTTACAGGCAACGGCCGTTACAACCAAGCGAAAATGTCAAAGAGGTGATTATCAGCCCAAAACAGTATGAAACCCTAGTCCAAGAAATCATAGCATCAATCACATTAGACAGTTCTGGGAACCCGATCGAACAAAACTGTTGCTGGTATCCGGCGGTAAGTGATAATTTTTACGATTCTCCACAGCGCTACCATCTTTTTCAGACATGTAACCATTGGACAATCACCATGCTCAAGCGAACCGGATTACCAGCGCCTCTCTGGACCCCATTCCCCGAAGACATTATGGCCCACTTAAGCCCTATATCTGAATAATAATTCAAAAATCATAGTACTTTCCGGCCGTTGGTGATCGCCAAACCAAAAGTCACGACTCTATCACAAGCAATCCTTATAATCTCTGTTACAATATTTTGATATTTTTTGGAGACAACAAAGAAGTATGGAAACAAAACTCAATGTCCTTTATGTAGAAGACGAACCCAATATCGCTAAACTATTAGCTAGTGGCCTTAGTTTATTTGGCATCGAAGTCTTTCCCGCTTTTGTCAGTGCGGAAGAGCTATTAGAAAAAACCGGCGATCATGAATATGCAGAGGCTGATATTCTCATTTTCGATATTCGCCTGCCTCGAATGACCGGCATGGAACTCGCGGCCGAATTACGCGCCCGTGGCGAAAAACGGCCGATCGTTCTTGTCAGCGCGTGGCCCGCCCCCACCCGCGACCAGCTTGATAAAATCGGGGCGAAATTCTTACCCAAGCCATTTGACTTCCCAGATGTTGTCCATACGGTCCAAAGACTTGCTTGGCAGAATAGCGATTAGTCAGCTAGATCAGCCACATCCGCCACCTGTGCAGCCGTGGCTTTGATCAGCCCATCCAATGCCACCTTCAGATTCAATCCTTTTTGGCCTGCACTCACAAAAACATCTTCAAACTCAAGTGCGGTTCGCTCCAAGAAAATAGAGAACCCCTTATTAAGTAATGCTAAAGGAGATATCCCCCCTACTTTAAGCCCTGTTATTTTTTCCGCTTCCGCGTGTGTAGACATTTTCAATTTCTTATCGCCGGTCACCTGGGCCAATTTCTTTAAGTTCAAGCGAAAGTTTGCTGGCACCATAATAAGTAAAGGCTTTTTCAACGGTCGCTTAACAACCAATGTTTTTAAGACTTGACTACGATTTACCCCAAAATGATCCGCAATCACCAGCGCATCACGCTCTGTAATCGGATAATTGTAAGGCTCATAAACAACATCTTGCCCTTCTAACACCTTCATCGCTAATGTTTTCTTTGATTTTTTCCCCATATCGCTTAATTTTCTATATAATGATAAATTTAAGTTAAGATAAATTTGGAATGCATCCATTCAGCATAACCTAAACATTTTTGTATTTATACTTTATAAGTACATCAATCTACTACTTTCACTCTTGCAAAAATAACAAATTCATATCGGTCTGACAAACAGCCAGAATCACTCAGAAATCATTTATGTCAACAAAAATCTTATACATCGAAGACAATCCAGACAACCAAAAACTTGTTTTTCGTCTGTTATCTGTCCATGGGTTTGACGTCCATTTAGCCGACAGTGGCCCAGATGGGTTAGAGTTTGTCAAGACAAACACCCCAGACCTCATTTTGATGGACATCAGTATGCCCCAAATGGATGGCTATACGGTGACGAAAATAATGAGAAATTCGTCGCACCTAGATCATGTCCCTATCATCGCGCTAACAGCCAATGTCATGAAAGGGGATCGCGAAAAAACGATTGAGGCCGGTTGTAATGGATACATCCAAAAACCGATCGATATCGACACCTTTCCCGATCAAGTCCAACAATTTATAGATCTTTAATCGGATCTTTTCTATCTCAGCAGTTTCAGAGATTCTACTTTACTTACTGCAAACTAAATCTAGGATCATCATGCCGAACCAGTCCTCAAATAATAAAGATATAGCCGATCTAATGGAAAACACAACCATACTCGTCGTAGAAGACAATGTCCCCAATTTCGTTTTAATCGCTCGTTTACTTGCATTCATGGGTATCCAAAATTGTGAGTGGAAAACAACAGGATGGGGGGTTGTCGATTTCGCAAAAACAATGCCCCGTGTTGATCTTATCCTCATGGATTTGCGTCTTCCCCATGAAGACGGATATGACGCACTTAATCAAATTCGCACAGAACCAAGCTTGACAAACACTCTCGTTGTCGCAGTAACCGCCCAAGGAGATGCGGAAGAAATGTCGAAAGCACGCAAAGCCGGATTTGATGGATTCCTCTCTAAACCGCTTGATCCTGACAAATTCCCTAGTCAAATTCAACGTATTCTTCAAGGTGAATCAGTTTGGGAATTAAACTCTTAAAGTTCTCCCCTCTTTGAAGACAGGTCACGCAGATTCACGTTCTAGTTCAAAAGCATACACACCTAACATTGGGGTTCTTCTTATACAGGTATGGAGAACCCACATTAGAAGTTAATTTTCTGGGGAATATCCAGACTTTTTGTGAACAAAATTAAATTTCTCTTCCACAAAATTAATGTAGAAGTATTTAGCATTCTTTTGATATAAGTTTTTATGCAATCTCAAACACCAGCCTCCCCCCCAGATAACACACCCAACCAAACTACACACCAAAGCACCCCCCGATCTATGTGGGTGCTGTGGTTAACCCCAATGATAATCGGGGGAATAGGGCTCATCTTGCTCTTAATCTCCAACTACAGGGCGACGAACCAGCCTTTTTGGATTGCCGCGATCGTGTTTCTCTGTACCAGCCTAATTATTAGCGGGTTAGTTGTTCAAAGATCACACACAGCTCTGAACAAACAGCCAAAAGCGGAAGTAAACAAACTCAGCACCCTCAACCGCTTAAGTCGCCGCTTGGCTTTGGCCTCTGATTTGCAAGAATCTTATCTCACAACCCAGACAGAACTGTTCCACCTTGTTGGAACGGCCAAGGTCCTCTCAATTTACAGTTTTGATGACTCACAAACTAATCTAAGTTTAGTCTACGAGACAGACAAATCGAGAGAGGAATGCCAATCAAAAGCACCGATGCCATTGCGTATGAATATCATCACACAATGGATTAATGACTTTAATAAACCCTTACTCATTCAAAACAAGACATTCACATTCCTACCCAATGAAATTCAACCTCTAGCCCAAAGTATTACCGGCTCTTGGCTTGGGGTCCCCCTCCATATCGGCCAAACAAAAGTCGGTATCTTAATCTTGACCAACCCACATCAAGAAAACGCCTTTGAATGGGATGATGTAGATTTAGTCGCCACCGCCGCGATTACGCTCGCCATCACAATGCAAAATCAGCAGCTCCTTACACGCACACGGAGTGCCCTACAAAAGCAAGCACAACAGCGTATTGAGTTGCAAACCGCGATCGATGTGTCTGGACAGCTTGGTGGGGTGCTTAACCCGAGCCAATTAATGCAACAGACGATCGATTTGATCCAAGAGCGTTTTGAATTGTACTATGTCGGCTTTTTCCTGCTCGACAAAGACAATCGGTATGCGGTCCTGCAAGCAGGGACAGGGGAAGCCGGCCGTGAACAGCTCATCAATAATCACCGCCATGCGATTAACAGCCGCTCGCTCATCGGGAGTGCTACCGGTGACGGTCTAGCTCGCGTCCTCCAAGATGTTCGTTTCTCCGAAAATTGGTTCGCCAACCCGCTTCTACCTGACACTCGATCAGAAATCGCCCTTCCCTTACGGGCTAGAGGCCGTATTTTAGGGGCTCTCACCGCACAAAGTGTCGAGGTCAACAAGTTTGTTCCAGAGCTTGTCCAAATCCTTCAAGCGATGTGTGACCAGATTGCGGTCGCGCTCGATAATGCCAATTTGTTCAGTCAGCTTGAAAGCAATATCGAAAAAATCGACAGCCTTTACCAAGCGGAACGGCAACTGGTTGAGGCGAGTTCAAAAGAAAGCATCTACGAAGCACTTATCCGCTATACCGCCCTGAGTGAACTCTTCGATGGAGTTCGCATTATTGCACCAAATGAACAAGCGTCTAGCGCTCGCTCAATCGGCCGTTACTGGTTACATCGCACCCTCATTGATAAATATGGGAAAAAAGAGGTGTTTCTTGAAGCGGATTCGACATTATATAACTTACCCACAACCGAATTTTCCCGTATCGATGACATCAACTCGCTCAACCTAGCAAAAGATCACTCTCTATATCATTATGAAATGAAAAGCTTGCTCGTCATTCCCATCAATTTAGGGCAACACTGGTTCGGATCACTTGTAGCCGCATGTCAAACAGATCTACCGAGCAACAAAAGCTTACAGTCCCTACGGACACTCATGGATCAAGCGGCAATCATCCTTTCAAATCAGAATCTTCTGAACGAAACAAGCACATTATACACACTCAGTCGAAACCTAAATGAATCCTTGACCCAAAATGATATGGCTCAAGTTACGGCCGAAAAATTGGCCTCTTATACCAATGCCAAGCAAGTTCGAATCCTATTCCATGACAGGTCACTGAACTTAACGAAAATCGCCAGTTCTCATACCAAAGAAATCGTTGAACTGGAACGAAATGCGATTTTAGATGACCCTGTTTACTCTCGTTTTAAGCAATCCGACACAGAATTTGTCGTCGTTGATGAACAAGACGAAAACAAAGAAATGGCCCCAATCGTCGCCCGATATTTACGGCCGTACGATGTACAAGCCACCCTATTCGTCCCCGCAATCAGCCAGTATGATTTAATCGGGTTCATTATGCTTGACAGCTCAGAAATGCATTGGCCGTTTACCAAATCAAGCATCAATTTCGCACGCACGGCCGCAGACCAATTCGCGGTCACCAATGAAAACTTTATCCTGTTCAATCAAACACTGAATCGGGCCAGAGACCTCATCACCCTCAATCAAATCGGGGCCAACATCGCCAGCACCATAGACGCTGAAAAACTAGCCCAAATCGTTTATAACGAGTCAAAACGACTTCTACAATTCGATTCGTTTGTTCTCGCTCGTTACGATCATGAGGTGCTTGAATATCGCGCGGAATTTATCGCATTAGGCGAAGAAATTCTGGCCCCAGCAACCGGGAAGGTCTCATCATTAGTGCATACCCATCTCATCAAGAATGAGTCACAACTCTACCATCACGGCAATCCGCTCGTTGAGCATCTCACAACCGCATTAAACTTAGACACCCAATCGCCGATCACCAGCCTCATCGTTACCCCACTTCACGCAGAAGAACTCCCAGTCGGCTTTACTCTTTATCTGCGAACAGGCCAAGAATATTTCACAGCAGATGAAATGCAACTCGCTCAAGCGATCGCCAACCAAACCACACTAAGCCTAGTAAACACAGACCTCCTAACAGAAACTCGAGATAGCGTCGCCGAACTACGCACGTTATTCAGTGTGACCCAATCGCTTGCCTCCAGTGTCGAAGCGGACTCCCGCCTAACAAGCACCTTACAAACACTTCATTTAACGCTACATGAAGCGACAATCTCGCTTATCTTCTATGATCGTCTCTCACAAACCCACTCAGTCATGGCCAGTTACGGCCAACCATACCAACTACCGCCAGCACGCGAATGGGCAGATAGCCTTCAAGCGCAAACCTTAAACAGCGACCATCCGATCTTGGTCAATCAAGCCGGAGACAAAGTCGCCACAGATGATGGGCGAACCCGATTTAGTGAAATTTTGATCCCTCTAAAACTGGCCCAAGAGCCAATTGGGGTGCTCCACGCCATTCAAAAACAAGGGCGACCTTTTGATTCGCGTGACCTACGCTTGCTCCAAACAATCAGTGTGAGCTTGGCAGCAACGTTAGAAAACGGCCGTTTATTCCAACAAATTCAAGACGCCAATGTCCGCTTATTAGAGCTAGATCGCATGAAAACGCAGTTCTTGGCCAATATGTCTCATGAACTACGCACACCACTAAACTCAATCATCGGCTTCTCTCGCCTCATTATCAAAGGGATCGATGGACCAATCAACGACACCCAACGGGAAGATCTCAACTCGATTTATCATAGCGGTCAACACCTTCTAAGCCTTATTAACGATATTTTAGACTTAGCCAAACTAGACTCTGGTAAAATGGCTCTAGTGTTCACAGAAGTGAATCTGCCCCAATTAGCGGACAGTCTTCTATCAACGGCGCGTGGTCTTATGCGTGAAAAGCCTCATGTAGAACTCCGTTGGCATATTTCCGAAGACTTACCCCTTATCGAAGCGGACGCCATTCGTTTACGCCAGATTTTACTCAATCTCATTTCCAATAGCATTAAATTTACAGAAAGTGGGTATATCAGTATGTCAATGCACCAACCAAATCAAGCACAAGATTTTATCCAAATCAGTGTCGAAGATACCGGTATGGGAATTGATGCCCAAGATTTCCCACGTTTATTCCGTAAATTTGAACAGATCGACACCACAACCACGCGCCAAGCGGAAGGAACAGGCTTGGGTCTGCCGATTGTGCAAGAATTAACGCAATTGCATCACGGCCGTATTTGGGTCGAAAGTGTCTTAGGTAAAGGAAGTACATTCCATGTGCTCATTCCTATCAGCCAAGAAAAGTACCGCACAGGTGCTACAAACACCGATGATATCAACATCACGCCCGCTCAAATCACAACCGGTGTCAATGCAGAAACCAGCAGTTTAGCATCGAACGTCTCGGACAAAATCAACCCCATCACCAACAGCATCCCTGCCATCTTACTCGTAGACGATGAACCCGGTATCTTGTCTCTTTATGAGAGATACCTCAATACATTACCGAATCCGATCATCACGGCCGACAGTGGCCAAAAAGCGCTAAATGCGCTTGAACAACATCCCAATATCGGTCTCATCTTATTAGATATTCACATGCCAGATCTCGATGGCTGGCAAGTGCTAGATGCGATACGGGAAAAGCCACAATTTGCAAAAATACCGATCGCCATTTGCTCAGTCGATTCAAATGAGCAAGATGCGAAACGTCGTGGCGCACAACTGGCTTTACCCAAACCGATTATTTCTGATGATTTAGCCCGTGTGATTCAGTTAATGCCAGATGTCCCGGCCAAGTCTTCAACATGACCATCCTTAACCAACACCACACCAACTCAAAAAGATTTTGTATCCAATGCCGTAATTGCGGAAATGAAAATATTTACGACCAACCCACTCTAGCTTGTGCCAAATGTAACCATCAATGGCAAGAAGCGACATATGATTACTATCATGCGGCCCAAGCATGGCAACAAAGCTTACACAATAGGCGCACCAGTCTGTGGCGCTACCACGAACTTCTCCCCTTGAAGAATTTGCGGCACACTGTCTCAATGGGAGAAGGCTGGACCCCCCTGATCAAAGCGGAAAATTTAGGGCTGATGCTCGGCCACTCAAATATTTATATCAAAGACGAACGCCAAGGGCCGACAGGCTCATTCAAGGATAGACAAGCGGCCGTGGCGGTCAGTGCCATGCGCGAAGCAGGCATCCGTGAAGCGGTCGTCGCCTCTACCGGAAATGTCGCTATCGCTTACTCCGCTTACTGTGCCCGAGCGGGAATCAAACTATGGGTCTTCGTTACCAGTTCGGTCCCCCAAGAAAAAATGCGCGAAGCAGCCATTTATGGCTCAGAAGTCATTAAAGTCGCGGGGACCTACGATGAAACAAAACAAGTAGCCGCAGAATTTGCCGCCAGCAAAAATCTCTTCCTGGATCGTGGAATTAAAGCGATGGCGGCCAAAGAAGCGATGAAAACACTCGCTTTCGAAATAAGCGAGCAACTCGGCCGTCTCCAAACAGGTCTTGACCCTTATACCGTCTATCCCCCGACCACCAACTGGGCTTCACCCGATTGGTATTTGCAGGCGGTCAGTGGTGGCATGGGACCAGTCGGTGTCATCAAAGGATTTGAAGAGCTCCAATCGATGGGCTTGATTAATAAAATACCGAAACTCGGTTGTTTACAAGCGGCCGGTTGCGCTCCCATGGTCCATTCCTTCAAAGCCGGTCTAGATCAGGCGGAAAATGTCTTTGATCCAGACACACAAATCACGACATTGGCAACCGGTGTCCCCGGCCAAGCATATACAGTATTGAAAAACACAATCGACCGCTATGGTGGCACAATGGAAGCGGTCACCGACTCGGAAGCGTTTCGAGCCCTCAAAGTTGTCGCTCAAATGGACGGGATATCGATCGAACCGGCAACGGCCGTAACATTTGCCGGTTTAATCAAATTGGTTCGCCAAAGGGTTATTCAGCCCAATGAAATGGTCGTTATTAATTGCTCGGGCCACACATTCCCTGTTGAAAAACATATTCTCGGCGATCAATTCGCGCGCGATATGGTTCTAAACGATGAATCTGAAAACGCCAAACAAGAAAATCGATTGGTTACCGCAATTGAAAAGCTTGATGATCGAGTCAAACGAATCGCAATTGTGGAAGACAACCCGCACGCGGCACGGCTTATACGGCGCATTCTTCAATCGCAAGGAGAATATTTCATATCAGAGGCTACAAACGGCCGTGACGCGCTCGATATGATGCAGAAAAACCCACCCCACCTTGTCATCCTTGACCTCATGATGCCAGAAGTCGATGGCTTTCAAGTTGTAAATCAAATGAAGAATAGCCCCCTATTACGCGAAATTCCAATCATTGTCATTACAGCTAAAGAGTTATCTCCTATTGAGAAACAGCAATTAAGCGGTAAAATTAAAAAACTATTGCCCAAAGGCAATTTTATGGATGCTGATTTAATGAGCGACATCGAGCAAGTATTAGGTTAGAATCTGAACTATATTTATTACGGCTACCTTTAGTCCAGTTATAGCAAACAAACCATTAAATACCGTGACAGACAAAATCAAGATTCTCTATATTGAAGATAATTTGGCGAACCAAAAACTGGTCCAACGAGTGTTGCAACGGCACGGCTATAATGTATTCATTGCCAATGATGGCTTTGAAGGGATTTCACTCGCACGCAAAGAGACCCCTCAACTCATATTAATGGACATCAACTTGCCCACAATGGATGGCAAACAAATTACAACCCGCCTAAGGAGCATCGCACGCTTTGAAAAAACACCGATTGTCGCCTTAACCGCGAATACATCGCCAGACAGTCGGTCCCAAGCACTAGCGGCCGGTTGCAATGGTTTCCTCACGAAACCGATCAATGTCGCGGTATTTCCTACACAAGTTAAATCATTTCTCGAAGGCCATGTCGATGAATTAAGCAAAGGGGAAGAAAGCGAACAGCTAAAAATCTATGCCCAACAACTGGTTACCAAACTTGAAAATAAAATCAAAGAACTTCAAGGTGCAAACCACCAGTTACGTGAGTTAGATCGCATGAAGAGTGATTTTATCGTACTCGTTTCACATGAATTGAGAACTCCTCTAACCCTCATCAATGGTTACTCCTTCTTGCTAAAAGATCGGGCCCAAAAAGCACGAGACAATGGTGATGCCCAACTGCTCCATGTGGCCGAAGGGTTAACCAAAGGGATTGATCGTCTATCACAAGTCATCAATGAAATTATCAGCGTATCACGTATCGCAGCCGGCACACTCGATTTAGCAGTTGGCCCAGTCCGTGTATCAAAGCTCATTGAAGAAGTCATGCACAACCAAAAGGAAGTCCTAAGCAAACGGGATGTTAACGTCAAAATTGATGACCTTAGTGAGCTTCCCATTATTCGCGGTGATGCGGCTCAACTAAAAATTTCTTTTGAAAATGTCATTGGCAATGCCATAAAATATACCCCTGATCAAGGTAGCGTACACATCAGCGGCCGTGCTCTATCCGATGCCGTCGTTATCACCATCGAAGACACCGGAATCGGCATCCCCATCGAAGAACAACGTCGCATTTTTGAGCAGTTCCACATCCTAGGCTCAATTCAAAACCATTCCACTAGTAAGTCAAATTTTAAGGGTGGTGGTTTAGGCTTGGGATTACCGATCGCAAAAGGTATCATAGATGCACATCAAGGTCGCATCTGGGTCGAAAGCGATCGGCGGGATACTGAAAATCCTCCCGGTAGCATCTTCCACATCCTCCTCCCCATCCGCCAAACTGAATAAATAAGTCCTTCAATACCATAGAATTCAACTTCTCTGGTATATACACTGAGCCTGGTGAAAAAAGGACTTTAATTTTGACAGGCATCCATATATTGCGGTTTTAGACTCGAAAAAACAACACAAAAAGCGCAATATGTGGGATCAATTTTAAAACACACCTTTTTGCAGTGAACTCATACACTAGTAAACAGAAATATCTGAGTACTTGGTGTAATGAGGTTAATCTAGCCTCATATAGATCATAAAGTGCTATTAGCATATTTTATTTGCTGATGCGATGTTCTAGCCTGTTGTTGTATTATCTTACTAGTTGCCGCATCTGATATACAGATGGCTCTCAAGTAGTTTCATGACCATCAAACAAAATTCTTTAGCCGCGAAAAGTCGGGGCCTACTATCCGCTTTTTTATCTCCTACATTTCTGGGCTTTATGCCCATTATCGCAAAAATCGCTTATAGCTATGATGTAGATGTCTATACGGTCGCAGCCTTGCGGACCGTTATCGCAGCGGCCGTCTTATGGATTATCGCAGTCGTTGTTGACACCAACTATATCTATAGCTCACAGCCCGCAATCGCAGGGAGTTTTATTGCAGGAGCGATTAATGGCATCGGTTCTCTATTTTTCTATAGTAGTTTAACCCGAATCGACGCCTCTATGGGGCAGTTGATTAATATCACATATCTCATTTATGTGACCCTCCTGCTCAGAATTATGGGGCATCATATCTCTCGCTTAACAGTGGCGCGTACCATGATGGCGATTTTCGCCATCTATGTAATCACT
Source organism: Anaerolineales bacterium (assembly GCA_011524645.1). GTDB lineage: Bacteria > Chloroflexota > Anaerolineae > Promineifilales > Promineifilaceae > WTJY01. The sequence continues at coordinate 41,527 of WTJY01000163.1, read as the reverse complement.
AGTTCAGGTCTTGGCCAGCCCGATTGGATCGGTGTCCTTTATATGGCGATCGCGGCCTTCTCATACGCTGTGCAAATCGTATTTAGTCAGCGCATCATGCGAGACGTCCCTGCGATGACTATGGCACTATACGCACTAAGCGGCATGAGCACGGTCGTCGTGATCGCTTGGTTTGTAGTCACGCCTCCCATTAATCATATTCCTGCAATCGGTTGGGGGGCCGTTGTCGCCATGGGCATTGTCACCGCTTTAGCAAGGCTCACCCTGTTCCTGGGTGTTAAAAATTTAGGCGGTATGCAGACATCTTTAATCGGAGTCGCAGAAGTACTCGTCTCAATTGTTCTAGCATATTGGTGGCTTGATGAATTTATGACCATGTGGCAGTGGATCGGAGCAGCGGTTTTAACTATCTCGATTTTATTGGTCAAATTCGAAAAAGATGTACCATCTTACGATGGGATGAAAACACTTTTGATTCGCTTAACACCTTTATTCTTGGCATTACCCAAACCACGGGAACGTAGCTTCCGGCCGTTTTCCAAATCTAAGCAAAAAGAGACGAAGCCTAACGAAATGCAACGGGAAGTACCCCCACCATCGGCCGAAGAATCACAAATACTACAAGACCAATCTGCGTTTTAACAATAAACATCATCACACGGCAAGAAAATGGTCCACCCTAAGCATCAGTCAAAAGATTACGGGGTTGTCTAATCTAGAAAATTTGTACAAAATAGATATGTTTGGGCAATACTTACAAGGCAAACAAAAGTTTATGAGTAATCAAAGAAAATTTATATCGCTTACACTCGCCCTATTTGCACTTGCATCTATCCTGTCAGCTTGTGGCAACAACCAGCTTGAGCAGGATTTAGCGGCGGCCGAAGAACAAATAGCCGCACTCGCCACAGAAAATGCCGATTCGGTCAATCAAGCAGCCGCTCAAATTGAAGCAGCGGCCACAGAAAATGCGGAGGCAATCAATGCCGCAGCAACCACAGCCGCCAATGCGCTTAGCAATGCTCAAAATCAAGCGCTCGATGCGATATCAAGCGCGCAAGCAACCGCAGACGCCCTATCCGCCTCTGCCACGGCCGAAGCTTCACCTCCTGTTAATTATGACACCAGCACATATGGCATTATCGATAACCTCAACTTAAATGGGGTCAGAGTCACTTGGTGGCACCAGCATCAAGGCGGCCGTGAAACGGAACTGATCACCATTATCGATGAATTTAACGCCATCAATGAATACGGCATCGTTGTAGAAGCCTCAAACGAAGGTGGATATGGTGATATCTATGACAAAATGATCGCAGGGTTCGCCACAAAAGAGATTCCAAGTCTCGTTGTCGCTTACCAAAACCAAGCCGCTAGCTATCAGGTTAACAACGGACTCGTTAATCTCGATCCTTACATCAATCATCCGATATACGGTCTAAACGATGAAGAACGTTCTGATTTTTTCGCCTCGTTTCTAAACGCAGACCGACTCCCCCAATTTAACAACGAGTCGTTCGGCTTCCCCCCCAACCGCTCAATGGAGCTTCTTTATTATAATCAAACATGGTTGAAAGAATTAGGTTATGATAGCCCTCCACGCACCCCCGAAGAATTCCAAGAAGTGGCCTGTGCCGCTTCAGAACCTGGAGCAGGCACGATCGGCTATGAAATCAGCACAGATGCCTCACGTGTTGCGTCATTAATTTTCGCTCACGAAGGGGAGATTTATGACTATAACAACAATACCTTCACCTTTTTTAGCGGTGAAGCGGTAGATGCATTGACCCTAATTCAAGAGATGTATGATGATGGTTGTGCCATCCTAATCGCCGAAGATGATGGGGATCAAATCGATTTTAGCAAGGAACGTGTCCTCTTTATTATCGGCTCGTCTTCGAGCATTCCGGAAATCAAAGCGTTGGTCGAAGCGGAAGCAGAAGCTGTATCAACCGAGGAAAACCCCGTATTCCCATTCGATTGGTCTGTTGCGCCAATTCCTTATAGCGGATACCAGCCGGTGCAAAACATTTACGGAGCCAGTGTCAGCATCCCAAAAACATCACCAGAAGAACAGCTAGCCGCATGGCTCTTCCTCAAATATTACACTTCTATTGAGGTGCAAGCACGTTGGGCGACCGCTAGTAACTATTTCCCTGTTCGGGCAAGCGTTGCCGAAGAAATGCAGGAATACATCGCCGAAAATCCACCATATGGAACCGCTTTTGATCTGCTAGAATATGGGAAAACTGAACCACCCGTTGCAGGCTATGACAATGTCCGAGATGAAGTAACGGCCGCCTATATCCGCATCCTAGAAGAAGAGGAAGCTGATGTGGCTACAATCTTGAGAGAATTAGATGAAATCGCCAATCAAATTTTAGTTGAATCGGCGCCAGAATAAGCAGTCGGGCTCGGCTTCATCTCCCACAATTGGCATCTAAGCATCATTTACCAAAAAGTTTTTCCATTTTAATAATGGCTCTTTATGTGTTTCAAGGAGCTACAGATTCAAGCGGTTTTGCTCCCCTCTCCCTTGAAGGAGAGGGGCTGGGGGAGAGGGGAAATTCTTTAAAATTCCACCACCCCCACCCCCCCCTCATAGGAGGAGAGAAAGAGAACTATATTTTTATGTCAATCTCCTTAATTTCCATTAAGATCCTTAATAATTTACGCAACTATGACAGGCTCTGCCCCATCAGGGTAGGGCTTTATTTTTGCTTAACAATTTGAGGACGCACCACAACAGGTAATGTACCCTCGATCTGCGCCAATCGGCGATTCAATTATGACCGACCTTAATCACTTATATCTTTTTACTTGTGAGCTCGCCAAAGCCGCAGGAGAACTCATCCAAGCTAAAGCGAAAGAGCCACGTACCCTACATAAAAAAGGGTTTCGAGATATCGTCACCGATGCGGACTTCGCCGCCCAGAAGTTAATCACCACAAAGATTCAAGAAAAATATCCACATCATGGTTTTCTACCGGAAGAAAAGGACCATATGTTGCCGTCTAGCGGTGAGTGGATTTGGATCATTGATCCGGTTGATGGCACAAGCAACTATAGTCGGGGAATTCCAAATTATTGTGTATCGATCGCGGCCGCAAAACAGGTCGGTTCAAGTCTAGATGTTCACGTAGGAGCGGTCTATGACCCGATCCATGATGAATTGTTTTCAGCCCAAAAAGGGAAGCCTGCTGTCTGTAATGAACGGACCCTAAGGCGATCTCCAGTCGATGAAATAAGTGAATCAGTCTTTACGCTTGATTGGTCACGTAGCCCAGAAAATCGCGCCAAAACGTTGCAAATACTCAACCATATGGTGCATGAAACACGTACCATTCGGGCGATCGGCACCGCTGCCCTAGCGATCTGTTGGATCGCAGACGGCCGAGTCGATAGCTATATTAACTACGATATCTCACCGTGGGACAATGCGGCCGCTCAACTCATTTTGCATGAAGCAGGCGGCCGTGTGAGTAACTTTGCCAACAAGGATTGGCATTGGCAACAGCGAGACTGTTTAGCCAGCAACGGCCGGTTCCATGAAGCAATTTGTGCACATTTACTACGAGCGACTACATAATTTTGTACAAAACTTACAATATAGAGAGCGTAATTCTCCTGTATCCTAGTAAGGCTTCCTGCATCAACTACATTCCCAACTTAAAAATCAAAATATACAGAACAATACCTTCACCAGTACAAAGCACCTAATTGGATTTTCCCCCTCCTACTAGGAGGGCTGGGGACGGTGGATTTCCCCTCTCCCCCCAGCCCCTCTCCCATTGTGAGAGGGGAGCTTTTGATCAGACTCGAATTAAAAATCATCGAGCTCTCGGCCTAAGACATTTTTAATTGAATAAACAAATTTACCTCAAAGGCAACTCTTTTGTCATAGGTGTCTAAAAATGGCAGAACTTCTCAATCTGAACCAAAGGAATCACTTTTGATTGTCGCCATAGACGACCCTTTCTAAGAAGTGTCGCTTTTTGCACCTTCGACACAAAAAGCGGCACTGAGAGACTAAATTCATTGATTTTGACAGCCAAAATCGATTTTAGATTGAGAATTGCTGTAAAAATGGCGCAGGTATTAACAGAAGTTGACTCATATTTATTGAATTAATAGTGTGCCCTTTAGTAAAACATCAGTGATACATCAATCACTGGAGACTGTAGGAGTAAAATATAATGCGCTGGCCTATCTACCAACATATCTTTTTCGATTGTGACTCTACACTCAGCACAATTGAGGGAATCGACATTTTAGCTGAATCCGCTAACAAAAAGTGGCGGGTCGAAGTGCTAACAAACGCCGCCATGAACGGAGATATCGACTTAGCCGATGTGTACGGCAAACGGTTGCAGGCGGTACGACCGACCCGTCAACAAATCCAAATTATCAAAAACAGCTATAAAAAAAATATCGTCGAAGACGCTCAAGAAGTGATCGATATTCTTAAGTGGCTCGGCCACAAAGTCTATATTATTAGTGGCGGGCTCTACGAGCCGGTCCTTGAGTTTGGCATATCCCTCGGCGTTGCGCCCGAAAATATTCGCGCCGTCGATGTTCAATATGACCAACTCAGTGGCGATTGGTGGCTCGATCAAGACACATCGTCCGCCCGCTACAAAAAATACACCGCAGGCAATCTGACCGCAACCGATGGCAAAGCCCAAGTCGTGGACCAATTATTAGGCGACCAGTCCGGCAGGTCTTTGCTAATCGGTGATGGAAGCAGCGATCTCTTGGCAAGCAAACGAGTCGACCTATTTGTCGGCTACGGTGGCGTAGTCAAGCGAGACAAAGTGTTCCAGCAAGCCCCTGTATTCCTACACAATCCCAGCCTTGCCCCACTGCTCGCCCTTGCCCAAGGTCCAGCAGGTCTTACCCAATTAGAAAACAGTCCACACGCCACTCTATTGAATAAAACAGTTCATTTAATTGAACAAGGAGATATAACTTTCCAAAATGAGCAACTCAAATCAAAATTCAACCACGCCTTTGAAGCTGTTTTTGCCCGGACCGACAGAAGTTAGTGCGGATATTTTAGAAGCACAAACGACCGCCATGATCGGGCATCGCATGCCAGAGTGCATCGCCCTTTACGGACAAATTCAACCGAAATTACGCAAAGTATTTCGGACCGAATCTCGCGTCTATGTCGCTACCTCATCTGGTTCCGGCATGTGGGAAGCGGCCGTACGCAACTGTGTCCGTGATCGTGTCCTCCACTTCGTCAACGGGTCATTTAGTGATCGTTGGCACACTGTTTCAATCGCCAACGGCAAAGAAGCGGACCGTGTCGATGTAGAGTGGGGTCAACCGATCTTACCAGAACTCGTCGCAGAACACCTCGCGGCAGCCGCTGGAAAATATGATGCGGTCGCCTTCGCTCACAATGAAACCAGCACCGGAGTCACCAGTCCGGTTAAAGAAATCGCTGCTGCAATTCGCAACGCGCCCGGTGGCCAAGATATCACCATTATGATCGACTCCGTCAGTGGGATGTCCGGTGCGGAAATCGAATTTGACGCTTGGGACTTAGACATTGTCTTAACCGGCAGCCAAAAAGCGTTCGCCCTCCCACCCGGCTTGTCTTTCGCGGCCGTATCAGAACGCGCCTTTGAAAAAGCGAAAACGATCCCGAATCGTGGCTTCTACTTTGACTATCTTTCCATGGAGAAATCTTTACTCAAAGACCAGACACCCGCAACACCCGCGATCTCTTTGCTCTTCGCGCTCAACAAACAATTAGATAAAATGATGGCGGAAACAATGGAAGGTCGCTGGGCTCGCCACATGGCACTACGTGATCGCACCATCGAATGGGCCCTCTCTCGCGGCTTCGGTTTGTTCGCAGACAAAGCATACGCCTCCCCCACTGTGACCACAGTTGCCAACGATTTGGGCATCAGCATCGCAGACCTCAACAAGTTTCTACGGACCAAAGGGATGATTTTGTCCAATGGCTATGGAAAACTCAAAGAAAAAACCTTCCGCATCGGCCACATGGGTGATTGGCAATTAGCCGACATGGAAGAGCTGTTTGCCACAGTCGATGAGTATCTGACCGCCCAAGGGATCGAATACTAAGGAATAATAGCGACTAAATAATTGTCGCATGTGCAGTCGAATGGCTTGGTTGGTCTAAAGCCGAGCAAACCATTCTAGATTTTTGCGGTGGCTATGCCACCGCAAAAATTTAACAAACAACTTGACGAACCGCCAAAGGCGGTGACGAGTCAACTGTAACCGCTATTTAGCTTGCAACCCTAAAAATCAAAGTCGCGCCCAAAACGGCTCGGGTCTATTCCCCACCCTTCGTCTCCCGTCTACGAGGAGGGGTTGTAGCTAAACAATTACCATTATTTACAAAAATCAACAGGAAGTAGAGATGTATAAAGTTTTAATTTCAGACAAATTGGGCCAAGCTGGGCTCGATTTGCTTGAACAACAAGATGATGTCCACTACGACATGAAAACAGGCCTCAACAAAGAGGAACTTATCGCCATTATGCCAGAATACGATGCCTTAATCATTCGTAGCGGCACTCGGCCGGATGCAGACATTATCGCGGCCGGCACAAAACTCAAAGCGATCGGCCGTGCAGGGATCGGGGTTGACAATATCGACTTGGCTGCCGCCACCAAACACAAAGTGATCGTCATGAACACCCCCCGCGCCAATAGCATCGCCACGGCCGAACAAACCATGGCTCTCATGCTCGCCTCTAGCCGATACACAGCCATCTCACACAGCTCTGTGGCGGCCGGAAAATGGGAACGTTCTAAATTTGTCGGCGTTGAACTGCACAGCAAGACACTAGGGATTATCGGTTTCGGTTACATCGGCCGTTTGGTCGCCCAACGCGCCCAAGCATTCGGCATGACCGTCATCGCTTACGACCCTTATGTTTCAAGTGAAGTCGGTCAAGAAATGAACGTCCAATTGGTAGAACTCGCTGAGCTTTTACCTCAAGCGGACTACATTTCGCTCCACACCATCGTCACACCAGAAACAACCAAAATGATCAACGCAGAAGCATTGTCCCAAATGAAATCGAATGCGATTTTGATCAATGTCGCTCGCGGGAAGCTAATCGATGAAGACGCGCTCGCAGCAGCTTTAAGCAACGGCACCATCGCTGGTGCAGGGCTTGATGTCTATTTCAGCGAACCACCCGAAAACAATCCGCTTATCGGCTTGCCTAATGTCACCCATACCCCCCATTTGGGTGCGAGTTCTAAAGAAGCGCAACGCGCCGTGGGTGAGCAAATCGCCCAACAAGTTGTCGATGTATTACGTGGCAACCCAGCCCAACACCAAGTCAATCCGTTTTAGTGAGTGACGAATAACGAGTGGCGAGTGACGAGTGATAGATCATAGCATCTCGCTCGTTACTCTCCCTACCCCCCAGCCCCATTCTCGTGATTAGACAGAACCAGTGCTACACAGCTAGGTCCGCAAAACAACAGCAGGCCGATCCTCATCAAAACCGGAAGGAATAACCAGATGTATAAAATTCTAATTACAGACCAACTCGGCCAAGCAGGACTAGATCTTCTTGATCAGATGGCGGATGTCACCCATGAAGTTCGCACGCAGTTGACAGCGGAGGAGCTTCGCGAGCAATTACCACAGTTTGATGCCCTTATTGTGGATAGTGAAACAAAAATCGATGCAGAAATTCTGGCGCAAGTCCAAAAATTAAAAGTGATTGGGCGCACCGGCATTAGCGTTGAAAATATCGATTTACATGTGGCCACACGACAAGGGATCATTGTAATGAACATTCCCGATGCCAACAGCACAGGTACGGCCGAACATACAATCGCGCTCATGCTAGCCACAAGTCGCCATCTTGTGCAGGCACACACCTCGGTTCAACAGAAACAGTGGGAACGAAATCTTTATGTGGGAAGGCAGCTCAAAGAAAAAACGCTAGGCATCATCGGCCTCGGCCGGATCGGATCTTTGGTCGCTGAATATGCCAAGACCTTTGACATGACAGTCATCGCTTATGACCCCTATGTGTCTGAAAGAGTCGGCCGTGATCTCGGAATCGAATTGGTAGACTTCGAAGATCTATTAACCCGAGCAAACTACATTTCTCTCCACTGTAGCGCAACCCCAGAAACAGAAAACTTAATCAACACAACAACATTGTCCAAAATGAACGCGGGAACGATTCTCATTAATGTGGCGCATGGTCAATTAATAGATGAAGCAGCGGTCACAGCCGCCTTAGAAAATGGAACACTGGCCGGTGTTGGTATAGATGCCTATACCGCAGAGCCTCCGATCACCAGCCCGCTAATCGGTCACCCAAGCGTGATACATACCCCTCGTTTAGGGGCCAACACAAGCGAAGCGCTACACACCGTCTCGATCGATCTGGTTGAGCAGGTCGTTAATGCTTTACAACAAAAAGATTTTCGTCATGCGGTCAATGTCTCATTCCCAAGGGACATTACCTTTACCCAAATCCGGCCGTATATCGATCTAGCGGAAGCGATCGGCCGGATTCAACACAACTTGGCCGATGGTGTCATCAACAAAGTCCAGCTCGAAGTAACCGGAGCGGCTCTAGAAAACAGCATTAAGCTTTTAGCCTCATCTGTGCTCAAGGGGGTGCTAAACGAGCGTGAGGCACAAATCAACATGGTTAACGCTCCGATCTTGGCTCAGGAGTTAGGCGTATCGATTTCGCAAGAGTATGACATGTCCGAAATCGACTACTCTAACCTCATTACCTGCCGTGCCTATTGGCAAAATCAGGCGGGAGAAGAAGCCTCCCGCACCGTCTCTGGGGTTCTTTTCGGCGGATCAGAGCCACGTATTGTTCAAGTCGATGAATATCGACTAGAGGCGAAACCTCAGGGACATGTGGTCGTGATGCGCAATGAAGACAAGCCGGGCGTCATTGGGCAAGTAGCGACGCTAATGGCCGCCTACGGGGTAAATATCGGCGAATGGCGGCTCGGCCGTGAAAAACTGGGCGGGGAAGCGCTCTGTTTTATTAATGTCGACAAAGAACCCCCCAACGTGGTCCTTAACGCACTCGCACAAGCCAATGCGATTACAGAAGTTAAGCTGATGAAGTTGTAACCAGTTGCTATCCCCATCACCAAGCAAACAAAAAACAGGCCGATGGCCTGTTTTTTTGTTTGCTAAATTGGGTGGCTACAAAATAATGTAAAAGACCGGTGATTCTAACGCGGCCGTGTTTGCATATAGGCTTGATGTTCTTGAGCGATCTCGTCGTTGACCCCAACCAACGCCCAGCCACTATCCCCATCGAAAGGCAACTTAATATCTAAACGAGATTCTAATTGGCGCAACTTGCGCATCTTGTTCCGATCAAAAATCCGATAGACTTTGCCATCTTCCATAGTCAAAGGACGCACGCTATTCCAGATTTTCTGCAATTCCGCGTAGCGATTCACTTTACTTTGTACATCATTAATCGGGCTTTTTTCGACAGGCTTCTCTGGTGCAAGGTCATATTGGTAATGATACCAGAAATAATCAACGTAAGAGACAAGTGAGAATCCGATACCGGCTAAGAATAAGCAAATCTCGATCACGCTGACAAAACCGGATGTCACCGTTTGAATCGGGAACAAAACCGCTAACGTCGCTGCACATCCCCATGCCAGCGAGATCGCTGTCGCCGCCATCACATGGGCATCGCGTAAAGTATAGTTGCTTTTTGGCTTTAATCTGAGTTGCTTAAACTCCCCCTTTTTAAGCTCTGGCCACTCTTGGTAAATGTGGGCCAAAATGACGCCCCGCAAATTAGCGGGGCCATTCCATTTGAGAATACGGCCGGTGCTCGCATCCATCTCTAACAAACAGTCACAACCGGCAATCCTCAATTTACTGCCAATTGTCCTTATTTCGATAGGACGATCTTCTAAACTAAATAGCTTGATCGTTCCTTCTCTCCTTTTTATGTTCATAAACGTGCCACCTACGTATAGAAGTAATTAAGAAGCTGAGGAAGCCCGTGCAGAGCGTCGTGTTTGCACCGCATTTGAAAAGGCACCACGGGTCGCCTGAATCCGATCACGCCCCCATCGAGAAACGGCCGCGATAGCAGGAGTTGTGCTGAGACCGGTTGCGAACCCAACCATGCGATGAAGCAAAGTAAGTTCTTTACGGCCGCCAATCGCTTTTTGCCATTGTTGATAAGCATGTTGATCAAGTTCCGCCCATAGGCCGAAGCTATACACCAACATAATTTCTGAAAGAACGGTATTAATTCCCACCATAATGATGGCGATAATTAGCTTGGCCCAGAACAAACCTTCTGGAATGTTTGACATATTGAAAGCGAAATCAGTGCCACTATCAAAGGCGAACGCCAATCCGAGAATGACCCAAGTTGCCACACGTTGCGCCTTAGCTTCGGCGGGCAAGGTCACAATCCAGAATGAACACAGAACCTGTGCCAACTGTGGAAGAATCGCCAACAAGACGAGCTGTCCATTCCCAACCAGATTCAGCAACCCCTGATCGACCGCCCATTGCAGTCCAAAATATGAAGTAGAAGCGTCGATATAAGCCAAATAAAGTGATGCGATCAACGCGACTTGTGCCATCGCATAAACAGGAATGATCCAAAATTGATTGGTCAAGTTTTGGGCTAATTGCCTGACTGCGTCATAACCTAAACTGTTTCGCGCATTGTTTCCAGCGCCGCTACCCGGAGATGTTCTAGAAGATCGGGTGTGATTCATATTGAATAACCTCTTATTGCTCTCTAATTTGTCACTTAAGCTTCTTAATGAATGACGAATAATGAAACTGACAACAAATCACCTGCTGATGGACCTAGAGGTGTATGAAGCGGTGAGTTTTCTTAGCAAAACTTTTCAATTGCATCTATTTGGACTTTGTGATCTTAGCGCGCACGCTCAATATGATTGTGGGTAAGCAGACTCAGATAAAGACCCAAAGAAACAATTGACTTGTATTTGATGGGTTAGATCCTCACATTAGCTTGTTATGAAGCATCTAAATAACTCGCTTCCTACTAAATAACTAACAGTTCTTTTGACATTAATTCATTAGCTTGTCAACTTTACGTCACAATTGAACTATAAGTTTCTTTACTACATTAGTATTAACGCCTTTAACTTTACCACAAGGTGATACAAATGCATAGTTTTAACTTGCATTTATGTGACAGGAAAAGGGTACTAAACCCCTTTAATTCCAACATTATCGGTTAGGAAGTGCCACATTCTTTGACTTTATACGCTAGCAGGCGTCATTTTAGCGCAATTCTTCAGCGAACTCTGATCAAACTCTAATTGTGACAAGGTGTGACTTTCACACAATTTCCCCCCCATTCAGAAATTGTGACGATTTGTCAGGGTAAAAACATCTATCTAAAATTACGAGAAGCCTTTGTACATGACCTATTTCTACTCACATTTACTTATACATGGAGATTTTCGACATGAAAAAATCGGGTCCCTCTTTTGCCGGTCGTGCCTTGCTTGCCGTCGTTCTACTTATCGGGTTTTACGCGCTGGCCTTGGCGATTGTCGGTGTGTTGCTCTACATACTTTATGCCATGATTGTCTATGGTAACCGTATCGACGGCCGTGCCGTTATCGGCATCCTACTCGTATCCGGCACGATTCTATGGTCGCTTGTGCCACGTCGTGACAAATTTGTTGCCCCCGGCCCCCGCATTGACCCTGATAAAGAGCCGGAATTTTTTGCCACCGTACAAGAAATCGCAGATGCGACCCAGCAAAGCATGCCGGTTGAAATTTATGTAGACCCACAAATTAACGCTTGGGTCGCGAATCGTGGTGGGGTTATGGGAATCGGTAGTCGTCGTATCATGGGGATCGGGCTACCTCTATTGCAGACACTCACAGTCGATCAATTTCGCGCCGTACTTGCCCATGAATTCGGCCATTATCATGGTGGAGATACCAATCTGGGGCCGTGGATTTATCAGACACGATCAGTCATCGGCCGAACAATTCAAAATTTGGCGGGGCAAGGGTCAGCTATGCATAAACCGTTTCTCTGGTATGGCAACATGTATTTGCGCGTTACACACGCCATTTCACGCCAGCAAGAATATGCGGCCGATGCGTTAGCCGCAACGGTTGTCGGTGCCCGACATCTTATTGATGGTCTAAAAAAGGTCAACGCCAGTGCGATGGCATTCGATGCTTACTGGAATCGATCATTTGGCCCGGTTCTCAATTCAGGTCACCGCCCCCCATTGGTTTCCGGATTCGCAACATTTCTCTCGGCTGGTCATATCCAAGAAGCGATGGAAAAAGTGACCGACGAAATGATGGAAGCGACCAATCACAGTCCATACGACACCCACCCACCCTTACCGATGCGGATCGATGCGGTCGCAGATCTACCACAAGGGGATAAAAACGATCATGACCCGTTGGCGATCACCTTGCTAAACGATGTTGTTTCGTTAGAGCGTGAATTTTTCGCCATGATCGCCAACGCGAATAATATCGCACCCTTCAAGGAAATCGACTGGCATGAAACCGGTTCGGCCGTTTATCTCCCCCTTTGGAGCAATATCGCCGATGCCAATCAGCAACCGATCAGCGGCATTCGTTTTCGTGACATCCCCTCACTGGTAGAAAATGAAGCAGAAGTTCAAAGACGATTCCCCAGTGCTTCTATCGATGAGAGCAAAGGCAATGCGAGTGGATTAATCGGCATTGCCATCTGTGTCATTCTCAACAAGAAAGGATGGACGCTACAAACTCGATTGCATGATGACGCTTACTTCACAAAAGAAGATCAAGAAATCCACCCTTTCAGCTTGCTTGGAAACTTGGCCCAAGGCACAATTACGGCCGAAAATTGGATCGATCTTTGTGAACAAAATGATTTAGCCGATGTAGATTTAAGCGAATCCCATAGCAACAAAAATGGTTGATTTATCCGGACCACAAAAAGATAAAATCGCAAAACAGGTCACCTATGGCGCAACGGCCGGTGGTTGGTTTTTGGTTGGAATGGCTCTTTTTGTGGTCGCGCTGTTTGTCTGGTATCTATGGCAACGGGCCAGTGGCCAAGTGAATGCAGATGGAACCGAAGGGATGGTCGCCTTCCTGATGCTAGGTTTGGCTTTTGCCGGTTTAGGTGTGTGGTTGCTCTCACGACGCTATAAAACACGTCGAGAATTAGATGGCCCACTGACGGCCGGAACAGCAGAGATCATCATCGATAGTGGCTTAACCGAAAACGGATGGACGATGACCTTAAATATCATCACTCCAGCCGATCTTTCAGGGAAAGCCAGCATAGGCGGATACGGGCGCCCCACATGGCAGGTCGGTGACACAATCGAACTTGTTTTCTTACCCAACGATGAATACTTTTTCCCGAAAAACATCGATTACAACGGTGACATGGGATACCGTATCACGGCCGAGCGCATCGGCCGCCGCCGACGTTACATGACGCTGGGGCTAATCATTTTTATCATGTTAGCGGGCCTCGGCTTCTTAATCGGTTTATGGAATCAAATGAATGGCGGCTAACCTATCCCCTCCGCTTGTTCATCACAAACAGCAAGACTCTACCCAAACACGTCAACAAACAGCATGATTATTCCCCCAGAACAAACAGAAATCGATGAAATGTGGATGCATGAAGCACTAAAAGAGGCCCAGAAAGCGGCCGATTTGGGCGAAGTACCGATCGGAGCGGTTGCAGTTTATCAAGGGGAGATTATCGGCCGTGGGCACAACCGCAAAGAAAGTGATCAAGACCCGATCGCCCATGCGGAAATCCTCGCCTTGCAACAGGCGGCCCAACATTTAGGAAGCTGGCGCCTGATCGATGTCACTTTGTACTGTACCCTAGAGCCTTGCCCCATGTGTGGTGGTGCGATGATGCAAGCACGACTCCCAAGACTTGTTTATGGTGCCCCCGACCTAAAATTCGGGGCGGATGGATCTATCGTCAGCATTATGGAACCACAGGCAGATCAAGAAAAACAGTTCAACCATTTTGTTTCAATCCGCCGTGGAGTTCTTGCCAATGAGTCGATCTCGATGCTACAGCATTTTTTCCGCACGATACGGCAAAACGCCAAGCGACGCAAAGCAGAGCAATCAAGTGACACACCGCCTACAACATCAACCCCATTGTAAAATCGAACGCAAAATCAGATACATCAGAGGATGTATCAGAAAGTAAGGCCTCGCCTTTTACGCAAGACGAAGCCCATTTGACTATTGTGACGTAATAATAAGTGGTAGATAAACAGGGAAGCCGATATCGTCATTTAAGATCGTGGCAAATTGAGGTGTGCCACCTTGTAAAACGGCCGGATGGCTCGGTACAAAAATACTCATCATAAATTGTTCGTCCGTTTCCAGTAACGTGTCCCCATTCGCAAGCACAGTAACCGTGTGGGTTTCATTGGCGTTGCCTACGAAATTAAAAGTCCCGCTTTGACTCGTATAATCTGAGCCAGCCTGTGCGGTGATATCATCCGTTGCATACGAAACGGAAACCCCGCCTTGAACGGCCGTGTCAAGCGTTGCGGTGAACACATAACTAACGGTTCCGCTATCCCCTTCCATCTGGCTTGTCCCACCGCTCAGGTTGATTGTACCAATATCATCATTGTAAATTGTGGCAACCCAAGGTGTCCCCGATACGCCGGTCGTGCCATCTGACGGTGCCCCCAAGGCCACACGAAAGGTTTCATTTGCTTCAACCGTATCATCCCCATTCACAGATACGGTAAATACTTTTGTTTCTCCAGCCGTACCCGCAAAGTTAAGCGTTTGATCATTGTCGCTATAGTCACCATCGGCGGTGGTCGCAGTCCCATCATTAATGGTCACAGGCACATCAAATGCGCCACCAGTCGCAATATTAAGCGTCGCTGTAAATGTATATGTTGTCGTACCGCTATCACCTTCGTTAATCAACCCGCTATCACCGCTCAAGCTAACCGTAGGGCCAGAAGATAGCGCAAATTGACCGTAATTTGTCACACCAGAACTCTCAGCGTAAAAACCGATTCCCGATCCGCCATTGGTTGTCCCAGCATCTTGGACCCAAACATCAGAGCCATCGCTTGTTTCATTAAACACGTTTGGCTCAGAGTTCCCATTGGCTTCAGATGATGAATAGTACAAGCGAACAACGGCCGTTTGCGTGGTAGTCGGGTCGATGTCATAACAACGGGACACCCCACTATCAATCACGTCCACACTACTACATTGTTGATTGCCACGAACCGTCACAGTTGTATCCCCCATACTTCCCGTACTCGGAGTGAGGTCAACACCAGCATAAGCCGTCGCACTACCATCTCGATCAGAAATCGCTAAGAAACGGGTCGTAGCACTCGTCGGCACCGGCTTGGTTTGTTTCATCGATCCATTATTGGTAACTGTACCATCGACACGGACTATATGGGTTGAAAAATCAGCCGTGGCACCCGAATCGACAAGTAAATCATTATCAACATCAACCGGCTTATTAAAGAGCGTTTCCCCATTGGACACCTGCAAATCATAGAAGCTCAAATTTTGCTCGGCCGTCAAGCTGATGTTATCTAAGCGACTATAGGGGGCCGTCTGCATACTGTTAATCCCAATGTAATAAGTACCGGCCGTATCAACCGTAAACGTAAATGAAGCACCTTGGAATGAGGTACTCATTTCCGCATTACTGATTCCGCCAATCACATTTGTCATTGCGGCCGAAGCTTGAGATGTCCCATAAGCGACAGAAAGTGAACTGACACTTGAACTAGTTCCCTTACGCTGATCAAAACTAATCGTATAATCAACATTAGGTGCAAGATCGAATGCAGGGGTGAATAGCCAAGCATCTGTTGAATCACGCCAATGATAAGCGATCTCATCCCCAAACAAGAACGAGAGACCATCACCAGATCGCGCCCATCCGATCGGCGCGCCCGACGTACACCCGCAGGTGGTATAAGCACTAAAATCCTCAGTTACCAATGTGCTATTGGTTGTCTTGGTAACAGACTGAGAAGCACCATCAAAGATGACACTGCTTGTCTCAGCATCAAAGCTATTCGCTTGATCATCCCAATCACCGGCAAACTCAGCGGTTACACTACCCGCTTTGACACCCGCCCCAGCAAAGATTGTAAAATCACCATTAATGTCAATGTCACTTACGAATGAGACCTCTTGGCTTGTACTTCCGTTTCCAACGAGGACGTTAGGCAATGTAGAAGCAGCTCTTGTAGAGATCGTTTGGTCAAATGTGCCCACAAACTGAACGGTTCCGCTCGATCCGGCCGTTGAGCCGTTAGAGCCTTGTTCTTCCCATTGCCCATAGAGTTCTAGTGTGCCACCATTTATGGTCATCGATGCGCCATCTTCCAAGACAACATTTCGGGCAACGGCCGTGCCACTACTTAACTCAGGAAAATTACCCCCGGTAGGATTGGCCGGAATATATACATCATCGATACTCAATGGAACACGGTTGGTCGACGATGTTGCCCCAGGTGTACCTAAATCAATCGACCAATTGCTTGCTGTATTCCAATCAGATGTATTCCCAACCCATGTAATTTGACTACTTCGCCAAGCGGCATAAATCGTATTGTTGTCATTCAATAGTCGTTCCGAGTCGGCGTCACAACTATTTGCTGCCGGAGATGCCATAAATTCAACACAGTTGTCAGATGTACCACCTTCGACACCCGCCACAACCCCGTTGACCTGAACAGAGGGGTTAGAAAAATAGGTCAAGCGGGTACAAGAGACACCTAAGCTCGAACAGTAGTTATTGTAAGCCATCACTGTACGCCATCCAGCTTGTGGATAAGTATGCCCATGTGCATAACTTTCCGGCGTTTGACTATCATCTACATACCAGTCATGACGCAAACCAAGATTATGGCCAACTTCATGCGCAAAAGTTAAATTCCCCACCGCACAACTACGGACCGTCACCCCATAAGCGAGCGATTCAAATGAGGCACTCATCGTTGACTGATGCCACGCAACCCCACACCCACTTGCTGAAGCTCCTTCGACAAGCAACATCATCACATCAGCATGATAGGTATCCCGCAATGTCTGTGCGTTATCCATATCGCCAGCCGGATCAAGAGAGGGTTCCTCTGCGTTCGTGTATGTCCAGCGATATAAATCGGTCGTATTGTTACCAGACTCTGTATATGCAAACTCTTCCGTATGTACGAGATACAAGCGTTGTGAAATTTGTGCATTTTCATAAGAGGCATTGGTCGCATCAACCGCTAATTGCGCGGTGCTCTCAATGGCGGCCGTCGAGCCTGCCCCATTTTTCGCCTCTTCGGTATACCCCACCAAAATATCGATCACCGAACCATCATCGGCCGCCACATCGGCCGCACGCGGGTTCGCCCCGAGTTCCGCTTCATATGCCGCGATTTGTTCATCAACCACCGCCTTCCAATCGGCCGGATGGTCCACAAATTTAGACTGATCAAGTTCTAAAATAATTTGATTTCCATTACCACCATAGCGAATTTCATAAACATCGGTCCCAACCGTAATCAAACCGACCAAAACGTCATCTTTCACCACCAACAGCACTTCTGACTGTTCGACATTGGTCACATGCCCCATCCAAGAAACAGAACCTTGCATGTTATGGTTATATCGATCAAGCTGCGCTTCAACCACGACATCGCTAAACAGATTAAGTGTCAAGGCATCAGCGACTTCTGTGGTGCTCGCCGCACGGCCGTTAGCCGACAAAAATGGTGAAAAATCGGCCGTCACATTACGGTAACGGATCGCTTGTGCAGGAACATTGACCGACACACGTTGATTTGAAGGGGCAAACAATCCCTCTTCGTCGCTAGCCACATTTTCAACGGAAGCGGAAACAAACGCGGCTTCGGCTGGTGGTTCGGCATCGACACCGATCAAAACGGTCGCGAGCAAGACCAAAACAACCAAACTGGAAAAGATTAGACGGCTGGAACGATATTCCATTAGCATCTCCTAAAAGTAAATTGACAGATAAACAACAAATTCATGTTGAATTGCGAGTCTACAAACTTTATTCTATTTGCGGGCGGGGATGAGATTGTAAATGCAACAACTTACATCGTTTCTATTTGTAGCCACTTTGGGTCCAGAAAAGTCTGAAATTCAACCAAATACCCATCAGGATCACAGACAAAAAGATGATAAATATTAAATTTCTTATTCAGTGTTGGCTTTTTTTCAATGGTCACCCCTTTTTCTCGGAAATATTCATACCATACATCAACTTGAGACGTGACAAATGTCACAATCGCACCGTCTGCGTTAACACGATCCCCAACGGCCGAGCATTCTGTACAGAATCCGACAAATGCACTGGAAATGACTTGATAAATATGACATACGCCCTGATCCAAAACAAGCGGTAAACCGCTTAATTTTTCATAAAAATAACGAGTTTGTGTCAAATCGGCCGTAGGCAAAAATGTCACAAATTGCGAAATTTCAAGAGTCGGTTAGTCCATAGAAAAGATTTAAACAATAAGAAGATGGAGAGTCTACACCATCTAAATCAAGATTGATATAAACAATTCCACACCCAATTGGTATACTTGACAGGCATTGCCCTCAATCATCATCTTGTGGCAAACCTAATTCAACATTTAGTCAATCATTGTGTGGTATGTAGCACACCATACAAAGCGAAATCTATGAAACGATTAGTATTAATTTGCAGTAGTTTATTGCTCTTAATCGGATGCGGTCAAGCCGCACCAACACCACCATCTGAAGTCGCCAACACCCCAGCTATTGTCGTAGCCCAACCGAACCTTGTTCTCGACAAAAATCAAGGAGGCCCCAATACAGAAATTGTGGCAAACGGTAGCGGATTTCCAACTGAAGCTTGGATCGTGATCAGACTAGGAATTACAACAACCAATTTAAGCCAATCTTATGCCCAAATCATCACCGATAAAGATGGTGAATTCGAGACATCGCTCATGATGCCGACCACCTGGAAAGGGGCTGATTTGACCGGGCAAACAGAGCTAGTCGTCGTGGCAGAAACGGCCGATCATGCGATTCAAGCGATCGCACCATTCACCCTTAAATATGATGGTGCTTTCAAAACATATGCAGATGAAGAAGTCGGTTTCGCCCTTGATATTCCTCAAGACTGGAACGTAACAGACGCGCAAATCACCCCCCTCGGCAAAATGGTTTTGTTAGGATTGGGCGATAATTTAACCTCAGGTGATCCTCAAGTTAGTACTATTTTAGTCGGTGATACGGCAGATTTTCGCACAGTCGGAGCGGTTAACTTGCTGCGTTGTGGTACAACATCATGCCAAGATGAAGTGGTTGTCGGCATCACCTCCGTCGGTGGAATCGATGCCCGCACAGCCGTCATCGGGTCAGAAAACACACCGGAGCTTGAATGGTTCTTCATCGAGTACAACGGCCGTCTCGTCTACTTCTCTCTCCATGATCCCACAACGTTACAAACATTAGAACCGATGGTGAACACATTCCGCTTGCTAGAAACGATCTCTGACACAGAAAGCGCGGCCGTTTCACCAACAGACACACCCACAGACATACCGGAACCAACAGAAGCACCTACAGAAACACCGGAACCATCTGCGGATGACAGCGCGGCCGTTGTGGAAGACAACCCAACTGAAACAGCAACGAACACAGCCACAGCGACCAGCACAACAACCCCAACTGAAACAGTTGTCCCAACGGAAACAGATACGCCAACGGTAGCCACCACGACCACAAACACGCCTAGCCCAACAGCCAACAGCACCCCTTCCCCCAGCCCAACAATCAGCCCAACGCAGCAACCCACAGCAACACGCCCAGACCCCACAACAGCAGGACCGGTGCAGACAATAATCAACCTCGTCTTAATCATCCTGCGTGATGAAGTGGCAGAAGATATTTTCGATTACTATAGCGAAGCTCAAAGAGAAACAATTACGTCAGTGGCAGATGTGGGAACCTCACTACTTCTCGATTTCGCGCCATCAAACTTCGAAGCGAATCGAGTTCAAGACTCAATTCAGATCATCGTAGAAGTTCAGTTCACAAATCGAAGCGGTGCTGAAGCGTTTCGCTATTTCTACATGGTCGAAGAAGGAGATCGCTGGCGAATTGCCTCGATTCAAGAAAGTGCAGATGGCCAAATCATCACCGAAACGGTCACGCCCGAGGCGACGAACGATGCGGAAAGTACCGTTGGTGCAGGCGACGAGACTTCGAACGAAGGCACCCCAACAGCGGAAGCAACGGCCGTAGAAACAGCCGAGCCTTAGAGACAATAAATGACAACGCCGTCCGACCCGATACCCACTAAGCCCCAAAATGCCAATCGATTACCCATCGCTTGGCACGGCTTAGATGTTTTGGCCATCGGCGTTATTTTTATCTTGCTCGTTGTGGGTAGCTCCGGTCTATTGCTTGCACTTATACCCGATAATATAAACGCTAGGAACAATCTAACCGCAAGCACCTCATTACTCTTAGTCGGTTTGCAGTTGGCGAGTATGGGCTTCCCCATTTTGTTTATAAGCCAAGTCCGTAACATATCTTGGTCAGATATTAGCCCCAATCGATTAACCGGCCGGCAGATTCTAGTTGACACATTGATCGGTATCGCCATCATTCCGCTGATGCTCAGCATCTCGTACCTTGTCATTGCGCTACAAGGGGAATCATTTGACAACCCTCAACTCGATCTACTCCTCCCAGAAGAAATCACTGTTCTCAGTAAGATAGGATTTGTCATTCTCATAGGGATCGCCACCCCATTTGTTGAGGAGTGGCTTTTTCGCGGGGTCTTGTATCGTTGGCTCCGACAGCATTTACCATTTATAGGTAGCGCAACGTTGAGCGGTCTTATCTTTGGTCTATTCCACTTAGAACCCCCTCTTATTGTGGCCACCACCGCACTTGGTGTTGTTTGTGCGTGGGTGTACGAACGCACAGGCTCCATCTGGTCAGCTATTATCGTTCATATGATGAACAATTTATTACAAGTTGTCGCCCTGTACCTCACACTCTAGTCAAAGCAAAAACGGGTTTAATCTTTGTAACTATAGAGATGAAGCGACAAGCCCCCTCTCACTTGCGGAAGAGGGAAAATCATTTAAATTCCACCTCCCCACTCCCTCTTCATAGGAGAGGAGCCAAAACCATAGGTTCAACACCCGTATAGTTGCTAATCTTTTTCAGCCACAAAATGGGGCACACTCACAATCGCTTCAACCCCTTCACCATCAGAGCGATTGCGCATGACACATTGGCCACCAACACCCCAAACCACAGATGCGACAGCAGACAAACCGAGCCCCATACCGGCAACTTCTCCCGTAAAGTTTTTCTCAACCTGATAATAAGGCTCCCACACTTTACGCAAATGCTCAGCTGGAATTCCCCGCCCATTGTCACGTACCACAAGAACGGTGTGTTTTTTATGCGGGTTGGTACTCAATTCTATCTCGACACTCGGATTGTTTTCCAGATGGAATTTTCGCGTGTTTTCTAGTAGCTCCCACAAAATCAGCTCCATCGATTCTGTAGAAATAGCGGATGCATATTGAAGAACGTCCGGTTCAATATGGACACGAACACCTTCGAGTTTTAAGCTATCAACGACACCAGCCACAAGTTCGTCTAGCTGATCCGCATGAAAACGGCTTGTCCCTTGGGCAAGAGTCGGCGTATCGATATATCGCAATACATCTTCGACAGACTCACGTAGTCTTTCCCCATGAGCCAATGCGGTGTCCAGCAATTCTTTCACATCTTTCGCAGGCATATCCTGAGAGTAGCCAGCCAAGAATTGTACACCGCTATACATCCCGATTAGTGGGGTACGCATTTTATGGTGAATAGCACGTTGAAATTTCCACATATCTTGCCGAGTCACGATTTGACTGGTGACATCACGAATGCTAATGACCCACACGGTCTCCCCATCTGCCACTAAATTTTGCAAGGTGTCTACTTGTAACCACAAAACCGATTGCCTTGCCGTTTCCTGCCGTAGCAAGTAGCGAATTTGATGATTGGCTGGCGGATGAGGCCAATTAGCCCATGCTTCGGCCGATTCCCGCTGATACGATTGATCAACCAAATCTAAGAAACGGATAGGGAAAGGAAATTCCGTTTCTGCTAAAACTTTTAAGTAAAGGCGGGCTTGATGGTTCGCAAAAACAATTTGATTCTGCTCATTAATTAACAGATACCCATTTTCGGAAAGCTCTGCCACCAATTCAAATTTCGCCTTTTCGTTTGAAATGCGACGATATCGATTTAATCGGGTAATGGTGCGGACCCGAGCCTGTAATTCTAGCGTGTCATAAGGTTTCGGAATAAAGTCATCGGCCCCAGCTTCAATTCCGCGCAGACGTGAGGCACGGTCATCAAATGCGGTGACCATAATAATCGGAATGTCGGCCGTCATCGAGTTGGCTCGCACCCGTTGGCAAACTTCAAAGCCATCAATCCCCGGCAAGCGCACATCAAGTAAAATCAAATCCGGCAACACCTCATTGACTTTGTCGACAGCTTCAAGGCCATTTTCCGCGAAAAAAAGCTCATACCCCTCGTTTTTGAGTAAGCGGTTCATATGGTTGCGCATCAACGCTTGATCATCCACGATTAAAACGCGACTTTTAGACATGTCATTCCTATTTAGTGATTTTGGGTGATTTTGGAGTCGTTTAAAAGGCAATTAGACATCTTTGCTAGCAATTACTCGAGTACCATGATAGCCCATTTTCCATAAATCTAAAAGCGGTTTATATTGGTTATACGTGAAAGTTAAAAAAAACAGAAACACCTTGCCCCAAAAAATATGATCGCTAGAATGAGCGCGCCTTCCCCTTAAAAACAGATGCATACTTTATAAATAAATGATGAATCCGCAATGGATGAATCGACTGCTGGGCAAGGCGAAAAGGAACAAAAAACAAGGATACGAGGACATGGAAGCATTTATTATTGAAGGTGGTCATCCATTATCAGGCACAATAAAAGCGAACGGGAATAAAAATGCAGCACTCAAACTTATTCCGGCCTGTTTATTAACCGATCAACCGGTGATCTTACACAATGTCCCAAACATTTTAGATGTGCGGGTCATGTTCAAGATTATTCAGGATTTAGGGGTCGAGGTCACCCATCTCGGCGACCATAGTTGGCGAGTTCATGCCCATAATTTGACCAAAACGGCATTAGACCCGCTATTAGCCGAACGTATTCGGGCCTCCTTTGTCTTGTCAGGACCGATGTTAGCTCGTGTGGGGGAAATCACCCTGCCTCTTCCCGGTGGTGACCGCATTGGCGGGCGGCCGCTCGACACCCATATGCAAGGGTTACAAGCACTCGGTGGCGAATTTGAATTCCGCCAAGAAGGACTGTTCCATATTTACACGGCCGGTCTAAAAGGTGCTGGCTATCTTCTACAAGCGGAAGCGAGCGTCACTGCGACCGAAAACACCTTAATGGCGGCCGTCACCGCACGTGGTGAAACGATTATCGACAACGCAGCCTCCGAGCCGCATGTCCAAGATTTATGTAACATGCTCTGTCAAATGGGGGCGCAGATCACCGGCATTGGGACCAGTCGCTTAATCATAGAAGGTGTCGACAAACTCAACGGAACAGCGTTCACTATCGGGGCGGACTTTATGGAAGTTGGTAGCTTGATCGGCGCGGCGGCGGTCACCGGTGGCGAAATTCGCATTCAAAATGCAGCCCCCCAAAATATGCACATGATCAATTTGGTCTACGGTCGTCTAGGAGTCCGCTGGGAAGTAGACGGAGATGACATCATCGTTCCCGCGAATCAAAAAATGGAAATCGAGCAAACCTTAGCCGGCCGTGTTCTAGAAATCAAACCGATGCCTTGGCCCGGCTTCCCTCCCGACTTAATGAGTATTGCTGTGGTTTTAGCCACCCAATCAACCGGTTCTATTTTATTACATGACTGGATGTACGAAAGTCGGTTCTTTTTCACCGACCGCCTCGTCTTTATGGGGGCACGTATCGTTCTCTGTGACCCTCACCGAGTCATTATCCAAGGCAAATCACCACTCTACGCCCCATCAAGCGCTATTGTCAGCCCTGATATTCGCGCCGGAATGGCGATGGTGCTGGCAGGGCTATGCGCGGAAGGCAACACTGAAATTCGCAATATCCACCAAATCGACCGTGGTTATGAAGATGTTGTCGGCCGTTTTAGCCAGTTAGGAGCCAATATTCAGCGCATCACAGTGGGCAACTAAAGAGAATTTTAACGAGCGGCCAATAATAACATCTATTTACTCGTCGCTCGTCACTCTAAATTCGTCACTCTAAATGTTGGCGATTTCGCAATGATCTCGTATAATACCAATTCGCCGATTCCTCATCGGCGCTCCATTTTCCAGATTTTTTTGAAAGCATAAATATGAGCAAAAAGAGCAAATAGCTCTTTTTTTTTGGAGATGTAAAACCATGTCAAAACGTACCTATCAACCCAAAATCCGTCGTCGCCTGCGCGTCCATGGGTTCCGTGCACGTATGAAAACAGGAACTGGGCGTGCTGTATTGAAAAAACGTCGTGCTAAAGGACGTAAAAATTTGAGCGTTAGCATGAACAACCATGTGAAAAAGGTGAACTGGAACGGCGCACGCGCTGTCAGCTACCGCGCTGTACGCGATTCGTCCGGCAAACAGGCCACCAAAGATATGCGTAAAGTTTAAGCGGCATTCCGCCTTGGCTCCTTACATAAATAAGCCAAGGCGTTATACACCGTCTAAATTTCCTTAGCAATTCCTTCTTTTTCGCCATAGCCCATATGGTTCCGCGACCAAATCGCTTAAAACGACGTAATGATTTTGCGCAGTTGCGCAGATACGGCCGTAAAAAGGCACACCCTTTGGCCGTTCTTATTTACTGTCGAAACAACGAAGCGGACAGCCGGTTCGGCTTTTCAGCCAGTCGGCGTGTCGGTAATGCGATCAAACGAAATAGAGGAAAACGATTGCTTCGGGAAGCGGTAAGGTTATCGCTCCCTGAAATCGATTCAGGTTGGGACTGCTTATTTATCGTACGCGAGAAAACCCCAACGGCCGCTTTTGTCGATGTACAAGCGGCCGTTTTGCAATTATTGGAACGAGCAAAATTAATAGACGCAACCAATAATGCGCCAAACGTACCATGAAAACTGCCATTCTATTCCTCATTCGGATCTATCGCCGTTTCATTTCCCCCCTTTTCCCACCAAGCTGTCGTTTTCAACCTACCTGTTCGCAGTATGGGTATGAAGCGATTGAAAAGTATGGTGTGCTACAAGGTGGTTGGATGGCGATTAAACGAATCGGCCGTTGTCACCCATTTTCCAAAGGTGGGTATGACCCAGTCCCTTAATTGTTTCTAATTAACGTATTAAAGTTAGAGTGACTAGTGATTAGGGCAATAGCACCTACTTCATCACAATACACTAAACATTAGTTACTAAAGACATGGAGTTGTGGCTTGTTCGCAAAACAACAGCAAAAAAAACTTCTTTTCGTATTTATACTGGTTTCCTTCCTTTTCTTAACGGGATGCGGCGTGCAAGAAAGTGGAAACTGGCCGGGGCTAGAAACAGATGGTGAGCGCGTTTATGTCGCTTATCAAGATTCAGTCGTCGCGCTAGACCCGACAGGCCCAGAAAATCGGGTTGTCTGGTCATATAGCAGTGAAACAGCTGGGGTAAACTTTTACGCCCCCCCATCAATTAAAGATGGCAACTTGGTCGTTGGAGACAATGGGATCTCGGCCGGTATTTTCCAAGGTGGTGGCTTTATCGTGGGCATCCACTCTATGCCGCTTGGTGATACCAACCCACCGACTACCAATTGGATCGCGGATGATGTCGTTTCCGGCCGTGTCTATGCGGAGGCGCTACAAGTCGATGGCAAGATTTTCTTTGGCACAGCTGATAATCACTTCGTCGCTTTAGACGCCACAGATGGCACAAAGATTTGGGACTTCATGACAGGAAATTCAGTTTGGGCCCAGCCAAGCTATGCCAACGGCCACGTCTACTTCACCTCCCTTGACAAAACAATTTACTCAGCAGATGCTGACACAGGAGAAATTATTTGGCAAGCTGCACTAAGTGGTGCCAGCACCGGAACCCCTGTGATCAATGAAGAAGCGAACTTGCTCTACATCGGTAGCTTTGAAGGGATTCTCTACGCATTCGACCTGACCACAGGGGAAGAAAAATGGACCGCCCAAACAGATGATTGGGTCTGGAGCACACCAGCTCTTCATAACAACACAGTCTATTTCGGCGATATGGCCGGTAACATTATCGCCATCGAAGCGGAAGATCGGACAGATGAAACGCCTCCTATCTGGCAAGAACAAGTCCCTGAATCGATTCAAGCGAAACTACTGATTCACAACGATACGTTATTTGTTGCGTCTGGTGATGTCAGTAACAATGTTGGCCATTTGACCGCTTATAAACTTGATGGTTCAGATGATGGTCAGCCGGTGCAATTATGGCAAGCGACAACCAATGGTGCGATCAGCGCGAATCCTGTGGCGACCTCTAGTGGTATCGCCGTCGCATTTGCGGATGCAGATGGGGTATTACAAGTAGTTGTCTATGATATGGAAAGTGGGAACGATGTTTGGTCTTATACACCAAGCACTGAATAGATAGGTCGGCCGTGCTGATCAATAAGCAAACGACTAGGATTGAAAGATAGTTATGTGGCAAGCATTTATCGACTTTATGCTCAATATCATGATGTATTTATATCAGGGATTGGGCAACAATTTTCTCTTCGCCCTTGTGGCTTTTACCGTCCTGACACGGGTGTTGCTCCTTCCTCTCAACTTGCGTCAACAACGATCCACCATTCGGATGCAAGAATTGCAACCTCAAGTACAAGCGATTCAGAAGAAATATCGTGATAACCAACAAAAAATGATGGAGGAGTTCCAAAAAATCGGCTACAACCCAACCGAACCTCTAATGGGCTGTTTGCCACTATTGGTACAAATGCCGATTTTCTTCGCTCTCTATCGCGTTATCATCATCATGCTAGAGTCAACACCAGAGTCATTGCTCACCTTAAAGGAAACAATCGACCCCAGCTTTGACTTAGCGACCATGCTCCCGATTGACAACACCTTTTTGTGGATGAACTTGTCCCTGCCAGACCCTTACTTCGTTTTGCCGGTCTTGGTTGCAGGATCAATGTTTGTATCGCAAAAGCTTTTGATGCCACCGAAAAAAGCGGCCGAAGACAGCAAAGGGCGCAACAAAAAAGGGGCGGAGCAAGATGATCCGGCCGCACAAATGCAACGGTCAATGCAATACACTATGCCATTGATGTTCGGCTTCTTCGCCATGAGCTTTAACTCTGGGCTGGGAATTTACTTTGTTGTATCGAACTTAATCGGTATGGCCCAAGGGTTCTTCGTCCGTCGCACCATGGCCCAAGCCCGTGCGGAATCAGAAGTACGCCGCAAAGCCAACATCGAAGCGGCCGCGCGCCTTGAAAACGATGACAATAACAATGGCAAAAAATCTGAATCGAAAACGAAAAAATTGACTGATTCAGTTGAGAAAAACAAAAAATCGAACAAGAAATCCAAGAAAAAAGGGAAACGATAGAACACCCTAGTCAGCTTGGATTACCAATTGAAAATATTTAATATGGTCATTCAGTTGAACATCCGTCACTACAAAACAGCTCGGAGAGGGATCGGATTTGTTCAGCCGAAAATTAGTATGACAGAGGCGTAAGGAAATGGAAGACATAGATGAATTTGATGATGAATTTGATGAATTAGACGATTTAGATGCCCTCCCAGACCCAGAGTTATTGGAAGAAAGCGAAGTTGCTAGAGACACATTGCTCGAACTACTCGATAAAATCGGTCTTGATATCGAAGTCACCGCAAGGCTTTCCGAAGTAGATGATTTAGACAAACAGATCGTCGAAGTCCAAGTCACCGGCGCCGATGCTGAAGAATTAATTGGGGAAGATGGAGAAGTCATGAGTGCCTTGCAATATATCGGCCGTCTCATGGTAAGCCATAAACTCCATCGCAAAGTCGATTTCTCGCTCGACGTGGACGGACATCGTCAACGCAAAGAAGCGGGATTAAACAAGCTCGCGGAACGCATGGCCGCAAAAGTAATCAAACGACAAAAATCAGTTACCCTTGAACCGATGAATTCTTATGAACGCCGTCTGGTTCATATGGCACTGCGCGACCACGGCGATGTTTATACCAAAAGTGTCGGCGAAGGACGTGAACGCCGAGTTCGGATTCACCCTAAAAAGTAATCGAACCAAACTGTTCAAATAAATATAAAAAGCCCCATCTCTCTAAAAAGCGAGATGGGGCTTTTTTTTAGACTGAAAAGCACCGCTCTAGCCGGAGCATTTATGCTCTACGGATAAAACCACGCCCTCATTAAAATCTAATTTACTCGGCTAAATTCAAGTGAAATCGGGAACGGGTCCGACCACATCATGACATCCCCAGTACAAGTATACATGACCTTCTCTCCGACGAGATTGGTCGCATTAATCCCAAACCCTTGGTTCGTTTCTTGTACATTTACCGAATCTACAAAGCCGGTAATAATCGTCCCATCGGCCGTGTAGCGCGCTGAACCGCTAGCATCTATATCTGTAGGAACCGAAACTCCCATCATCGAAGCGGTCACAGAAAAGCCATTTTCACTCGCGGTCATCACCTCACCATCAAAGGCGAGAAGGAAATCACCGCTACTTTCAGCTGTGACTTCGACATCTTGGCCCGTTTCTGCCATCGCTTCTTGAATAACCGCCACCAAATAAGCATCAAAGTTTTCGAGTCGCCATGTTCCAACAACACAAGCGTCGGTTCCATCGGCCGTAACGTCAGTCGGCTGTTCAGCATCGGTAGCATCGGTAGTTGATTCGTTTTCAGCGGCCGTATCTATTCCTTCAGCCATACCACTCCCTATCGCTTCCAGATCAACAGTGCCAACTTCAATAGATACTGAATCTAATTCAATGCCGACCTGCCCATCATCTGTATTAAACAAGCGCACATCATACATACCCGCTTCAAGCGGCGCATTCAAAGTGCCTTGATTATCGGCCGCATTAATCACATAAAAATAGGAAAGGTCATAGTCATCGTTTTCCGCTTCTGAGCCATGAGGGACATCAGAAGGAATAATCCCAACCCATGCATCACTCATTTCATCAACCACGATATCGACCGTAATCATAATCTCTTCTTGAGGGTCGAATACCGTCTTGTTCAGACTAATTGAACCGACAGTCGGTAACATCGATCCGCTTTCATCATCTTGTATATTCTCTGAGGTGGCAAGCTGGGCCATGTCTGTGGTGGTGTCGTCTGTAGCGGTGTCTGCCCCTGACGTGTCAACCGAAGTGTCAACCCCCTCTGTTGCAGAGTTTGCCTCGCTCCCCGACGCTCCTGTTTCTGCATTACCGTCTTCTTCTGTCACAACATCTGTAGCCGTAGCATCCGTGCTATTTGTCTCTGCTTCCAGACCGGCCGATTGACCGCGATCATCTCCCCCGCATGCGACACAAAGGGCAACCAACAATAGCAAAGCTATAAAAAAATTAGACCGTTTTACAAAAGTCATTTTGACCATCTTTAAATCTCCTATCGTATGCGATAAAACGAAGTGTAATTGAAGCTGTTCACCTCACGAACAGCGATAAACTGCTTGAATCACTCAATTTTATTTCTATAAACGAGAAAAGATTCTTTTTTCCGGCATCCAACTTTATTCAAAAACAAAAACGGGTTCGGCCGTCGCCACAAGCGACAAACCGAACCCGATTCAAGCACTGAAAAAACTGATGCGGCTCGATTAAAACAAACAGATGAAACTAAGGGGTCTTTCCACCGGTCTGTGCCACACCTGAGCCGATTTCAGGGATTGGCGGTTGGATAATATGAACCGCGCCACTCATGACATCACTACTGACCTGTGTTGCTCCGGCTTGCAACACACTAAAATCCTGACCATCCGGTTGCTGAGCAAAACTAAGTGCCGCTAAGCCGGAAACCTGTGGTGCAGCAAATGAGGTTCCGACCCATTGCACATAGCCACTTTCATAACCGGTGTCTGGATGAGCCAAACTAACGATCATCCGAATCCCATCGCTGTCGCAAATTTCACTGGTTGGGCAAACTTGAGCCAAGCGCAAATCGCAAGTTTGGGCACTCGCATCAAACAATCCATTACCTGCGGGTGCCGCAACTTCGCCAGCGTTGGCAAAACAAGCTTTCTCACCGCTTTCCGTTGTCCCAGACACACCGATCACCCGAGCATCGCTCGCAGGATATTGGGTTTCACTCAAATTAAGATTGCCTGCGGCCGCAACCATCACATACCCCATGCTATTGTAACGGTTGATCGAGCGACACATCGCCACACTGGTCGGATCGCACCCTTGGGCTACAAGTTCGTCAATGTATCGTTCTTGAGCCGTTTGAGTCTCGTGATCACCAGATTCATAAGTAAAGTCACGCGCTGGGCTAATCACCAAACTCATGTTAAAGACCGTTTTCTGAGGGCCACTCGTTTCTAGTTGGGCCTGTGCAAACAAATCGATCCCATTAAGTAACGTAAAGAGATTGCCGGTCATATTGTCGTTTAAAACTTGGACCAAGTGTATTTGGCTGGCTGGGGCAATCGCTTGGCTTAGACCACTCACAAACAGACCGTGGTTTTGTAACAGGTCACCACTCCCCCCTTTTTGATCCTGCGCCCCATCACCAAATGTGTCAATCACACTATGATTACACAGTTCATAAGGCTCGGCCGCCCATTCGATCGTCTGCAAACCGAATGTATCCATCGGCGATGTATCAAAAACAACGATATTAACCCCATCCCCGTTCTGAGTTGTATTACGTTGCCCATTGGTCATCAAACCGATTTGTGAAAAAGCCCATTGATTTGAAAATTCACCAGCCGCATTCCGACTATCAACCGCCAAAGGGAATAACGCATCTGGCCCCGTCCCTAAAATCGTATTTTTACCGCCGGTCCCTAAAATCGTATTTTTGCCACCACTACCACCAGTATCAACAAATGGGGATTCAGGGCCATGAACCACGAGGTTCGGTTCTGCAAATGGGGTTGTATCATTAATCCCACCCATTTCCTGTACGGCCGTGCGATTAAATTCTTGAATAAAGCGATAAACATCGGTACCTGGATCGAGTTGATAAAGGCGAATTTCCCCGGTTGCGGTATTGGGATCGGCCGCATCATAATATGGAACCGCAAACAGCTCTTCTATTTCGTAAAAGCCGACAAGGTTATCCATCGCCTCGTCTCCGCCAGAAATAATGACTTGATCTTGAATCAAGTTGCCATCAAGCGCAGTATTGGTAAAGTCACCATTAAGACCGGCCGTTGTGCGACGTAATTCACCCGACCCAATGCGCGATTCCATCGCGTGCCCTAAAGCGACACATTGGGACTCAAAGCTGCCACCCCGTTTGCTCGCAACCGCAGCATTGGCTAAATCATCTGTGGATACAGACATCTGACAGCCTGCCACCGCGAAAACCAACAGCAAACAACTTAATGTAAGCCATAAAATCTTTTTATATTGATACATGGTGTCTCCTAAATGGACTATTTTTTCTATAACAACTCTATAAACGATTAAGTTTTCAAATTTCCAGCATCAACCGGATTTCAATTAAGTCAGCGGTCAGCAAAAACTGTTTTTACGCGCGCAATCAAGAAAATTGTCTAATCAATTATTATCAGCTACTTACAAATTCCCATTTGCGCCAACCAAAAAAAATGGAGACCAAAAGAAAGGATGCTGATAACTGGCCTCGGAGTCGGCGAGTATTCCATGAATCAGAGCGATTTTCGCCTGCTGTAGGGCGCGATCTTTGGGTTGATTTTGGTGTAGGACTAGATGGTAAAAATGCTTCATCAAGAGCGCGGTCGAATGATCATCAACCGGCCAATGACTCAATAATAGGGAGGCAGCACCGGCCGTTAGAAACGCTCGCGAAATACCGATCAGCTCATCCCCCCCGCTAATCAAGCTACGGCCGGTGTTACAGGCACTTAGCGTCACCAATGAGGCATCTAAATCGAGGTGAAAGATGTCAAGCGTCGTTAACCAACCGTCTTCGAGAGCCAGACCGGAAAAGAGGGGATTATCGTGACGAAATTCACCATGTGTAGCGATATGAATGAGTTGCTGTCCAGACATTTGCTGGGTCACAGTATCATGTGTCACCTCTTGATTAATGAGCAAATCGGCCTGACACAGGTCACTAATTTGCTCCGCCTCGCTTACCGCGAACGGCAATTGCCCCTGATACGAGTGACCGACAACCAAGCTAGCTAGCTCAGACTGTGGTGCACGACTCACATAGTTACGTGCCGCATCGACCGACGGTAAATAGCTAATGGCTGCTCGCTCAACCAGATATTGTGCCCCATCGAAAAAGGCATCAAACGGGAAATAGTGTAAAACACCGTGCGGAATAATGCGCCATCTCGTTGTGTCGCCTAAATAAGGCAGACAGGGTTCGATCAGCGCTTGATAAAGACGGTACAAAACCCCCTGTATGTTTTTCTGAAGTTGTGGGTTCTCTGCAATTTTAGGGTTGCGAGTCAAGAGCTGAATATTCAGGAACAGTTGACGGTGTAGCTGGTTGATCTGTTGCACCGTTGCAGACAAAGGGACTTGATGAACGACAGTTTGATCGGTTTGATCATCAAAACACAGCACAAAAGCGACAAATCGTTGATCAATTAAAAAATATTCAAGGATCGATACATCTCGATCAACAAATGGCACTTGAATATCTTGTGGTGTTTGGTAAATCGCGGCCGAACGGCCGTAAGCGGTATTGCGCAACAAAAGACGATGCCAAAGTTCTGTCGATTGTTGTTCGATCCGCTCCGCTTCTTGCAAAGCTTCGACAATATCCTGTTCTTCATCAAGCTCATTCGTTTTCGCCGTCAATTCATTGCGCCGCTGGCGCAGATCATTTAATTCTTGGACCAATCGCTCATCTGCTTCACTCTTCGCCTTAATTTGTAAATTAATACGTCCTTGTAAAATATCAAGTAGTGCACGCGATTTGGCTCGCTCAACGTATCGCCATGCGGCCGTAATCTCCCCATTTGCGACCAGCAAAGAAACAGATCGTTCATACAAACGTTGCTTTTGGGCATCCAGCATAAAATCAGGGCGGAACTCCGACATAATATGGCTCTGTAAGCGCTCAAGCTGTTGAATTGCGGCCTGATAATAAGCCAATGCCCCCTGTGGAGAATCATCTTCAAACAATACGCCCTTAATCCCATAAATTTTATACAACAATGACGGCACACGATATTGCACAGCGATTTCTTCCGCTTGTTGCAAATAGCCAGTAGCCATGATCGTATCTTTGGCTTCCAAGCAACATTGTGCCGCTAGGATCAAGGCTGTTACGGCCGCAAACTGATGCCCATCCGTCATGAATCGCTCCGCCACAGAAGCGGCCAGCAGACGGGATTCAGACCAGCTTTGACGCACAAATAAAATTTCCGCTTCAATCAACTCAAAATGCAACAAAACAAAACGGTTCGCACTATTAAGCAATCGCTTCATTTCTTTTAAGGATGCAGAAGCCTCTTCATATTGATGCAACGCCATATAAGCCCGCGCTTCATTGGTAAAGGAGAAAAGCTTTTCCGGCAAAACATCGTGCGTCCGAATAAATTCCTTTAAATCGGCAAATAATTGGAGAACATCCGCAAATCGACGCAATTGGTAAAAACATTCAATTTTAACCAGCTGGCTAAGAGCCATATCCGCATATCGTTTATCCTCTTGCCAAATTGCAAAGGCATCGTCCAGCAGGCGCAACGCGGTTGAATAATGCCCCATCTTAATGTAGGTAAGGGCTAGATTATGCTTTAAGTTGGCCCCCGTAATCCTTGTATTTGGGTTTTCTAAAGCGGCCGGAATAACCCGCTCCATTAATTCAATCGCTTCAGCATAGCGACCCAGCTCTTGTAAATAGAGTGCTCTATTCGCATCAACCGCCAACGCTTTTGTCAGATCAAGCTCTTTTAGAAACTCTAGATTAACTTCACCCAATACATCAAACGCGAGTCGTGTATAGCCACACACATGATAAACACTCGACAGGTTGTTGCAAACCATCGCGTGTATTTCCCATTCCTTTAATTCAGCCAGTGTGGACAGCGCCCAACGGCCGCGCTGAAACGCTTCATCCTGCAGATCTGTCAAGGCCAACAGCCAAATATGGGTACTCTCCACTTTGGCACGGCCGAAATCATCCCCTAGATTTTCATAGCCGGTTAGTGCTTCATCATAATACACGGCCGCTTCATCATAACGACCAAAGCAAATCAATAGCACCTGTGCTTTCATACGGGCCGCCAAAGGTGCATGGCTCGGTTCAGGGGAATAAACGGCCGCAGAATAAAGCAAATCGGCCAAAGCCAACGCATCCGCCCCATCTTCATGCAGCAAAGAGCGAATACGAAGCACCCCTTGGTCAAATAAGTCACGCCAGTCCGCTATCGATTTTGTGGTACGGAAAGATTGCAGTGTTGTGCCCCACTCTGATGGTGATAATTGTAGCCAAGTGTGGAAGGGGGCTGAATCCATACCCCCTATTATAAGTACAGTAACAGAATGCTTACAAATAGATAGGCAACAAATTTATCTGAATTCCCACCCCTGTGATTTGCAACGAATAAAGTCCAGGATTAACCTGACTAAAAACAAAGTTCCCAAACTCATCGATTTCAGCATCGTGCAGAGAAACCCCATTTTCGATTAGCTGAACTTGATCGACCGGCATTTCAGGGTCAGAAGCCAGCATCAAGCCGGTAATCATACGATGAAGCGGGCTATTCAAATCTTCACTCACTTCAATCGCAAATTGATACATCTCCGCGCCATACACCTGTGGCCCTTCATTCGGGTCGATTTGACCACGAACGGTCATAGCGGATGCCGCTTGGCCGGGAAGAAAACCGCTAATCAGTTCCGCGATCAACACGCGAACAGATGGGGCTTTCACAGGCTCGGCCGGTGCCCCCAGCCCATACGGCAACCGGTTTTCCGTAATAAACCGCTTTAAGCTCTGAAGCTCTTGTTGGCAGTGCGGGCAAGCAGTCAAGTGGTCTTGTACCGCGACAGTGGCCGTTTCCGATAATAATTCTAAATAAAATTCCCCCAACTGTTCAGATGAAGGGCATTGATGACGATACAACTGTGCAAGCAATTTTTGTTCAAGCATAATTGTCCACTTCCTTAGTGCTTGTATTGATCAATCGAATACAAATCAATCAAAGGGACAAATCGATTAATGATTGATGTAATTCGCGATCTCGTCGCAGGCGAGCGATCAAGTTATCTTTTACCCGCGACACCTCCTTCGTATTACGAAAAATGTCGGTATGACCGGCCGCAATTTGGCGCGGCTTTTGCCATAAAACAAACGTCTCATAAAAAACGATCCGCTCTGCATCACTATTCAATTTAGCGCTGACCAGATGCCACAAAGCATCTTTTTGCGCGGCCGTTGTCACTTCTTGCTCCGCGCTCGCGCTGGTTTGGTGGGCTTGGTATTCTTCGGATGGCACATCTGACTCAGCATCAGCAAACAAGGTTTCCGATTCTAAAACGGCCGTATGTCGCGCTGCCACCCGCCCTATATCAACCAATTCACTATGAACACACATCTGTAAATAACGTAAAAGTGAAGCCAGATCGGCAAAAGAAGTAAATTTTTCTATCGAAATACAGCGCCACATCTTGGCAAATACCCGATTCACCACCTCATCTATATCATGAGCGGCTTGCTGACTCTGCCACAAGCTGTTTTTGTGAATCCAGCTTTTGACGAGTGGGGTATATTGCTGATAAACGGCCGTCCAAGCCTCATCAGATTGAGAAACAATCGCCCGCCGAAATAGCTCATAGCAATATTTTGGATCAAACGATTGGCGAGCAAAATACAAGTTGCTTTGCTCTTGGCACGCGGTCGATAGACCAACAACATTTAGGGCATCTAAATCCATAAGCGACAACAAGTGATAACAAGACAGATTAAGTCGGTTTACGAAGCAAGACAAAGCTGATTAAACCGAAAAACACAAGTGAAGCCGGATTTTTAACCGATGATATTTAGCACAGCGTCTCAGAAATCTTATAACTTTTTAAAATCCGTCTGTTTTGCCCCCATCTCCCGTTGGGAGAGGGGCTGTGAGAGAGAGAAATTTATAAAATCTACCTCCCCCACCCCCTCCTCATAGGAGGGAGACAAAACAACAGATTTTTTTGAGACGCTGTATTTAGCAGAAATTCTTAGAAATAATTTGATCCCAATTGCGGAACACCAATCAAAGATAGAAATAAGGCGATCACTTCAACTAAGGAGCATCTCTATCCCTATCATTTGTCCCTATTTCTTGATTTCTGATAAAGCGAAACGACATCATCATTCAAAATAGGTGTTATCCAGCGACTTGTCTCACAAAGAGCTGGATAAATTATACACCACTCAAACCAAGGCGAAGAACAATATCGTCAAAGACTCAGATCGGCCGCAATAAAGCGGGTTATTCCGCTTGCATAAAGCCGAGAATAACCATCTCTTCACCCCAGAAAACGGTAAAGTTAATCCCGTCTGGATGCTCAAACACAACACCTAAAATCGCATATGGATCTTCAAAATCGGGCAAGGTTGCGCCAGATTCGGCCGGATCATCATAAGCAAACCCTTGCGCGGTTAGCTCCGGTTCGATCTGGGTATAAAATTCAGCGGCCGTCAAATCAGTCACAGGGAACTGTCCGGTCACGGCCGATTCCGCGCCCCCCTCCGCAAGCCGTTGCACCGCACCAGACCCCACACCGGTGGGCAAAGAGACCGAAAAGCCTAAGCCCGCGAACTCGCCATCTGTTGTTTCCGCGCCAAAATCAACACTAACCGTCTCTCCATTTTCATCTGTCACTTCATAAGAGATCGACTCGCCATCGGTGTCAATATTAATGTCGTCTACACCGGTAGCCTGTTCCATAATCGCTTCCGCCATCGCCTCGGCCGCCTCTTCTTGCAAACGCTCTCGCACCCCACAAGCGGCTAAAAGTCCAATAATCAATACGCCAGCTAAGATTCGTTTTAGATTCATGCTATTACCTCATTCTTGTTCGATACAAATTTGATATATTTAGCTGTATAAACGAAGTCGAATCTATTTTTCCGGCATATTCGCTTTAAGAAAAAATTTAAATTTCAAATCAATACAGGTTATTTTTTACATGTGGACACTTATTAAACGACTCATCCGAATCGGATTTTTTGCAGGGGTTGGTGTAGCGGCCGTTATCGGCTTAATCTTAGCGGTTTTACTCATCGCGCCCCCCACCAGTGCCGAAACAAGGCACAGCCTAACGATTTTAGGGAATCGGGTCTACGCGGCCGTCGCCCGACGCACCATTTACCGCAATGAAGTAGGGGATATCATCAATACGGCCGAATATCTCGAAGCGACCGATATGCACGCTCGTGGCTATACCGGCGAAGGGATCACCGTCGCCGTCTTCGACACCGGCATCGATTCAGATCACATCGATTTAGCGGGCAAAGTGGTTCATCAAGCGTGCTTCCTCGACACAGACGGCGACATCGATGGGGTTGGCATTTGCCCAGATGGCAGTGACCGCCAAATCGGCGTCGGTTCGGCCGAAGATGATGCGGAAGTAGGACACGGAACCCACATGGCTGGCATCATCGCGTCAAGCGGGAATCTGAGCGATATCGGCTTGGCCCCAGATGTTGAATTGGTATCGATCAAAATCCTTAATCGAAATACCGGCTACCGCTTTGTGACCGATGTTCTCGATGCGCTCGAATATATCGCCGAAGAGCTACCAGAAGTCGATGTGATCAATCTATCGATTTTTGAAGGGGATGTCTATGATAGCGTGTGTGATGATTATCACTGGCTTGCGGATCGTTATGCCGAAGTTTTCGCAAAACTAGCAGCGGCCGATATTATCATTTTCGGCACGACAGGAAACGACTATAACGGACAAACAATCGGCGCACCGGCCTGTTTTAGCAGCGTAGTCGCGGTTGGGGCCACCGGTGTCGATTTTGACGGCAATGAATTTGTCGCCGGTCGAGGCAACACCAACGCGATTACGGAAATGGTCCTACCAGGGGAAAGCATTATCTCGACCGTACCAGACGACCAAGTTTCCCTACTCGGTGGGACCAGCATGGCGACCGCACACGCCACAGGGTGTGCCGCACTCTTGCTCAGCACCGACCAATTTGAAAACGGGCAAGAAGTTATTGACTATATGAAATCGTCACCGATCCAGCTCACCGATCGCAAAAACGGGTTGACTTTCCCACGGCCGATCTGCTCAATCCCTTAACTTGGTTCACAACCGCCGTGACTGAAGCTACCCATAACAACAGCAATTCTCAATTTATCATCGATTTTGCTTATCAAAGCTCGCGATTCTACCGCTCAGTCCCGATTTTCGCGCCTTCGGCGCGAAAATCGGGACTATGAGAAGGGGTGTTTCGGTGGCAAAGCCACCGAAACACCCCTTGGGGGTAAAGATCGCCTGCGACGACAAGCAAAATGCAATTATTTCTATGCAAATTGAGAATGGCTACCATAACAAGATTCCGTTTTCTCTCTCATCGGTTAACTGTTACAATGTGTGTCGCAATAATCGATAGACTTTTATGATTTGAGGTATTAATCTGTGAGCGTTGTTGATTACATTGAGTGGTTTGTAAACCGCACCAAACAACACAAAAGATACCGCCAAATGTTGGCGAACGAAACCCCGATGGCCACGATGTTAATCGAAGCGCCAACCGGTATGGGCAAAACGTTTCTCGTAAAAAAAATGCGCTATTTAGCCGAAAAAGCCCGTCATCCGG
Source organism: Anaerolineales bacterium (assembly GCA_011524645.1). GTDB lineage: Bacteria > Chloroflexota > Anaerolineae > Promineifilales > Promineifilaceae > WTJY01. The sequence continues at coordinate 2,499 of WTJY01000163.1, read as the reverse complement.
TCGTCCATATCGATTTCCGGACAAGACGGCCGTACGACACCCTCTGGCTAACCCGCTACGCCCGCCACCAAATTAGCCCCCTCCTCCACAATCCAGACGAAATCTTTAGCGACCTAAACGAAGTCGTTAACCGATTCACCGATATGAACATGGTCGTCTTGCGACAGAAAAATGCGGTCGCCACCATTGTGCAAAGAGGGCAGCCCCCACGCGAAGTCTATGTCGATTTTCGCGATTTAGAGAAAACGATGCTCTATCTTGATGAACCGGAAATCCGCAATCTCTGTTTCGACCTCGGCATCAGCTACGATCATCTGCGCGGTGTCACCTTGCGCGAACGGGTCAATAGCCTCATTCAAGATTCCCATCGTTTAGATTTATTGGGAGACTTAGTCGTTTGGGGAGCGGAAGAGCTCAGCAGCTTTAGCTGGTGGCATGAAATGGATCAACTACCGGCCGAAACGGCCGATGCTAGCCCAACAACGGCCGGTGGTGCGATCACCGACAACGGCGGAGACTTCCAACCCCTCGGCGAAGACGCAAAACGACTCGCCCTTAAACAAATCAACCGCGCTTTCCGCAAAGCGATCGCCGATATTCAGCAAACCCATCGGCTCGTGTTCCTCATCGACTCATATGAAGACCATACCGATGAAGCGGAAGAATGGATGCACCAAAATCTCGTCCTTCCACTCGTTGATCGACAATATTCCAATATGCTCCTCGTGATCGCAGGGCAAGATACGCCAGAATATAACGAATATAAGCCGCTCATCGGTAAAACAGGGCTAGCCCCCTTCACCAAAGAACATGTGGGGGAATATTTCGGCAAACGAAACATCATCGAAGAGGATATTGATAAAATTTACACCTATTGCCGTGGGATGCCCGGTATCCTTGCCACCATGGCCGATATGGCGAGCATGGAAGAGGAAGATGATGATGATTGGTAGTCTATCTACCACAGAATAAAAACCGTCAACATCAGCCTGCACCCCATTAAACTTTTTTAGTTAAGGCATATCAGCCAAGATAGACCGGTCACGACCGGTTCAATCACCCAAAAGATAGCAAAATAGGTTATGAGCGAATCATCTGAGCAAAATAACGAGCCACCAATAGAAACAGGCGAAACGGCCGTCTCCCAGCACAGTCCCAGCGACGATCCAAATGGGGCTGAACCCACCCAAGAAGCCAGCCTAGATCTGGTCCAAGCGGTTGTCGGTCAAGGAGAAGAGTATTCACTGACGGCCGATCTCCTCGATCAGCTACTCAGCAAAAGCCACGCGGCCGTACAAGAAGGATTGATGGTTGCGGCCGTGCCCCATAGCTATGATTTAGAGTTGCTCAAAACACTACGCACCCGTGAAGATGGCAAAGATGAAAAGATGCTCGGCCGACTGCGTAAATTTTCGTTTGTGATTAGCAGTTGGCATGATGAGCAAGACCGCGTCATCGGGCTCAATCGGCAAATTCTCAACGAGCGTTTTATCAGCCAAGACAAAGCGGGCTACCTCGCTACTCATCGGCGCGCGCATGATTATTATCAAGCCCACCCACACGAAGATGAGACGATCCACATCCAACACCTGCTCTACCATAGCCTAATCGCCGATTCACAAGCGGAATCGCCAGAAAATTTAGCCAGCGTCAATTTATTGCTCAACACCTATCGCGCCTACAGCAATGAAAGAAACAAAGCGGCGCTGGAACAGCTCTTAAAAACGGCCGAGGATGCCGATTTTTATCTAGCGAAACTCGACACCCCGTGGCGCAGCGCCTATACCGATTTACGTATCTATCTTCATGCCCGCTTCCGCCAGCTCGAAGGAAATTGGGCGGACACCATTCCGGTGCTACAAGCCTTAAAAGAGAAAAGCAATCTATGGCCTTCTTTCAAGCCATTTGTCGGCCATTCATATGCCAGCGCCCTCGCCAATAATGAAAAATTTGAGCAAGCGATCACTGAATACGAAATCGCTCTCGCTGAATTAGAAACGGTCAGCAACAACATGACCGGACCCGCCGATGATCCGGCACGCAAAGCGATTGAAGCGGAAAAAGGGACGATCATGATCGCACTCGGCGATGCTTATGCAGGGCTCGCCATTAGCGCGCGCGGGTATCAGGAACAAACGGTTGACCATCAACCGGCCCAACGCCTTTTCGATTGGTTTGAAAGTCTCCTCAGCCTCCCTCTTATTATTTACCTCTTTTTCCATTTCGGCTGGCGCGTCTTACGCCCGAGTTATTGGATTGCGCTCAAGGGTGAAGATTGGATTATCGTGCGTTTGTTTACCCAAAGCGCCCAATGGTATCGTCGCGCCGACCCGCTTCTCGAGAAATATGGCTCCATTCATGAAGGGGTTGCCGCCGATGAACGACTCGCCTATCTCATGTTAGAAATGCATGACTTACAAGAAGCGAGCCGCATTTTCGACCATCTATTGGCGGAAAGAGAAGCACCACTTGGGCAATACCGCCGAGCCTCTGTACAAG
>WTJY01000326.1 GCA_011524645.1 Anaerolineales bacterium | reverse complement strand
GGTTTAGAAATCGCATGGAAAGCGGATCAATCGGCCGTGCGTGAACTTTATCGTGGCATATTGCAGGTCGCCATCGCCTACATGCAAATCGAGCGAGGCAATTACAACGGCGCGGTCAAAATGCTCCAGCGGGTCAAACAGTGGCTCGATCCTCTACCAGATGTCTGTCGTGGGGTTGATGTGGCTCAATTACGGGCTGACTCATCGGCCGTTTATGAAGAACTACTTCGTCTCGGTCGTGAGCGTTTAGACGAGCTTGATCGATCACTACTCAAACCGGTTCTCTACGCCTAGGCTCTCACAAACAAGCACGTGGGCAATTAATTAGCGAGACAGGGGCTACACAACACGCCCCCAAGATGACCAATACGACCTCAAGCCGAAACGGTCATCGCTATCGAAGCGGTACGGGCGGAGATCACTCTCATCGGCCGTTTTTCTAAAATAAAAATCGGGGATTTACAGGATTTAAATCGCTAAACCCTATAAATCTCCGACCATCAAAAACCTAACGCTAACTACGCCTCACGCCGCAGAGCATACGCTAGCAATTCCCCGTTAAGCTGTTCAACAGACCAATTACTCGCCAACGCCCGTGCCATCAGTTGCTGTCCGGTTTCCGGCGCATTCCCGCCAACCGGTGGATCAGAATCTAAATTGGTTGGAAACGAATAACCATCCCCAATGGCCGCGATCGCATCTTGCACTTGGCGCGCGGTCAACGTTCCGGCCGCCACCCGCTCCATCATCACCGGATAAGTGGCCGCGATCATTTTCTCGTTATTAATCGTCTCCATCGTCCGGCCGAACGCCGATGAAATCTGAATCAAATTAGCGATCCGATCCGTATTCCCTTGGTTCGTCCCCGCCCCATGAAATGTCGCTGGACTAAAAAAGACCACATCCCCTTTATCGATCTGTGTGGAAGCAAAACACGGCCGTGGTAAACTTATCACTCATCAAAAAACAGCACGTCAAAAGGATTCAAAATGATTTTCACAGCATGGCAAAAAATGAACACAACCGCACGTCATATCGGCTTAGCCAGCGCATTCGGCATCGCAATCTTGACAGGCTATTATCTAATGACCAGCCGACCAGATATCGACTTAGCGGCTGTTAACGCCATCACCATTATTGTCGCCGGTGTCGGAGCGATCGCCTCCCGTTTTATCGCCGTCTATTTCGGCACAACATGGTCTCGGGTCTTACCGTTTCAACCCCATCAGTTAGAAAGCGACTTCCGCTTACTATTCACCAACAACAACATCAGCTTTACTAGCAACCGTGATAAGCGCACCTATAGCTATGACTTCCAGACAGAAGGGGTCAAAATGACCATTGAATCCTATAAAGTGCCCCCCACAACCGCCTTTAGCAAACCGGACAAGACCCCCGCCACCAAAATTACACTAAACGGCATTACACAATCTAATCGCTCTTTCACCAACGATTTGACCAAATTAATCGACAAAATGGCCAAAGCAAAAGATAAAGAAAAAGAATAAAAGCTCACTTTTCATACTCATCAATCCTAGAACCACAATATCCATCCAAACAAACACCACCTCCCAATCCTCTCAACTCCTTACTCGTTCTCTCTACTCTCTACCCTATGAACTGGCATAAAGAAACTATCATCATCCCTACACGAGGTAAAGCCCTCTACTCGATTACAGACCAAGTCAAATCATGCATCCATCGCTGGCAAATCAACGAAGGGATGTGCTATCTCTACATTCAACACACCAGCGCATCCCTTCTCATCAGTGAAAGCTATGACCCCAGTGCCAAACAAGACCTTGAAGCGTTTATGGAACGGCTCGCCCCTGAAAACCAAGCTTGGCACCGACACACGCTCGAAGGGCCAGATGACTCCCCGTCCCACATGCGCGCCATGGTCACACACACCAGCGAAAACATCCCTATCGAAAACGGCCGTCTCTGCCTCGGCACGTGGCAAGGAATATATCTATTCGAACACCGCACCGATCCCCATCGGCGCAAAATCCTCATCCGTGGGCTCGCCATCACCTAACAAGCAATCTCGATCAACCAACCAAAACCCTGACACAGGACCATATTTATCATTCACACTATAACAAGGCTATCTAAACAACTATGACTTCACACAATCGCCAACAGCGAAAAGGGATCGCTCAAGAAACAATTGACATTTTGGAGCAAGAAACCTACACCATCAGCAAAAAAACCGTCTCCATCGCCTCCCCACTAGCGGCCATGCGCAAGGGCACCACCCTCTACACCCCAGCCGATCTAGACACCCTCATCGCCCAGCAACAACCGGCCGGTCAACATCAAACTGAAATCGATGTCGTAAACACGACCACATTTAAGGCCGCCCGTACCCTCATCGCCGAAGGATACACCAACCCGCTCTGTCTCAATTTCGCCTCTGCAAAAAACCCAGGGGGTGGCTTTCTCGGTGGTTCACAAGCCCAAGAAGAATATCTAGCCCGCAATTCAGCACTTTACGCTTCATTACAACTCAAGCCGGAATACTACGAAGCCAACCGCCACCATCGCTCAACCCTCTACACCAATCACTTAATCTATTCTCCCTCTGTGCCGGTCTTTCGTGCCGAAAACAGCAGCCTGCTCCCCAATCCTTATACCGTCAGTATCATTACATCACCGGCCGTCAATGCCGGTGCGGTCCACCAAAACGAACCACAAAACGCGGAACAGATACCGGCCGTCATGGCCACACGCATCCGCGCAGTCTTAAGCGTTGCCCGACACCAGCAGCATGATACGCTCGTCCTCGGTGCGTGGGGCTGTGGCGTATTCCGCAACAAGCCGCAACATATCGCCCAATGGTTTGCCGATGCCTTACTTGAGGATGATCGATTTAAAAGCGCCTTCCGTCGCATCACATTCGCAGTGCTCGATTTTCGCGAAAACACCCCTACATTCACCCCCTTTGTCAACCAATTCACAATTTAGAGATTCGATTATGGATACTCAAACAACATTGGTCCAAATGACCTTCGAAGAAAAAGCGACCCTCTGCAATAAACCGCAAAAAAAGCACAAATCACCAATTCGATTTATACTTATACAGGTAGCCACACCACATCCTATTTACAAATTTACAAACAATAGGGCAAGCTAAGGTCTACTTTCCCACCTTAGACCCCACAAAATCAAGGATTAAGCGCATGTTTGACCCAACAGAGCATCCTCATCGGCGTTACAACGCCCTCAATGGTGACTGGATTTTAGTATCTCCACATCGCATGAAACGGCCGTGGCAAGGGCAAGTCGAAAAACTTCCCCCAGACAATCGCCCTGCCTACGATCCAAGCTGTTATCTCTGTCCGGGCAACACTCGCACCAGCGGGGAAACCAATCCCAACTACGAAGCAACATACGTTTTCCCCAATGACTTTCCCGCCATCCTCAAAGAAGCCCCCACCCCTGCTGGCACTCCCCATCCACTTTTCCAAGCCCAACAAGTCGAAGGAGAATGTCGCGTCATCTGCTTCTCCCCTAGCCACGACCTCACCTTACCGGAAATGGAACTGTCCGCCATCCAAGGGGTGATCAACACATGGGCCGATCAAGTCGCAGAACTCGGCCAGACCTATCGCTGGGTCCAAGTCTTTGAAAACAAGGGGGCCGTTATGGGCTGCTCTAATCCACACCCTCACGGCCAAATCTACGCCCAAAACGATCTCCCGCTCGAACCGGCCAAAGAAGCGGTGAAACAATGGGAATATTACGACAGCTACGGCCGTCCCCTGCTCGTTGACTATGTCAACGAGGAACTTAAACGAGATGAACGCATCGTCGTCAAAAACGACCATTGGGTCGCTTTGGTTCCCTATTGGGCCACATGGCCATACGAAACCCTCGTTCTGCCACGCCGTCACGTTTTACGCCTGCCGGACCTAACCGGAAAAGAACGGGAAAGCCTCGCGTCTATCTTCAAACGCTTGCTCACCCGCTACGACAACCTCTTCGAAACCTCTTTTCCCTATTCAATGGGTTGGCACGGTGCACCAACAGGCAACGCTTATGATAACGATCAAAGCCACTGGCAACTACATGCCCATTTCTATCCTCCATTGCTCCGTTCCGCGACCGTCAAAAAATTCATGGTCGGCTACGAAATGCTAGCGGAAGGGCAGCGTGACCTCACGGCCGAACAAGCTTGCACCCGTTTGCAACAACTTTCTGATATACATTACAAAAAAAATGGCTCGTGAATCATCATCAATGATAAAATCGCTTCCGATTCACAACCAACAAATGACATATTAAAGGATTAAACATGACAACAACCTATCGTATCGAAAAAGACACTATGGGAGAAATCTCCGTCCCAGACGATAAATATTGGGGCGCGCAGACCCAGCGTAGTATTCAAAATTTCAAAATCGGTGGCCAACAAATGCCATTGGAAATCGTTTACGCATTCGCCTATCTAAAAAAAGCGGCCGCGCTAACCAACGCCGAGCTAGCCGGTTTTAGCAGCGAAAAAGCGGATGCCATCGCCACCGTCTGCGATGAAGTTCTCGCAGGAAAGCATGACGATCAATTCCCTCTCGTCGTTTGGCAAACCGGCTCCGGCACCCAAAGCAACATGAATGTCAACGAAGTGGTCGCCAATCGCGCCACCGAACTGCTTGGGGCCAACTTCCGCGATGAAAAATTGATTAAAGCGAACGACGATGTCAACAAAAGCCAAAGCTCAAATGACACCTTCCCAACCGCAATGCATATCGCGACCTATCACAAAATCGTCAGCGAAACGTTGCCCAAAATCAAGTTGCTTCATGACACCCTTGCTGCCAAATCAGCCGAATTTATGCGCGTGACCAAAACCGGCCGTACTCACTTGATGGATGCGACCCCACTCACGTTGGGCCAAGAGTTCAGCGGCTACGCCACCCAACTCAAACGAGGCATGGAAGCGCTGCAAGACAGCTTAAAACGGGTCCAAGAGCTCGCGCTCGGTGGCACAGCGGTCGGCACCGGCCTCAACACCCCAGAAGGCTACCCCGAAACGGTCGCCGCCAAAATCGCAGAACTCACCGGCTACCCATTTGTCACGGCCGAAAACAAATTCGAAGCGCTAAGCGCTCATGACGCTATGGTCGAAATTAGCGGCAGCCTCAAACGGGTCGCCGTCAGCTTGATGCATATCGCCAACAACATCCGCCTGCTCGCTAGCGGCCCTCGTTGTGGCATTGGTGAAATCATCTTGCCCGCCAATGAGCCAGGTAGTTCGATCATGCCGGGCAAAGTCAACCCGACCCAGTGTGAAGCCCTAACAATGGTTTGTGCCCAAGTAATCGGAAATGACACGGCCGTTTCTGTCGCCGGTACCCACGGTCAGTTCCAACTCAATGTTTTCAAGCCGGTCATGGCGTACAACGTCTTAACCAGTGCCCAACTAATCGGCGATGCCTGTCAAAGCTTCAACGACAATTGCGCCGTCGGTATCGAACCGAACCAAGCGCGAATCGATGAGCTTCTCAGCAAAAGCTTGATGTTGGTCACCGCACTTAACACCCATATCGGCTATTACAAAGCGGCCGAAATCGCTCAAACCGCTCACGCCAACGGCACAACCCTTCGTCAAGAAGCGGTCGCGCTCGGCCACCTGACGGCCGAAGAATTCGATAAAATCGTCGTCCCAGAAAAAATGGTCGGCAAACTAGATTAGACAAAAATACTCCGTACGGGCTAGGCAAACGGCTAACCAATCAAACAAAACACGCAACCAAACCGCCATTTGTCTCGCCCTGCGCACCATCCCAATCCAACCATGACCCAAACCCGCCAAGACCTCATCGCTAAAATCGCGATACTCCCGCAACAAATCAGCGACCTTATCGCCAATCTAAGCGATGAGCAACTCACAACCCCCTACCTCCCCAACGAATGGACCGTCGCCCAAAACGTCCACCATCTAGCCGATTCCCACATGAACAGCTATATCCGCTGTAAATTGATCGCCACCGAAGACAATCCCCCGCTCAAACCATACGACCAAGACCAATGGGCTCAGTTTCCCGATGCCCAAACGGCCGATGTCGCCGTTTCACTTCAGCTACTCGCCAGCTTACACAGCCGCTGGGTTACCTTTTGGCAAAACCTACCAGATGATGCGTGGTCCCGTACCGGCGTTCACGCAGATGATGGCCCCGTCACGCTCGACAGCCAACTACGTGCTTACGCCGCTCACGGCGAAACCCACATCGATCAAATTCAACGCACACTCGCAGCACAAGAATAAGCAATCTATGGCAGTTAGCAAAAAAGGTCACCGCAAGGTCAACCACAAAGGTCGCCAATTCATTTGGCACGTCACCGAAGTCAAAGAAGTGGTTCCAGATCAGGGATTCATCGAACCGGTCAGCGAACGCTACTTAAACATTATCGCCACCAACAAGAAATTTATCGTGCGCTACCGCCTCCCCAAACCGGGAGATGAATTTACTTACTTAAAGATCGAAGGGGCACAGTTCCCTCGTCAGCCCAGTGCCAAGCAAATCGAAGTGCCCCGCTGGAAACATGATAGCAAATATTACCCCACGGCCGATTTTGTGCGTCGTCTCATCGCGTGGTGCATGGTTCCGGCCGACAAGGTGAAATAATCTCGAGCTGAGTGAACACTCGATATAAAATTACTGATACTGCCGAATTGGGTGGGATAAGCGTAAATCGTTCAAAAATAGTCGATTTACAGGGCTGTCATCCCCGCGTAGGCGGGGA
>WTJY01000025.1 GCA_011524645.1 Anaerolineales bacterium | reverse complement strand
GAAGCAGTAAAAGAGTACAAAATATCATATTTTGATAAATCTCTTACAACGGGTATCAAATGACGTACAAACAACAATACATTCGCCAATGCGAACAGTCTGTTTGGATTTGCTCCCCTCCTATCAGGAGGGGCTGGGAGAGGTGGATTATCCCTCTCCCTCAGCCCCTCTCCCGTTGGGAGAGGGGCGCTTTTTATCCGGCACGAATTAAAAACTGATACTGCCGAATTTGGTGGGATAAGTGTAAATCGTTCAAAAATAGTCGATTTACAGGGGTGTCATCCCCGCGTAGGCGGGGATCCACCGCTCAAACAGAGTTGGATTCCCACCTTCGTGGGAATGACAATCGTTAATTGATCAAGTCCCACCAAATCCGACAGGGCTAGGAATTTTTCCCTCCCCCCCAAGGGATAGAGGCGTAAAACAGCGTGAGTTTGCAACTTCTTGAAATATATAAAGAGCCTAAAAGATTATAAAGATGAGTCGTTGATCGATGGGGAGGATCGGCCGCTGGCTGAAGTTTTGGGCATTGCCGAGGGGGTAAAAATGTAGGCGGTGATGACCGCTTTTTAGAGGTGATTTACTGACAATTTGTGCGATTATCCGGTATTTATTTTAGAGTTGGTCTTCTGTTCGCTTTATCATAGGAACGAAGCAAGAAAGTGGCCCCCCGCCTGATTTTCTGTGATACTAGGTCATGATAAACTAATCAGAAAGTACCCTTATGGCCAAAGACCAAGACAAACGTAATTTCTATATTGATCGTGCCCGCTATTGGCGCATTGTGCGCTTCTTTGGTGGCATTATTCTACAATTGGCCGTTGTCGATGTCTTCCTCGGCCGTTTCGCGATTATTCGTCGTTTGGTGGTCAATTCACGGCCGCGTCGCTTCCGTCGTATTGCACAAAATTTCCGCGCGCTTTCCATCGAAATGGGTGGGGTCATGATCAAACTGGGCCAATTTTTAAGCGCCCGCGTAGACGTTTTGCCTCCTGAAGTGACTGAAGAGCTACAGGGGCTTCAAGACGAAGTGCCTGCGATTCCCTTACCGGTTTTACGCCGTGCCCTGAAACGAGAATATCCCAATATCGCGGATAATTTTGCCGAAGTTGAGATGCAACCGCTCGCGGCCGCTTCTTTCGGACAAACGATGCGGGCCAAGCTTCCCGATGGGGAAAATGTGGTCATAAAAATTCAGCGGCCCAATATTGAAGCGATCGTGCAGACCGATTTGGCAGCCTTGCGCACCGTCGCCCCTTGGGTAATGCGCTACGAACGGATTCGGAAACGTGCCGATGTTCCCGCCTTAATGGAAGAGTTCGCCGAAACGCTGTGGGAAGAGCTAGACTACATTCAAGAAGTTCGCAATGTGAAGCTGTTTACCAAGCTATTTGCCGACAAAAAAAATGTCTATGTCCCCAAAGTCTATGAAGAACTATGCTCGGAACGGGCCATCGTTCTGGAAAATGTAGAAAACCCTAAAATTAATAATATAGAGGCGATCCGCGCAGCCGGTATTGACGAAACGAAAGTGGCTGATGAGTTGATCGAAGTGTATCTCTATCAGCTCTTTACACATGGGATTTATCACGCGGACCCCCACCCAGGGAATGTCTTTATTCGGCCGGTTGGCCCGCCTGTTCCGGCCGGATCGGGTAAATCTCGGCCCTACCAAATTATCTTTATCGATTTCGGTATGATCGGCCGTTTGCCACCAGAACTGGTGCAAAATATGGGGCAAGTTCTCATGGGGTTGGTGCAAAAAGATGCCCGTAAAATTATTTACGCCTATGACAAAATGGGCTTTTTCTTGCCGGGGACCGATTTAGAGCGGATTATCGAAGCCCAAGAAAATATTATGATGCGGCTTGACGGCCGGAATCTGCGCGAACTGAGCAATCCCGATCCTGAAGAAATCAAAGAAGTGGGGATGGAATTTCGCGATATTTTGTTCGATTTCCCGTTCCAAGTGCCCCAGAATTTTGTCTACCTCGGCCGTGCACTCGGTATTTTGGCGGGAATCGCCTCATCACTCCATCCCGATATCAATCCGTGGCATCAAATCGAAAAATATGGGATCCAGTTGATTGCCCGCGAGCAAACCAATATCGATTTTTCAATCGAATCATTTACCGATTTGTTACAGCGGGTGCAGCCTTATCTTAAATTGCCGAGCCAGATTCAACGGGTTGTCGCGGCCGCCGAGTCGGGCAAACTGCGCATTCAAAGCCATGACCCACAGGCGCTCCGTCGCTTAGATCGTTTAGAACGGCGGGTCGGGTTTCTCAATTGGAGCGTGCTTGCGGGCGCAGGTCTTTTATCTGGCACTTTGATCTATTTAAGCCGTACCCTTACAGGGAAAGACAAGAAATGATAAGGCGTAATATCGTACTAACCGGCTTTATGGGGACCGGCAAATCGACGGTCGGCCGTCTTTTGGCGCAAAAGCTAGGTTATCAATTAGTTGATACCGATGTGATTATCGAGGAAACGAGCGGTAAAACGATTCCTGAAATTTTTGCAGAAGAGGGTGAAGCCGCTTTTCGACAGCTTGAGCGAGAGACGGCTGTGCGTTTAGCGGCTCAATCAGGGCTGTTGATTTCGACCGGTGGTGGCATGATGCTTGATCCGGCGAATGGGGCGGTATTCCGGCCGACTTGCGATATTTTTTGTTTGACCGCACCCGCGGAAGAGATTCTGCGTCGGGTGTTGGCCGATGAGGGGCAAGCACGGCCGTTGCTTAATGTGCCGGACCCGCGCGGCCGGATTTTGGAGCTGTTAACTGCACGTGCTGAGAAATATGGACAATACACACAGATCGATACGATGGGGAAAACACCAGAGCAGATTGCGGATGAGATTGTTGGGCTTTGCGCTCGTGCATAGAATTTAGAGAAAAAATTATAAATGGTAAATGAGGGCGATTCGCTGGGTAGAACGCTTTCATTGACAATTTGCCATTGACGATTCAATCCCCTTCCATTGTCCTAGGCCATTGTGATCGATTGTGAGATGACAGCACTGGCAAATTTCGGTAAACTATCGCCCAGATCAATGACACAAAAATGTGTGATAAATCCCATGAGTTGAGAGGATGATAATGGACATTAAAATTGAAAAACTAGATGAGAGCCAACTACGCCCTGTTCCTGAAGATTTCGGATTTGGGAACGTTTTCGCGAACCGCATGTATAGCCAAGAATATGCTGATGGGTCTTGGGGTGAGGCGAAAATCGGAGCTTATAGCGATTTCACCATGAGCCCCGCCTCTTCGGTGTTTCACTATGGACAAGAAATTTTTGAAGGGTTAAAAGCGTACCGCCGCCCCGATGGTCATGTGAATTTGTTTCGGCCGTGGGAAAATGCCAAGCGATTTAATAATTCCGCGTCACGCATGAGCATGCCTATGGTAGATGTCGAAGATCATGTCGCTTCGATCGCCAAATTGGTTGAAATCGAACAAGAATGGGTCCCGTCGGCCGCTGGGTCTAGCCTCTATGTTCGGCCGACCATGATCGCGACAGATTCCGCCTTGGGGATGCGCGCGAGTTCACGCTACAAGCACTTCGTCATTGTTGGCCCTGTTGGGAACTATTACGCGAGTGGTATGGCACCTGTTGCTGTCTATATTTCCGATGAGTATCGTCGTGCTGCGCATGGTGGGACCGGTGCGGCCAAAACGGGTGGCAACTATGCGGCCAGCATGATCGCATCTGAGCAAGCGAAGCAAAAAGGATATGTTCAAGTGCTTTGGATCGACTCGGCTCAAGGAAAATACGTTGAGGAAGTTGGCACGATGAACATTATGTTTGTCTATGGGGGTAAGAAAATCGTTACCCCGAAATTGACCGGTAGCATTCTTCCCGGCATTACGCGCGATTCCTTGCTAAAAATGGCACCCGATTTAGGATATGAAGTGGTCGAAGAGATGATTGAAGTCGAGCAAATGTTGGCGGATATCGAATCAGGCGCGATTACAGAGGTGTTCGGCTGTGGGACGGCCGTTGTTGTGTCACCGGTCGGCCGTTTCGGCTATCGTGGCAAAGATTACTGTCTTGACGAAACCAACGTTGGTCCTGTGGCCCAACATTTGTACGATGAATTGACCGCGATTCAATTTGGCCGTAAAGAAGACCCCTACGGCTGGACCATGAAAATTGAAGTCGAGTAAATACAAATATGAAAGATGAAGTATGAAGTATGAACAAACTCCTTCTGGCGTAAGTGGGTCGAAGCACAGTCTTATTTCATATTTCATACTTTTTACTTCATACTTCTCTTATGGACGCGAATCAGAACAAGCAATATGGACAAACCGCCCTGATGGTATTGCTCTTTGTCTGGTGGGTAACCGCCTGGTACATCGAGCGTATCGATTTTTTGGCGCGGCCGGTTGATTTGCCTTATGTCGCGGACATCGTCAATCCGATCATCCAATCTGTCCCTCCCGGCTTGCAATTTATCCTTGAATTTTTTTCGTTTCGCGTGTTGCGTCATGTGGTTCCTTTTGCGGCCGGTTGGTGGTTGGCGCGGCGTGGGGCACTTGCGCTTATCCAAGAATTGTATGATTTGCCCGATCAGGCATCTGCCCAAACATTTTTGACCCGTTCTCAATCGACCGAAGCCCCACAAGGGGGCACGATCGCGATTCGACGGACTGAGTTCGCCAAAGATCGTTTACAAATTCCTTTGTTGCGCTACGGCGGGCCGGGACGTATCTCTGTTAAGCAGGGGGATGTGGTTTGGACGGAACGTAACGGCCGTTTTCAACATGTGTATGGCCCCGGTATCCATCGGCTTCGGCGTTATGAAAATGTGCGTGGGGCGCTTGATGTGCGGCCGCAAGAGCGGGTCGATGCTAAAGTCACACTGATTACAGAAGATGGGATTGAATTACAAACAACGCTGGCGGTCACCTTTCATATCGGCCGTGGCGATCTCTTGCCAACGGTTGCCGATCCCTATCCCTTTGAGCCCGATAATGTCTATTTGGCCGGTTATGCTGAAACATTATTGATCGATGATCATATCGATAATTGGGAAACATTGCCTCTCAAGCTGACCGAAGCGGTTTTACGTGACATCGTTAGTAAAAAGACCCTAGATCGCTTACTTTATCCTTCTAATCCCGAGCTACGGCCGCATGAAATTGTCAAAGAGCGGATGGATCGCCAGAGTAAAGTGGAATTAGCCAAGTGGGGAATCGATCTCGTATCAACCCGATTAGGTGCCCTGCAAGCCCCGAACCAAGTGACCCAACAGCGAATCGAATATTGGCAAACCCATTGGCGGCAACACCATCGTGCCAAAGATGTGTCGGATGAAGCGGCTTCGCTGGTTGAAATTGAAGTCGGGCGTGCCCAAGCGAAGGCGGCCGCGATTAAACGAATTTTAGAAGGGGTGCGTGACGGTCAACAATTGCTAACATCTGGGAATACCGATGATGTGGTCGCTTTGCGTTTGGTCGATGCGATGGCACGTGTAACACAACAATCTACACCGAACCGAGGGACACAGCTATTGGGCGCGAGAATTGAAGCGTTACGAGGCAAAATCGGGTCTAACGAGACGTAAAAGCGACGCCCGATTGACGATTCCCCATTAATAAGATTAATTCCTTTCCTTCTTTTTAATAAAATGAATAAAATAGGTGGCGTGAAGAGTTTGATCCAACAACATTGGCAGGCTTCGGCCATTTTGTTTATTTTGACAGTCGCTTTGATGCTTGAGGCATGTGCTCCGGCCGTCGAATCTCCGGCGGCTGTTCCTCCTAGCCGAACCCCGATTTCGGAACAAGAGCTGGCTCGGCTATTGCCTTCGCTGACGCCCGACACGACATTTACCCCGATCCCGACTGTCACTTCGGCGCCGTCGTTGACACCAACGACAGGGCCCACTCAGACACCTACCGTGTCACCCACACCGAGCTTGACACCGTTGCCTACCGTGACCGCAACCCCACCGTTGCCGCCATTACCTGAAATTCTCCCCACACCGGCCGTGAGTCGCACGATACGTGTTCCGATTTTAATGTATCACTATTTAAGTGATCCTCCCGAAGACGCGGATAACTATCGGATTAATTTATCGGTAACGCCAGATAATTTTCGCGCGCAATTGACTTATTTGCGCGACAATGGGTTTACGGTTATTGATTTATATGATGTGCTAGATGCGGTGACCACAGGTTCGGAGTTGCCTCCTAAACCGATTGTGATTACGTTTGATGATGGTTATGTCGATAACTATGAGTATGCCTATCCGATTCTTGAAGAGTTCGGCTTTAAGGGGACCTTTTTTGTCGTAACGGAGTTTGTCGATTTCGGCTATGAGGCGTATATGTCTTGGGAGATGATCGAGGAAATGGCGGCTGCTGGTCATCGCATCGAAAATCACTCACGCAATCATCCTGATTTAGCGATTCACGGCCGTTCAGAGCTTATCTGGCAGATTCTGGGTCCTCAGGAAACACTGGCCGCTCATATCGGATACAAACCGATGTTTATCGCTTATCCCGGTGGGAGCTACGATGAAGAGGTGTTAGATATGGTGCGTGAATTGAATTTGTGGGGGGCGGTAACGACGAAAGGGGGAATGTGGCGTGGTTTCCATGATCGGTATGAGTGGACACGGACGCGGGTTAACTTTGACACGACCATTTATGATTTTGAGCGTGCGCTCCCACCGCCGATTCCTACACCTGAATCACAGGGGGAGGTATCAACCGATGATGCTGATTCGTAGCGGCCGGATAGTTTCTTCGCTTTTCGTCGCTTTGCTGGTGCTAACTTTGTTGTTGACACTGGCGGGATTGGGTTGGTATGCCATCAATCCGCGCGGCCGTGTCGCCGGTTTCGCCGACTCCATAGCAGGGACTGAATTGCTTGTGATTAACGAACAGAGGCAGCTTCTTGCCGTTCAACTGGTGCCTAACGGCCGTATTACCGCTGAGTTAAGTGCTTCTGGAATTCCTCAAGGGGAAATTACTCTCGATTATCGCGGAGATACGGCCGTGTCATTATATTCATCTGAGCAAACGATTCATGAACTCCCCCCTGCTTGGTTGGTGTGGTCTATACTGAGCCTTATGACAATTATTTTACTGCTGTTGCTTTTCCCAACTCGATTAGAAAGAATCGCGGCTTAACAATAAATAGCTAGATTACAATCAATACCGTCGCCATTTTTAGGCATATATGACAACAGTCTTGCCTTTGAGGTAAATTTGTTCCTTGAATTTCTCTACCGGACACCCCTTAAAAATGCCCGAGCTAACGATGAAGTCCTAAACGCTTGTCCTGATTTTTCGGCCGAAGGCCGAAAAATCAGGACATTTAAAGGGGGCGTTTTGGCGGCGAAGCCGCCAAAACGCCCCCTTGGGACCAGGAATTTGCTTCATTCAGGTGAATAATGATCCGCAAAATATGAGGTGTCCGGTAGAGAACCTTGAATTAAAAATATCTCGGTCTGATCGCTCAATTGTTTTTAATTCGCGTCGGATCAAAAGCTCCCCACCCCTCCTGATAGGAGGGGCGTAAATCCAATGAGTTGATTAATTTGGCGAAGGTATTGAGATTAATACCCCCTCTAAATTCACCCTCTGAGTAATCAAATATGGACAAAATTATTCTTAAAGACATTCTCGTGCGCGGCATTTTGGGCATTAACCCAGAAGAACGTACCACGAAACAAGACATCCGGCTCAATATTACACTCTTGACCGATATCCGTCGTGCGGCCGAAAGCCGAAATATCGAGGATACGGTTAACTATTTCACGATTACGGAAC
Source organism: Anaerolineales bacterium (assembly GCA_011524645.1). Lineage (GTDB taxonomy): Bacteria > Chloroflexota > Anaerolineae > Promineifilales > Promineifilaceae > WTJY01. The sequence continues at coordinate 11,670 of WTJY01000025.1, read as the reverse complement.
GGCTGATCGAATTTGTAGAAAATTCGTCTTATCTTTTGCTTGAAACCCTTGTCTCTGAAGTCGCAAAGCTTCTGCTACGAGAGAATCCACTTGTCGTCAAGGTCATTGTCCGTGTGGAGAAACCAACCGCTTTGCGCTATACAAATGCGGTTGGTATTGAGATTGAACGTAGTCGAGAAGATTTCGCTTAAGTCGCATTTGTCAGATTGTGGGATTTGGCGATGTTTTCCATCGCAACACACTTTACTCCGGAACTACGATCTCTAGGTACAGTTGACCGAACGCTTCTCCACCTTCTGGCTGTAATTGCCAGTTAGATCGATACCGGCCGGGAGAGCTGGGGGCACGCAATGTTACACTTAAATTCCCTTCTTCATCAGGACCGATCAGAGGGAGTGGATCAACCGCGATGACTTCTATCGCTTCATTCAAGGCGAAGAAGCGATACTCTGATGAAATATAGCAACTCCCCAGATTAATGACGCGCCATGTTTTGGTGAACTGCGCTCCCTGTGTGATTTCTTCTCCATCTGGAATGGTTATATCGTCCACGAATTGCAAGAAATTAAAACAATCTGGCGTATTGGTTGGGATAAAGTCTGGCGTTGGGCGCGATGTGCTCGCGTTCGCCACAACCGTTTCTGAGGGGCGGGCGGTTGGTGCTTCTGTTGCTGTTTCTGTGGACGCTCCTGTGGCAGAGGGAGAAGGTGTATCGGTCGGGGTAGGCGAGGGAGACGGTGTTGACGTGGCTGAGGCTCGCGGTGTTGGTGTTGCGTCTAGTTCGGAAGATTCTAAACCATCGAATAGAGAGTTATTATTAGCACTCTCTTGAGCCGAGGGCTGTGCTTGCTCACCGCTTGTCGATCCATTCATCATATTAGGGGGTAGGTCACGATCTTGTAAGGCGTTTAGGGGGTTCACCTGTGGAAGCTGGATGACCTGAGTTTCGGGCGTAATAAATGCGGCCCGTGGGTCTGGCGTGAATGTGGGAGTCGGTGTCGGTGTTTTTGTCGGCCAGGGGGTCCACGACGGCCGAGGTGTATGTGATGGTTGGGAGGTGGGAACACTGCTTTGTGGCTCTACTGCAATCATATCTTCCCCGTTGCTAGACGAGCACGCATTGAGTAATGAGACAAAAAGGCCGGATAGAATGACAAGAAATGTTAGACGCTTCATAGAACTACAGATATAGATTCAGTTTAATTAAGGACAATTATAATCAATTTGTTCAACTTCATTCAAAAACAATCGTCCTGTGTTAAAATAAGTATGTCACGCGAACCTTTACATCTCTCTATCGGAGCAATATAGCACCAGTACCTTGGTTTAGACCCCATAAATAGACGTAAATTGATGGAGAAATGGCCCTGTTCTATCCTCATGCAGAGAGTTCGTCCAGTTTACATTTTCCAAAGATTTAATTGATTGTTTTTTTTGGGGGGGAAAGCCCCCCTGTGTTCTAGGAGATTCGAATGAATATCTATGTCGGTAATTTAAGCTGGAGTCTCAGCGATGAAGAGTTAAGAGAAGAATTTGAAAAGTACGGTACGGTTGAATCGGCCAAAATCATTATTGATCGAGACACCAACCGTTCGCGCGGATTCGGTTTTGTAGAAATGCCAAACGACGATGAAGCGAATGCGGCAATTGAAGCCCTTAATGGCTTTGAATTAGGAGGCCGCGATATGATTGTTAATGAAGCACGCCCACGTGAAGATCGTCGCAGTGGCGGCGGCGGCCGTGGTGGCTTCGGCGGCGGTGGTCGTGGTGGCTTTGGCGGCGGCGGCGGTGGTCGTGGCGGCTTCGGCGGCGGCGGCGGCGGCGGCCGTGGCGGCAATAACAACCGTGGTGGTAACAACCGCCGTGGTGGTAACAACCGTCGTGGTGGCGGTGGCGGTTATGGCGACCGTTATGACTATTAGTCCTTTGAGTTTGAGTACTAAAATAAGGTAATCCATCTAACTGGTGTTTCCGGTTCGCGTGACAACGAACCCTCTCGATACCTATTCAAGCACAACATCAGGCACAATAAGCCCTTCAATTTCATATTTGTCATCAAGTGGCTGACCGTTGATGTCTACCACCGGTAAGCGCTGTAAATCGGCTAAACGATAAAAGCCTATAATCAGGCGGTAGTTGCCGCTCGGTAAATCGGCCGCGAGTGGGATTTGGTAAGGATCTTCGACAATTTTCCCTTTTTACCATGCTGTCGTAGGTAGCGTCCCTTGTAGGGGCCATGACTCGTCTTGCCTCACGTGTTGACCATCGGCCGTTAGAATTTGTACAAACACCGTATAGTCGTCGGGGATTGGAGCCAAGGCCTGCCATTCGATTTGAACAGCGAGGGTGTTGCCCGGAACCAATACTGTCTCATCAATTGAAACTTGCCGTAGGGCGATTAAATCACCAAAATTTGTGGCCCCTTCGGGAACCGGTATACCCGAAACTTGAACTGTTCCCAATGTGCAGTTTGTGCTAGAAGATCGTAGCCAACCACACACAGCCCTTGCACCATCTACTTGAGCGATAACTTCATAAATCCCTTGTCCATCGTCTTGAGTCTTTTGAGGGACCAATGATGCTTTGATTTGATCACTTTGATCGCCCGCTGTCGCTAAGCTGAACTCGCTTGTGGTGCGAATTTGTGTTGGAAAACGATAGCTCGTGAGTGCACTTGTGCCAAATTGGGCACGAACGGTTTCACCGTGCAATAAGCGACTTGGCTCTGGCCACTGAGAAAGATCGGCCGTGGCGACAATCTGCCACGCCAGTTCGTCGGCCGGTGTAAATGCGGGGGCCAATGCGACTTCGATCTCTTGTTTTACGGCTGGATGATTGGGAATTGGCAGTAAATGAAAATCCGGCACAATTTCCCCGCTACGCCACGCGACCGTCGGATAATCATCATTGGCTGGATGAGTACCGGCCGGATTAATCGCATTCTGTCCCGCCCAGCGCACATACACTTGGAGCGGTTGCGCTGTTGGCTGCTCGGCCGTCCAATAGAGTGTGAGCCCTACAGATTGAGGGTCTACGGCCGCCGGTGTTTCTAACAGGGTGCCGATTAGGGAGAGCTGATTTTTACCAAAGCTGATATTTTGTACTTTGCTTTGGCTGGGTAAGGTTGTGAGAGGTTCTTGGCTCACTTCTGTAAGCGGCCCTACCGATCGCAAATGGTATTGACCCGCTAGATTCGGCAGGAATCGGGCCAAATAGACCGTTTGACCGGCCGCAATTTGACTGTCGAGCACCTGCCGATACTCCGCTTCGGTAAATAAAACCTTGATATCTAAATCGGGTCGTAAACCCTCCGCTTGTTGCAGGTAGTATAGCGGCGCGATCTTTTCGCTGTCCGCCAAGATGATGCTGTCTTGCGCGAGCGGTTGTTGCAGAACCCCCGTGCCCCATGCGATTAACCCGTCTTCTGTTGAACGGTCCACGGCCGTATATCGATTGATAAGCAGGGGAAGTGTGGCTAAGAATAAAATGAGTGCCCAATGGGGCCATTTAATCCAGCGTTGCAACTGTACATTGATAGCCTGTAACCCGACCCCGATCCAGACTGCGATAATGAACTGACTCGGTAATAGAAAGACATTTAGATCTGGGACATAGTAGTTAAGACAATAAAAGGTGTAGCCCAGCCAAGTTAAGGTGAAAATCAGAGACAAACGCCAATTTTTGAAAGCGAGCCAAATAAAACCCAATCCGGCCAATGCGAGAAATATAGTTGCCCATTCAGCCATGAAGAGACGGCCGACGACCTCATATCGCGTTGGGTCACGCCACCAAGCCCACCATTGCAATGCGTCTTGAAAACGGCCGCCGCTTACCCATGACCAAAAGCGCGCTACGCCCATCGCTTCTTGATTGACCGCTCGCCAACGGATTGGAAGATAGAGATAAAGAGGGAGCGGGGCGAGCGCGGCCGGTATAACCCACCGCAAGGCCCAGAGCTTTGTTTTGACGTCGGTTTCTTTGTTACTTAAATAAGCAAATGCGGTCGCTGGGACCAAGAATACGGTTGTTAGATGATTGGTTAGACCTAAGCCCAATAGAGCGGCCGTTTGTTGGGGTGTTGATGTGCGAAGGTCGAAGCGATCTTCAAAGCCAATTTGGTAGAGGGTCAATAATTGATTGAGTACCAAAGCGACAATTAGAATGTGTAGCGTGTACACTTCCGCTTCAGCCGCTTGGCTCCAAAACGTGGGTGTGGTGGCGAATGTGAATGCGCTAAAAAATGATATTGTGTCAGCCTTCGCTGGTAAATCACTGGGCCAAAGCTGTTCGGTTACCTGCTTGATGAGTCGGTAGAGCAAGAGTGTGCCAATAATCCCATACACGGCCGTGCCCACATTAATGCGCCACGCGACCGGGCCAAAGGGCAAGACTAGCGTCCAAAGTTTGCCTAACATCAGATAAAGCGGGTATCCGGTGGGGTGGACAATACCCAATTGGGGAATGACCACTTGAAATTCAAACGTGTCATTGGCCCCGACCGTTTGTCCTAGTGTCAGTCCATAAAGCGGAATCAGCGCGAACCCGAGCCAAATTGCGGGCCGTTGCCACCATAATAGTCGCGAAGCTGATTCGACCGGTTGCTCTGTGGCCCAACCGTAACCGAAGAGCGATATCGTCCCTATAAACACGAGCCGACTGCGGACGAGATCAACGGCCGGATCGATTAACCACCATAGATTGAGCCAGAAAATGAGCCAGAGCCACCAAGGGACCCGTTTGTGCCATAGATACGCTAGCCCTGCACCGGCGAAAGCGCAGAGCGCGGCCCCCCACGGCCGACCTAGCCCATTGATAGCGGGAAAAAAACCTTCAAACAGCAAGCGACTTAGAGCTAGACCCCAAATCAAGCCACTGATTAGGGCGGTTGTTTTTTTGATGATGGCTAAATTCATACTCTTTGGTCCTCAAGTTGCTGAGATTTTGGTCGGTTTGATCGCAGAACGAAGCGACCAAAACAGGCACAACCGAGCTTTGTATATAAATTGTATCAGTAAAATGATAATGTTAACCTGATTGTGATGAATTTCACAATAAAATTAAAAGGTATTTGAGCGACTTGTAACTAAATGTCGTATACAACAATCAAGTAGACATAATTTTAACTGAAAGGAGAATCCTCTGATGAAACGTTTCATACTATTAGCGACCGTTTTAGCGATGTCCGCTGTACTTTTAATCGCCTGTGGTGGTGGTGCGGCCGAAGAAGTTGCCGAAACGATCACTGAAACATTTACTGTGACCGGCTATGATGAATTCCGCTTTGATCCGGAAACCCTTACGGTCCAAAACGGGTCTGAAGTGACCATCAATTTTGTCAATGCAGGTGTGCTCGAGCACAACTGGATTCTTGTAAGTGACACAGCTGATGTATCTAGTGTGACCGATGTCGATGCATTGTCTGGTGCGAATGTTGGCTTTGTGCAAGCGGGTGAAGAAGGATCTATAACCTTTTTTGCGCCGGGGCCAGGCACCTATAAAATGGTTTGTACCGTAGCGGGCCATGCGGACGGTGGTATGGTTGGCGACTTTATCGTCGAATAAACCACGCGCTATCAAATAGAATAGCAGATTTTCTCAAGGTGAGATTTTGCAGATTTAATCTGTGAAGTCTCACCTTTTTTGTTGTGTGTAATCAGCTTCTGCGGTTCTAGACCCGAAGGGGTTGGGATGCGAACTGTGTCCGGTTGTGTTCAACTGAAACCCTTCGGGGCTTTGGCGTGCTGGTGCGTAGATGGGGCGCGCCGCTGCTTTGGGCGAGACAAACGACGGCTAGCTTGATGGAGATGTGATCTTGGGGCGCCGTTTACCTAGCCCGTACGGGTAGTTGTTTTCGGGTGTGTTGTAAGAGTGTGAGGTTTGTTCCCCTCGGTGGGGGAGTCTAGAGGGGGATAGCCTCCTCTGATCTTTCCATTTTTCGAGCCGCCGCAGGCGGTGATTCGTTAAAAATTAATATTTATACAATTTGAATATAATAATTTTTGTGTATAATGTTCTGGTATGAGTGATTTTATCGGCCGAGAACGAGAACTAGATCTATTAAACCGATACCAACTGCGAGACGATGCTTCTTTGTTGGTGGTGTTCGGCCGTCGGCGAGTCGGCAAAACGAGCTTACTGACCCATTGGCTACAGCGGCAGACAGCCGAAGGGTTGTATTGGGTGGCTCAACCGACATCGGCTGTGGCCCAGTTGCGCCAGTTTTCCCAAGTGATTTACCAGCAAGCATACCCACAAAGCCCTGTGCCCGATACGTTTACCTATAGTTCGTGGGATCAGGCGTTGCTGGCGGTAGCTGATTTAGCGCGTGAAAAACGATTTACGCTGATTATCGATGAGTTTACCTATCTGCTCGGCCGGACCCCTGAACTTGCTGGGGTGTTTCAAAATATGTGGGATCATCATCTTAAAGATACCATGCTGCTACTTGTACTGTGTGGCTCCCATTTGGGAATGATGCAAAAACATATTTTGTCTTATCAAGCCCCGTTATACGGCCGTGCGGCCGCTCAACTGCATATTCAGCCCCTCTTTTTCGGCTCGACTAAAAGCTACTTCCCCGATTATGACGTGGCCCAGCGCGTAGCGATTTATGCTATGTTCGGTGGCATTCCCGCTTACTGGGAACGGATCGATCAAACGCGCACCATTTCAGACAATATTCGTCAGCAGTTACTTACTCCGAATAATTTGATGCAAGCGGAACCCCGCTTATTGATCCAAGATTTTGTGCGGGAGCCGGATAACTATGTCGCGTTGTTTAACGCGATCGCCAATGGGAACCGTACCCAGAAGCGGATTATCGAATACACAGGGTTGAAACAGGGGCATGTGTCCCAATATTTGAGCACGTTAGAAAAGGCGGGATTTATCGAACGGCGGGTGTCGATCACGGCCGCCAATCATTCTCGCCGCAGCCATTATCACATTACTGATCCCTATTTACGTTTCTATTATCGCTTCTTGGCCTCACGCCAGAGTCAACTCGCACTTGGTGTACAAGAACCGGCCCTCGAAGAGGTGAAGCGCCATCTGCTCGATTTTATCGGCCGTCATACGTGGGAGGAGTTGTGTCGTGAATGGGTGTTGCGGGCGGGGGCTTATGGGGTGATTCCGTTTCTGCCGGATCGTGTAGGTAGCTTTTGGAATAAATCTGTAGAGATCGATGTGGTTGGCATCAATCGGATGGCGCATACTTTGGTGCTGGGGGAGTGTAAGTGGGGAACCCGGTCGGTGGGGGCAGATGTGTTGCAAAAGCTGATCGATGCGACAGCGGCCGTTGTGCCGGAGAAGGGGGCTTGGCGGGTGATTCATGTCGGGTTCGGCCGTGGTGGCTGGACGGCCGAGGCGCAGGCGTTGGCGCAGGAAACGGGGGGGCTGTCAGGGAAGAATTGGACGGCCGAACCCGCTCAATTATTTGATCTCACCCAAATCGATGAGCAACTATCGCAATGGGTCTAAGGAGTTAAAACTCTCTTCTGTTTAGTATAATTGAAATTATATTAATTTTTATTATACTAAAGATATGTTTGTTGATAGAAACGAAGAAATCTCATTCCTAAATAGCCTGCTTACTCGCATGCGTCCCACGCGTGGCCAACTTTTACTTCTGTACGGTCGTCGCCGTGTTGGAAAAACCGCACTTTTACACCACTGGGCACAAAATAGTGGTGTCAGTTACACGTATTGGATGGCGAGCAAAGAACCGCCTAATTTACAACGGCGTAGCCTAGTCGCGACTATTATGGAAGTGGAAGAAGAATTTGCCCCGATTTTTGATAGCTGGACAAGGACATGGCAGTGGGTTGCTACGCAATTTCGTGATCAAGAAAAACGTCATATCTTAATTATCGATGAATTACCTTATGCTTCGGATGCGGACCCTGCTGTGCTATCAGGATTGCAACAGGTTTGGGATCAGCAATTGCGGGATTCAAATTTGATCATTGCGCTATGTGGGTCACAAGTTAATACAATGGAAGCGATTATGCATAATCAATCTCCATTGTTTGGCCGTCTAACCGCTCAATGGCTTTTGCAACCACTCCCATTTTCTGCCCTTGACGCATTTTTCCCAAATTGGCCTGTTGCTGAGCGTGTGGCAATCTATTCTATTTTAGGAGGAATCCCCGCTTATCTTGAATGGCTAGACCCCGAACTGTCTTTTACTCAAAATTTGCAACAGGTCATTCTTTCTTCTGGCAGTCTTTTTATGGCTGAACCCAACTTGCTACTTTATGAGGAGCTAACAGATATTCGGACTTATCATGCGATCCTACGGGCGATTAGCCGAGGAATGCACACCACTAAACAGATTGCAGATGCCTGTTTAATTAGTAGCCAACAGGTAGGTGCTTATCTATCGAAGTTGCAGGAACTCCATTTTGTAGAAAGGCGCTTACCTGCAACGCTTACTCCTGCCCAAAAACGAAAATCACGCAAAGGGCGGTATCATTTACAAGACGCTTATTTTCGCTTTTATTTTCGGTTCGTGTTTCCTCATATGCAATCAAATCGCTCTGCAAAAGCGACTCTGGCCCATATCAAACGAGAGCTGCGGCCATTTATTGCGATTCGCTTTGAGAAACTGTGTCAAGATTGGGTTTATCAGCAGGCATCGCGAGGTAATTTCCCGTTTGAGCCAGAGCAAATCGGCTCACATTGGAGTCGTCATGTGCAAATTGATGTGATAGGGATCGATTTCGCTACAAAAAGTTTGCTTTTAGGGGAATGTAAATGGCAAGAAAATCCGGTTAGCCACAGTACTGTGCGGGAATTGATCGAAGAAAAACGTGCCAAGCTGTTTAAGGATTTAGATTGGGATGAGTCAAGTTGGTCTGTGTCTTATGTGTTTTTTAGCCGTGCGGGTTTTACCCTTAAAGGGGCTGAATATGCGCGTGAGCATCATATCAAGTTAGTTGATTTACAAGCCCTAGGAGATGGGCTGTCGCTAAACGAATGATTTCTCGTATATGGAGAAGAGGGATATCGAATGGTGCTGGTGCAGTTAGGAAGAGATAGTGGCTTATCGAGGGGCATGCACAACTCTATAGACTGAGGTAATGAAAATTGATGCTGCGGTTCTAGACCCGAAGGGTTTTGAATGCGAGCTGTGTTGACTTGACTTTAACTGAAACCCTTGGGGTCTTTGGCGCGAATTGAGTTTGGGCTATGAGGCAGATACCGTTAGACAAAATAAAAAGAGAGCATGGCAATTTGCCATGCTCTCTTTCATTGAAAGCTAATCAGCGAAAAGAATGTATGATCGATTCGCCTAAGCGTTGGTTGTTGATGTTTGTCGTCTCCAGAGCACGGCGCTAGTAGATAGTGTCAAGAGGAAGGCGATCGCAGAAACCCACAACAAGATGTTGCTGGTTGTGTCGCTAACTTCTACACCGAAGAGGGAAACGGCCGTTGGTGTAGTACCTGTAAGGGTCAATCCTGCGGCGGCTGTGACCGCACGTGTTGTTTCTTTCGAATCGAATCCTTGTGATGGTGCGTTGGGACTACTACAGTCAGCGGCTCCTGATCCTGGACTAATAATGATTGTCGCATAATCGTCACCACCATTTGCAGAGGCTGTTGCTGATATAAATTCTGTGAATTCTACGGACGTTGCGAATGCTATTGACCCTGATGTTTGACCGCCTGCTGCCGATGTGTTGAGGTCTATATCCTGTGTAGGCCTACTCACGAATATGATAGATGAATTACCTTCTGTCCAAGAATCATCATTTGATCCGGAAAGTGTCATGGTCATCGCTTGGCCATTAGAAATACCACTATTATTTACATCTAAGCTAAGTTCGGCACTAGAAATCGCACCAATATCAACCGTGCTCAAATCAAATCCTAACACAGTTTCTGCCTCAACAATACATCCAGGTGTATTAATGTCTGTGCTAGCTCTAACTACTAAGAAGCCGTCAGCACCTAATGCCGGATCTCCATTGAATGCATAATCATCTTGATCTGGTGAAAGGGTTACCTGCGCGTGAACAATATTCGTATTGGTTATGGCTAATGTCAAGAAGATATAACCTGAGAGAAATAGACAAGCACTAGTTATAAGCCAAGAGGTTAAATTATTTTTCATAGAATTGTTCCTCAGTATGAGTTGTTATGATTGAAATTGACCAACACTATTCAGTTCTGGTGGTCTTCGATATTCTAAGTTTTTTGCCATGAGATCAGACTTCTGTTGATCAACTAGTTACTATAACATTTGCAATCTGTTGAACAAGGAAACTGTTCTGCCTACGATGATGGCCAAGTAATTGCTGACTTAACACAAACAAAATAAGGGTAGCCGATAGAGACATCGAATGGTGTCGCGAAGAAATCATTCGGATCATATGATATGAACCCTGACCCGGGGACATATTGGGTAATATTCCCTACTACGCTACTTCCACCCAGGGCTGTTGTCCATTCTGTCGTATTGGTAATATCACCTTGGTCTAGAGGTAAAGTAATTAAATTATAAGTGCACACATCTGGAGCGTTATACGCTAAGTCAAACGATATTGAACCCGCTGGTGGCACTTCGCCTACGAATGCATATGTGTCTGTTGATACACCTTCAACCAAAATAAACACTCCCATACCAACTGTGATTGGGTAGCTTACGCCGAAAAAGTCATTTGGATCATATGAGACGAAACCAACCCCTGGTTCATATTTAGTGATAGCAGTTGGTGTAATTCCTGAGTTATTACCAATGTCAGTTAGCAACTGAGCTGCGTCATAGATTCCATTATCTAGTGGAACACCAATTGCATTATATGCTGAGGTTGCATTATTTGTAGCAGCGGTAGACGCACCAGCGTCTGCAACAACATCAACATTATCAGCAACAGCGGTGTCACCGCCCAAACCAGGCATAGCGGCGAAAGCCATTGCACCAAGGCCGAGAAGAGCGGCCGCGAAAACAAGAGTAGAAATAACACGTTTCATAGTTAATAACCTCCAGGAGATAAATTGTATGGACTAAAAATCGTTTACAAATTTTAAGCAGTGGTTGTGGCTGAGATAATGTGAGGAATAGGTGAAAATACTACTCACGACATCGCATGACACGATTACCCACAGGCTTTTATAAATATCTCCAATTTTGTGAGGAGCACTGTGGCGAATCTTTCATGGATGATGACAGTACTGCATAAATTTTATCACAAAATAAGAGACGAAAGGTTCGGATTTAGTTATAAAATTCACTTATATCAAGAGATCAAATTACGTTGATTCTGTTGATTCTAACTTACGTGCTATAGCACGATTGTGAATTTGTTTGCTAATGATACCAGTAAAACGTCACATGAACGTCACATGCCTTACACAGAAAGAGATAATTTCTGCGTTTTTTTATTGTTTTGTGTGGAATGGATAACGTGTGTATTGTGTCGTTCTGTGTGTACCTTGATTGGAACACATTATACTGACTATTTCCCTGTTGTCCACCCCGCGTTCGTGTTGATTATTGCGGTTTTTGTATGCATTGCAACAAATTTTTTGGCAAGGCTTTGGTGTTTTTCGTTTTAATCGATTTTATGTCTTTTTTTATCTTATGATCTCAGACTGTCAAATTATATTGCAAAATGTTTGGTTAGTTCAATACTGTCCCCATGTTTACAGGGCAATCGCATTCTAATT
>WTJY01000453.1:18076-19558 GCA_011524645.1 Anaerolineales bacterium | reverse complement strand
GGGCAAAATGTTACAATCACAGGTGTGCCACCAACTTCATCGTTCACAATTTCATGCCATGTCAGAATTTGTAAGGGATAAGCACGCGCATCCCCATTAATCTCTAGGGCAACAACCGGTTCAACACCGACCAGCCACTCATCCGCTTCCGCAATCGACACAAATGTCGGGTTATCAATCGAAGGGATCCCATCACGAGGTGGCCCACCAGATAAAAATTCGTCATAAGAGACCGAATGTAATTCCCAGTTGGTGTTCCAACTCGAGGTGAGTTGTTGCAAGCTCGGAGAACGATCGTCTTCAGTCATAATGACGACATCAGGGTTCACATTATTGTCTGTCGCTTCTATTGGCTCATCGGCCCTGTCTTCGTCATCGGCCATGTCATCAGCATGTTCCTCTTCCATCATGTCGTCATCGGCCATGTCATCAGCATGCTCCTCTTCCATCATGTCGTCATCGGCCGTTTCTTCTTCAACCAACTCCACGGCCGGTTGATCAACAACCTCGGGCACGGTCGAGCTACATGCACTAAAAACCAATAAAGTTGCGCTCAACAGAGCGAACCATAGCGTCTTTTGGATTTGTTTCATTTAGGGAATCTCCTTAACCTGTGCGATCAGATTTACAATAAGCATAATTATTCAGTAAGCGTCTTATGGCTAAAGACGAAGCGATAAAATAAATCTTTACATTTCCTGTAGATATTGGCCCGATTCCCTCGATCATTGTTAACATTGTGACACATGAAAATCCATCATCGATCACCAAACACAATACATCCAGCAGACCCTATACACAAAAAAACGCTTGTTTTTATCGGCTTAATTCTCTGTTTATTGGGGTGTCGCTTAATCTCTAATCCCGCACCATCGTCATCAATAGTGACCACCGAGCCTCTACCACCACAAACGAACCGAGAAACAACGATAGCTGACGATTTCCCCCCCCCCTCTGTCGCGCCGACATTCACGAATGACTCGCTTGCGCCACTCCCCATCCCCCGCTCAGATCTATCGGCCGTGCCGATTTGGGGCATCAATAATTGGCAACAGATCGACATTTCAGCCGAACAAATTTACCGTTTACAGTTAAACGGCCGGACCACAGCGTCATGGGGCATTATTGTCGTCCCTACCACCAATTCTCAGCTCGATACGACAATCGAATTGCGTGGTAGTGGCGGTCAAACACAAACAATCGATGAACAGGGCGTTGGGGAAATCGAAGTTATGCGGTTCACGGCCGATTCAACCGGCGAATACACCATTTCGATTCGGCCGTCCACAGCAGATAGCGCTGGAACAGCGCACTTAGAAACATTCGCTCCCAATCGTCTTACCCCTCAAATCGACCTCACAGATCAAGTTGCTTTAGGTGAAATCAAGCGGTATCCGATCTCCGTTCCTCCACATACCCCGCTCCTTATCGAACTCACCCCAGAAGGGTTTTTTGATCCGATATTTGAAATCTACGCAGATG
>WTJY01000453.1:0-18066 GCA_011524645.1 Anaerolineales bacterium | reverse complement strand
GCGGAGCGTTTTATCGGCTTGTATCAGGAAACGGCCGTTGAATATCTCATTGTCGTTGCAGGATTTCAAGGAAGTTCAGGCAGCTATCGATTGACCGCCACGCCGATCCCCTTGTCCATAAAAAATTAAATCCCAACAATCAAATTCACATCTTCTTACCGCGATGTCACGCTACCGTCCCATTGACAGCCCTATTGGACCCATGAATAATTAAATCGAATATTTTTACATCGCACCTCAAGGCATATACCATGACCATGACTTGGCAACTACAGCCCGCAACCCTCATTTTACTCGTCGCATCGCTTCTCGGTTTGTTGCTCGTTCTTGTTGTTTGGCCACGCCGACATACCGCTCTCGGATTCACTTTTATTTTGATGTCGGGTGCGGTCGCCTTATGGTCGTTGAGTGAATTTATTAGTTTGGGAGCCCGAACAGAAAATGCGCGCATGTTTTGGATCGGTGTTAATTTCATCGGCATCGGCATTGTTTCCCCAGCATTTTTAGTGTTCACCTTGTATTACACCGGCCAAGGGAAGTCTGTCACAAAACCGCTGATCGCCTTGCTCGTTGCACTCAATGTCTGGCAGCCATTCGCCATCTGGACCTCAAACTATCATGAGTTTTTTCTTTATAATTACAGCCAGTACCGGCTACAACAAGGTCCCTTGTTTTGGGTTCACACCATAACTAACTATCTAATTATTCTCGTTAGCCTAATTATTCTAGCCGCTCTTTTCTATCGCGCCCCACGGTATCGACAACAAGTGCTCACCTTGGTTTTCGGGGTGTCTTTGCCGATCATCGTAAATGTTCTCTATGTCTTTGAATTGATTCCCAATGTATTTGGCGGCATCGATTTAACCCCGATTACTTTTACCGGTACGATTTTAGTTCTATCTTCCCCCCTACTCACCAGACATTTATTGGAAGTCTTACCGGTCGCATATCGCGAAATTTTTTACCATTTGACCGACCCTGTCATTCTTGTCGATCAAGAAAATCAAATTATCGATGTCAATTTCGCCGCAAGTGAAGTTTTGCAAACGCCACCTTCGGCCGTCTTTAAACAACCTGCGCAAGATCTTTTACCGTTCCTTGCGGAATGCTTGAGCGAAACCCCTATTTCGCAAAAATACCATGCGGAAGTGGCATGGACCGATAATACAATTTTCGATGTCCGTCTGACACCATTACGCGACCGTCGACAAACACTACGCGGCCGTGTCATACGTTTACATGATGTCACCCAGCAGAAAGACACAGAAAACGAACTACGCGACCAATACAAAAAAGTCCAACAACTCGCGCAAAATCACAAAATCGCGCTACAAGCGGCCGCGCTCGCCAATAGAACCAAAGATCAGTTCTTAGACAACATGAGTCACGAACTCCGCACACCACTCACCGCAATACTCGGCTACACCGGTTTGGTGGTAGATGAAGCGATCGATATGGGGTTAGACCCAAGCATGATCAGGGATTTACAGAAAATTCAGCAATCAAGCTATCACTTACACGACATTATCACCCGTATTCTCGATTGGACTAAGATTGAAACACAAAATTTCGACCTTCATATTGAACCGTTTCCGATTCAAGCATTGAGCCAAGAGCTGAATGCTTATTTTAGACCTGAATGCGAAAACCAAGGGATTCAATTCACGCTGCATGCCCCATCTGACCTACCAGATGTATCGGCCGATGAACGCCGTGTCCAGCAAATATTGACCAACATCTTAAACAATGCGGTCAAATTTACAGACAAAGGTACCATCACCTTAAATATCACATACATTGACACCGCAGTAGAAAACTGGATTTGTTGCGAAGTGATCGATACCGGTGTGGGAATCTCTGATGAAGCACTTCCGATTATCTTTCAAGCCTTTGCCCAAGGAGATAATTCCCACACAAAAGAATATGGGGGGGTAGGAATCGGACTTACCCTAAGTAAACATCTCTGTGAAATAATGGGCGGTCGTTTCCAACTAGAAAGCACACCCAGTAAAGGGACAACTATTCGTGTCTACTTACCGGTCGCCAACAAAATCCCCACATTTGAAACAGCCACGGCCGAGTCAGTTTTGACCTGACACCATTTCATTCCCCTAAAAACAAATTTGTTTTACTCCTCTCCCCCAGCCCCTCTCCCTCAAGGGAGAGGGGAGCAACACAGCATGAGTTTGCAACTCCTTGAAACAGATAAAGAGCCATATCTTTTATGTATTATCGAAGCCATGTTGTAGCCTTGGCGATCATGGGACTATCAATCAATTTCAGGAAAAATTTGGATGAATCCGACCCATTCACGAATGTCTTACCCAGAATTACTTCATTATCGTCGCTCCGTCAATTTCAGGAAAAATTTGGATGAATCCGACCCATTCACGAATGTCTTACCCAGAATTACTTCATTATCGTCGCTCCGTTTCCGATATGTATGCAGCCGTGCGCAGTTCGCAGCTATCGCCCGAACAGACATGGGCGCATTGGCGGCAGACGCGAGATCAGTTGTTTGCGTATCATTCGCAAACCGCGTTGAGTGGGGAACAGTTGGCCGCATTTCAGGGGCTGAGCTATTTTGATTATGATCCGGCGTGGCGTTTTACCGCCCAGCTGGATACTGATGTGGAAACGGCCGTGATTCCGATTGAAACGGATGTCGATGGGACGATTCGTGCCCAGCGGATCGGTCAGGTTCATTTAGAGATGGCTGGACAGCCGGTGACTCTGTCGCTGTTCTGGCTGTTGGGGTATGGGGGGGGTGTTTTCTTGCCGTTTCGGGATGAAACACATGGTGAGCTGACTTATGGGGGTGGCCGGTATCTGCTCGATACGATTAAGCATGCCGATTTGGGGCAAACGGCCGGTGGGGAACTGATTCTCGATTTTAATTACAGTTATAATCCGAGTTGCGCTTACAATCATCAGTGGTCGTGCCCGCTGGCGCCACAGGAAAATCATTTGTCGTTGGCGGTAACGGCCGGTGAGCAAAAGTCACCTGTGTAGGATCGATTTTGTGTTATCAGCCGATTGAACGGGAAGCACTATTAGCACTGTTGGTTGACGCAAAGAATTTGCAGGCGTATGTGGCTTATTACACGGCCGTTTTGCCCCCTCACGAGATATTTACGCATCTATCTACGATCCTCGACTATTTTATGGAGCATGGTTTAGTTGTTGCTGGGGAGGATGGGAAGCTGAGCAGTGTGGTGCGACGCTGATCGATGAGTCATCGCTTGAGTTGCTTGAACGAACGACTCAAGCGATGAGATTTGATTGTGATGCGCCCGATTTAGGCGAAAATGGCGACGACTTGCTGACTCATGGCGAGGGCGCGGCCGGTGGGGGTGTAGAGGGTTGCATTTTGTATTGAATAGCCGTCGGCTGCACCGCTTGTGGTGACATCGATATAAAACCAGCCGCTTCCGTCTTGGGCATCGTCCCCCTTTAAGTCATCGATCATTTGCAATTGCCATGTTAAAGAGCTGACCGGTTTGAAGGTGGGGAACATTTGTAATACCCCCGGAGGGAGCAGATCCATGAGTGCCACGATATGGGGTTCGCCAAAGTTTTCGGGGTTACGAAAGCGGACCCAAGAGCCGATGTTGCCGTGGGTTGATTGGGTGGCAGGCATTTGGCCGACCACTTGGTGGATTTCAAAATGTTGGGTGAAGGCGGGGGTGATGCTGGGGATAAAAGGCCATGCGGGGACACTGTCACGCGTGGGGGCGTTGTCTGGGCGGGTTTCATTGTCGATCTGGATAACTGACTCACGGCCGTCGCCAAAGCTGGCGGTGAGTGTGGTGCATAATTTGCCGTTCTGACTGATGCGGGCTTCGGCCCAAGTGACGGAACGCCCGCTGCGCAGATGGATGCATTCGATAGTTAGTTCACCTGCACCGGTAGGGCCGATAAACGAGGTGAGTAGCCCCCGAAGCGGCCGTTCGGTGTTGAGGTCTAGCCGCAGTGCTTTTATCGCTAGCGCGGCCGACATGCCGCCAAAAGTGGTGCGCCCTTGAAGCCAGTCGGTGGTAACTTGGGCGCGATAATGATGAGGGGTGTCGGCCGGAGTGACGGCCGACATGAGTTGATTAAATGATGTTGCTGTCATGAAAACGTTTCGAACCTGTGCCTTATTCTGTGGCCGGTTCCCAACGTGAAAATTCAAAGACTCTGAACGGATAGTTGGCGCCACCGGCCGCATAGATATATTGATCGACGACTGCAAGATTTACGCCGAGGAATTGTTTGGCGAAATACCCTTCCCAAGAGGGGTTGGCGGGATCGCGAACATCGAAAATTGTAAGGCCAAATGTGCCGTCCGAAACATATGCATACCCGTTGCTTACTTTAATTTCCCACGCATCCCCGGGGGTGTCGGCGAAACTGAGCACTTGCGGATTGAGCGGATCATTTAAATCGATAATCTCTAAGCCGTCTCCATTGACCGTATAGGCGATACCGTCTTGTAGCACGATGTCCCGCGTGTTGAAATCATGTTCTGTCTCGATAAAGTAGGGGGCGGTCGGTTCCGTAATGTCGACTAAGCGAATGAGTCCACCTGTACCGACATAGGCGTAGTTATCATCGATAGCGAGCCCATTCTGACCAATGCCCGCTTCTCCAACGATCCGGCCGAGCGATTGAGGGTTTGCGGGGTCGGTCACATCGATAATTTGGAGATTGTCACGGCCGCTGATGTAGGCGGTGTCATTATAAATTTCGATCCGGTTAAACTTCTCATTTGGCTCCGCGTTTAAAGGGAAGGAGGTCAACATTTGTGGGGCGGTAGGATCGGTAATGTTGATGATGTGTAACAGCGTCTTGGGGGACGCTTCGTTGATTCGAGGAATGGCCAAGACGTAGAGTGTATTTTCATGTGCTTTAATGCGGACGATGATGCCATCGAGAGGGAGGCGCCCGAGCATGGGAGGCTCGGTGGCTGATTGAGTAATATCCATGACATAGAGCTCAGATTGATTCCCTAAACGCATGTCGCCACCGAAACCGGCATAGACATATTCTTCATCAGTATCGACCACGGTGGTGGAGACATCGACCGAGTGCCGTTCCCGCACAAAAATAGTGGTGATGAGCCGGCCGGTGCGCAGGTCTGATTTGGATGGCTGAAAAATTGACCATAGGACCATCGCGACCAATGCGATGAGTCCCAGGGTAATGACAAGAATTCGTTCTAACATAGCTTTTTTTATTGACTGATGTTACGCGCTACGTTCTCGCCCTCAGTAGCGCGTAACATCAGTTATTGATTGGTTTCCGTTTCCGTGATGTTGGTAGATTATTTGAGCTAACAAGAAGTCAATGACCCTTAATGACCACTTATTACTGGCGTATTGTTTTTTAATTGTAAACTATATTACACGAGTTGGGGAGTGACCTTGCTATTGCAGCCAGGGCAATCGCATTCTAATTTTATGAATTTGTTGTCAGCAATGGATGTGATTTTTTAATCCTTTATAATTGACAATACCTTCGCCAATACAAAGCGTCTGATTAGATTGGCGAAGGTATTGACTTATAGTGAGCAGATTAAAAAGCGTGAAACGGCTCATCAAGGTTGCGATGACATCATAGGGACAAGTGATAGCGATAGGGAACCCTTTTTGTTGAGAGGTTTTGTCTGTCTTTATCTCCTATCGCGTGTGGTCTAGATGTTTGGTGACACGTTGTTTTTGATAGCGTTTAATGTGTAATAGCTGGTGAGGATTGAGAGATTATGGGTTCCTTTATTCCTGAACGATTAGAAGAGTTGATTGAAGATTTTGCCATGTTGGAAGGGCAAGAAAAGTTGATGTATTTGTTGGAATTGTCTGAAGAGTTGCCTGATTTACCGGAACGATTGTTGGCGATTCGAGAGCAGTTTGGGCAAGTACATGAGTGTATGTCTCCTGTTTTTATTCATGCGGAAGTAGAAGACGGCCGGATGGCTTATTATTTCGATATTCCACGTGAAGCGCCGACAGTGCGAGGCTACGGCCAGATTTTGAGCGAGGGGTTGAATGGGTTGTCGCCGGAGCAAGTGTTGTCTGTTGATGATATGTTTTATTTGCAGATGCAGTTGCAGAAGGTGATTTCGGGTCAACGCTTGAATGGGATGTCGGCGATTTTGCGCTATATGAAGAATTTGGCGCAGGCACAGTTGGCGGGTTGATGTGGTTGAACTAAAACCGGCCGGTTTCTGGGTAAAAACCGGCCGTGTATGATAAATAGTAACTTCGACTAATATATCGGGTGCCCATTTAAGGTTGCTGGTGGGATTTGTTGAATTGAATCCCACTGTTTAACGATTTTTCCATTGTTATCAAAACGGAAAAAATCTATGGTGACATACCTTCATTTTAGTTTTGAGCCTAAAGGGACTCAAGTGGGGTGTCCGCTTCTTCGTCTAGCATCGCTTGGGTGATTTCGGCCACGGCCGCATTGTCTAACAGACCGAGCTGCTGGGCATGGTTAGCCACATCAAGCGAGTTGCCCGCCAAAATCATCGGGACACCGGTCATATCGGTGATGTTACGGGCGATTTCTTCCGATTCTTCGTATCGCTCTTCCTTGCTGACCACCCGAATATAGGCCGCTTTGATCCGGCCGGGGTATTTGGCGATCACTTGGCTATAAATCTCAGGGTCTTTTTGCCCGTTGTCTCCCAAAATCACAAACTGCATATCTGGATAGGTGGCTAAGATCGTGTCAAACTGCGTCATTTTGTGTTTGCCATGCCCCGAACTTAATAATGTGTCTTCGGTGATGCCATAATCTTTTAGAAAGAGCGGCCCCCACGGAACCCCTTGAAGCTCAAAGAAATCGGTCAATAGATCAAATAGATTCCAAGGGCTACTAGAGATATAAAACATCGGATTTGTGCTGTCTTGGGCGCAGTTTAGAGCCTGATACAGTGTGGCAACACCGGGGAATGGGGTTCGGGTGCGAAAGTTACGCAAAAACATGAGCTGGGCGGCCCGCAAATAGTTTGTTGCACTGCTATACATAACCGTATCGTCAATGTCGCTGATGACCCCGAACTGAGCATTGGCCGACGGCCGGAACACCTTACCGGTCGTCGTCATGGTTGCCCCATTTTCGGCTAAGGGGGATTTGAGCGTTAGGGTGATGTCAATTATCGTTTCGTCTGTGGCGGGTGCGGGTAGCGTGACGAAAAAATACCCTTCCTCATCACTGGTAACTTCGATCGTATGTTCGTCGCAGATCGCTTCGATGGTGGCTCCGCCGATTTCATCGCTGTTGATATGGCGATAGGTGTTGAGTAGATTTTCAAAAATGGTGTCTTCCGTTTCGGCCGAGGTAAAGGGTTGGCTCGCGAGGACACGCCCGCGCAAATAGAGGGTGTCGGCCGTGCCATAACCGAAGTAAGGATGAACCGTGGGGCGGCCGTTAAGATGCAATTTCTCTTCGAGGACCGATTTGAGCGAATCAAAGGTCTGTTCGGTGTTATGGATGAGTTCTGTGAGGCGTGCTTTAAGTTTAGACATAGCTGATTTTATGTTGTGGTTTGGTGTTATTGGCGACTAATTTTCCAGATTTTACCCGCCGTCGCGCTATAGAGCGAACCGTCGGGAGCTTGGGTCAGTGCCGCTTGGCAAAACCAGTCCCTATCCCCGATTTGAAGGTTTGTCATCTCTTGCGGCCGTGTTGGGTCGATGATCCAGATATGGTTGTGGTTGCTGCCGCACAAGAGGAGCTTGTCACGAAATTCTGAGAGTTGATCGGCCGTGTAAAATATCGCGGCCGATGGCCCGATCGGTCTTTCCCATTGAAAAACCGGTGCTTCTCCCCGATCATCGGGATAAGGGCAGGTGTTGTATTCATAACGTCCCCAACCGTAATCGGCACCTCCCTTGATTAAGTTGAGTTCGTCATCACAACTGTCTCCATTTTCCGCCTGATAAAGCGCGCCCGTTTGTGGATGCCAAGCCAAGCCGAACCCGTTGCGAAAACCGGTGGCGTAGACCGCCGATTCTGGGCCAAATGGATTGTCTTTTGGAATCGATCCATCAGGATTGAGGCGCAAGATCGATCCGGCTAGATCGTCGGCCGATCTTGCGAGAAACGGTTGATTGGTGTCGCCAAAAATGAGATAGAGCCGGCCGTCTGGCCCAAACCGCAAGCCACCACCAAAGTGGTATTGCTGTTCTGGTGATGTTGGGAGTTCAAAAATGAGGGTCGGAGGGCTGACACGGCCGTTGTTGCCGTTCCATGTCCAGCGATTAATTTCCCCACGAAGAGGATTCCCATCTGGATCGGGAGCGGTGTGATAGGTGAAAAAATGGCCGGTTGAGGGGAAATCGGGGGAGAAGACAAACCCTAATAAGCCATCTTCAAACCCGACTCTTGATACCGGAATCTCTAAAATTGATTCCCCCTGTGTTGAGTCAACTTTTCTCTTTATTGTGCCATCCTGAGCCGCATAAAAAAGATCCCCGTTGGGGGCGATCTGTAGACCGATAATCAGGCCCACACTGTGTTCGATTTCGCTGACTTGAAGCGGGGGCAAGGGGGTAGGAGACGGTTCGTCTGGAGGTTTTGTGATCGATTGGCATGATGTGAGGATCAAAAAAGAGAAGAGAGAAAAGAGAAGAGAAAAATCGATTATGTATTTGATCATGGACCGTAATTTAAAATTTGCTCGACGGCCGTATATAAGCTGATTTTCCGTTCGGCTACGGCCGTGTAAATTTCATGTTGTAAACCGGCTGGGATTTGCGCTTGGACTTGGGCGAGCAATCGTTGCTGAATAAGAGCGGTCGCTTCTTGCAAGGCCCGTTCTCGCTCTCGCTCTAGCCATTGGCCCGTTTCTTGGAGATGGGTGCGATGGCTCAGAATCTGATCCGCTAGATCGCTGAGCCCTTTGCCATTAATCGCTTCTGTTTTGATTACTGGAATCGGCCAAGCGTTTTGACTGCTTGCTTGTATCTCGGCCGGTGACGCGATGATCTTGCCATGATGGCGGGTGCCGCCTTGCGGCCCAAGATGGAGCATCATTTCTAGTGATTTTACTTTTTGATGTGCACCGGCGCGGTCCGCTTTATTGACGACTAGAATGTCGGCGATCTCGAGGATGCCCGCTTTAATCGCTTGTACATCGTCCCCCATGCCGGGGGCTTCAATGACGATGGTAGTGTGTGCGGTGCTGGCGATATCGACTTCAGCTTGACCTGCGCCGACCGTTTCGACGATTAAAATATCGAATCCGGCCGCATCGAGCACTTTGAGTACGGCCGATGTGGTCGAGGACAAGCCCCCTAACCGGCCACGTGAGGCCATGCTACGAATAAACACCCCTTTATCACCTGCCAACGCCCCCATCCGTACGCGGTCCCCTAATAGTGCTCCCCCTGTAAATGGGCTACTTGGATCGACCGCTACGATGCCCACCGTAAGATCGCGACGACGTAATTCCAGCGCTAGTTCGGTGGTGAGCGAGCTTTTGCCCGCTCCCGGTGCGCCGGTTAAGCCGAGAATATGAGCTTGCCCAGTGCGTGGATAGAGCGTTTGGATGGCGTGTTCGGCTACGGCCGGATCGTTTTCCACGGCCGTGATTATTCGCGCCAAAGCACGTCGGCTCCCCGTCAGCATTTCGGTTAACCAGAGGTCTAATTTGGGCGACATGGCTAAATTTCTCGCAGGCTGTTCCAAATAAATGCGCTAATATCTTGCGTGCTTGATCCAGGGCCGAAAACGGCCGTGACTCCCTGCTCTTTCATCACAGGGATGTCTTCATCCGGAATAATGCCCCCTAGAAACAAGGGGACATCTTCCAATTCATTTTCCCCCATAAGGGTGGTAATTCGAGGAATCAGAGCTTTATGCGCTCCTGATAAGATGCTGAGGCCGATCGCATCGACATCTTCTTGAAGCGCTGCTTCGACGATCATTTCGGGGGTTTGGCGCAAACCGGTATAGATTACTTCCATACCGGCATCGCGTAAGGCGCGGGCGATCACTTTCGCCCCTCGATCATGGCCGTCTAGGCCCGGTTTGGCGATTAAAATACGTGGTTTGCGTTCATTCATAGGATTTTCACTTCTTTATAAAACCTGATAGACAAAATAGTGGATTTCGATCTCGCTTCCATATTCTTGGTGCTGGGGTAAATAGGGGCGGCGTTCTGACATGTAGCACTGTTTCCATACCCCTTGTGCCTGTAGATCGGCAAAGATATTGGCGCAATCTCGCTTGGCGTAAAGATCGTTCCGTTGGGTAAAGATGATCAAACCGCCCGGCCGTGTGACCCGAATAAATTGCGCCATCGTTTCCTGTACTTTGCGAATGTAGGTCAAGACTCCGATACTGAGTGTGACATCAAATTGATTGTCTGGGAATGGAAATCGCTTTTCTAAATCATGCTGTTGTACAGCGATATAGGCGCTGGTCGCTTTCGCTTCAATGAGCGAATCGGCCGAGATGTCGATACCGATCAATTGTGTATAGCCGGCCCCTTGCCAGACTTGTCCGGTTAGGCCGGTGCCACAACCGGCATCTAGCAGCTGGGCATCGCTTGGAACTTTGTACTGTTTTAGCAGTTGGGCACTGACTTGCGGGGCTTCATACCCCCATTCTAAAACAGAGGTGACATATTCAGGGGCGAAATCGTCGTAGATTTGGGCGACCTCACCCGCATCTTCGGGGAGGTTGTCCGCGAGGGACCATTTTTCATCGCTTTTTTCGCTCACGGGAAGTTTTCCTCAATTATAACAACGGCCTGTGGTCTGATTTAATATATCGTCTCAAAAGTGATCTGTTTTTTTCTCCCCTCCTATGAGGAGGGGCTGGGGGAGGTGGATTTTATAAATTTCCCTCTCCGCTAGCCCCTCTCTAAACGGGAGACAGGGGCCAAATAGACGGATTCTAAAAAATCATAAAATTTGTGAGACGCTGTATTTAGATCGAAGCGTGTCGCTATTGTTTGTATATCTGACCTTCGTCGGTTCTCGCTAATCTTGAATATATTGTTTGTAGCTGGTAATCCGTTGCGACAAACGGGCAGCAAGATAGGGGCTGGCCGGCCGTAACGCTTCGTGAATGGTCATCGCTTCTGTGCGATAAGCGCTTCGTTTGACGTTGGACCAATGGCTTGGTGGCGCTTGGAGATTAGCGATGCGATCAGCTAGTTTAACGAGCCATACTTCACGCGGTTGCTGTTGGATACGCCGCAAGCTATCCGCCATTTGCGCCTGTTTGTTGCCGACCTGACGATATTTTGTCAGTGCCAAGACTCCGGCCGCCACATCGGTGCCGAACTGTTTGCTGATCTGGTCATGGGTCACCGCCGTGTCTTCTATGACATCATGTAACAAGGCACATTGAATCGCAAGGTTTGGCTGGGTAAAGGTCTCTTGGGCGAGTGCTCCGGCCGTTTCAAAGACAACCATGCCGATATGATAAATGTAAGGGTAATCTTTGTCTGGGGTTCGCTGATCTTTCGCACCATGTGCTGCGGCCGCAAAATCCCATGCCCGATGATATAAGTCCGGATTCCACATAAGGTTAATGAGTTGAAGAATAAGAGATGAAGGTTGATGAGTCATCTAGCGTGATGCCAGGTTTGTTGGCTATATCACACTATCCAAAATGGTGATTTGACTGTAAGCATCCCGTTTTTTAATCCCAAGTACGCTCATCCCGAATCGGTAGCGCATCGTGTGGAATCTGTTTGACAATTTTTACAGTCAATCGAAATTTGATCGCTTCTCGTGCCACCTTTTCGATCTGTTGAGCCAAGCTTGTCGTGTCGGCATTGACGGCCGTGACGATCTCTAGCGTTAGGCTGTCTTTATGATTGCTTCGCGTGACGACCGCTTGATACCGGATCACCTGTGGGAACCGTTTCATCATGGTGCCCAATTGGATCGGGTGCAGGAACATCCCACGAACCTTGGTGGCCGCTCCGACCCGTCCTTGCCAACCGGCGATGCGCATCGGTCCGCCATCAGTTAGCGAGCTGGGGATGATCGCAGACAAATCCCCAATGCCGAAACGAATGGTAGCCCCGTATGTCGGATTGAGTAGGGTCACGATCACTTCGCCTGTCTCTCCGGCCGCCAATGGCTCACCGGTATTGATGTCGCAGATTTGTAATAAGACATTGTCAGGAACATGCCAGCCGTTTAATTCAGCTGTTTCATACCCTAAGTTTCCGCACTCTGCTGAGCCATAGGCTTGTAAGGCGGTCACGCCATGAGCGGCTAGTTCTTGGCGTAATGACTCAGGAAATGGCTCCGCAAGTACCAACGCTTTATTGAGTTGAAGCGGGACCCCTAATTTTTTCGCATTATCAAGTAAGCTTTTTAGATAGCTGGGTAGTCCCACGTATCCGGTCGCTCCAAATTGAGCCATTGCTAAAATTTGTTGTTCTTGATTGCCGATTCCCCCCGGAATAACAACACATTCTACAGCGCGTAGGCTATTTTCTAACGATGCTCCGGCCGGTGTCATGTGATAGCTCAGCGCATTGAGCACCACCTCCCCTTTTTTGAAGCCACCGGCCCGCAACGCAATCGCCCAATTCCCGCCATCAATGGTACCGATATGCGGCTCATTAATCGGGCCGGGAGATTGATAAACGGTCGCCAATTCACTAAGAGGAACCGCCAGAAAACCAGCAAATGGGGGATTTTCTTTTTGCAAAGCGATTAAATCATCTTTGCGTAATACCGGTAACGCGGTTAAGTCATCGATTGTTTGAATATCGGATGGGACTACCCCTGCATTGTTCATACGGGTTGCAAATGCTGGCGCATTTTGATATAGCTGAGTGATGACTTCGTTTAAGGTCATAATGTTCCTACGACTGATATTGAATTGATTTGTATCTGATTATAGTGAATAAGTGGGGAATGACGAATAAGGTCACCCATCGGCACACACCCGATTTAATTATCCGGAGCCGTGACCACACCCATTGTTCCGGCCCAATGCTGAATATCACGGCCGTTTAAGATTGTGCCCATCAGCGAAGGAAATTGGTCCGGTGTACAGGCGAACGAAGGAACCCCTAAATGAACCAATTGATTGGCCATTTCACGGTCAAAACGGGGTGTCCCAGAGTCATTAAGCGCGAGCAAGACAATGACCTGTACCCCGCGTTGGGCTAGGCTGGCGACTCGCCGGACCAAAGCGGCTTTATTTCCCCCTTCAAATAGATCAGAAATCAGAATCAGCGTGCTGTCTTCCGGCCGTGAGACATGTTGTTCGCAATAGCTGAGTGCTTTTTCGATATTGGTACCGCCACGCAACTGAATGCCGAATAATAGGTCGATCGGGTCATGCAAGTGATCGGTAACATCGACGACTGAAGTCGAAAAGAGGACTAAGCGGGTGGTGATGGCTGGAATTGAGGCTAAAACGGCCCCATAAACACTGGCATAGACAACAGAAGTGGACATCGAACCGCTGGTGTCAACCGCTAGAATGAGATCGCGGAGACCACGCTGCTGTCGACCGTATCCGACAAGCGTTTCTGGTACGAGCGCGCTGTATTTTGGCTGATAATGCTTGAGATTTTTTTGGATGGTACGCCCCCAATTGATCTCTTTATAGCGCGGCCGACGGTTACGAGTCGGCCGGTGAATCGCCCCGCGAACCGCTTGCTCTAGCAAAGGCTTCATTTTGGCGATTAGCTCATCGACGACTCGTCGCACCACTTCTTTGGCTGTTTGCTTGGTTTTGGTCGGCATCACTCGTCGTAGGGCTAAAATATCGCTGACCAGTCCCATATCCGGTTCGATATGATCAAATAAATCGGGATCATTCAGTAACTTGCGCAGATTGGACCGTTCTAATAAATCTTTTTGTAAAATATGGGCCACCGGTTCTGGAAAATAACTGCGCACATCACCAAGCCAGCGAGCGATGTCCGGATCGGCATTACTTAAATCGCCGCCCCGACTTTCACTATCCCCGTATAGAGTTTCTAGCAGATTGTCGATCTCTTGGTCTTGCGAGGAGAGTCCGGGCGGGCTATTTTGATCGCTCGGTATCCCTTGTTCCATTTGACCGGGTGCCCCCATGTCGCCCCCGCTTTCCCCCGCTTGTGATTGGGTATTTTCTGCCTCATCGGCGGTGCCACCTAAAATCAGTCGCCAGCGCCGTTCTTGTTCATTGCTTGTTGTCATTGCGCTATTCCTGTGTCGCTACACCTAAGATTTTTTCTAGGTATGGCAAGAGCTGATTCGCCAAAGCGGTATCATAGGTTGTCCCATCGCTTGTGGCTTCTGGGGGGTGTTGTCCACGTATGCGACGGCCGAGCTGCTCGCGCACCCCTTCGGAAAAGCTGGAGAAAGTACGCCGTAGGAGCGGCATGATTCCCATAAATTGCTCCTCCGGCAATTGCGCGACCCAGTCGGCTAGTAGCTGCCATAACTCTAGATCGTGGACCAACACCATTTCCGAGCCTTGCAAAAAGCCATCTAACCAAGCGACCATCCATAGTAAACGATCCATATCTGACCATGCTAAACCGGTTCGCGATAGAGCGAGACTCATTTGCGCGGCCGTTGTTTCTTGATC
The DNA here is from genome assembly GCA_011524645.1 of Anaerolineales bacterium. Taxonomy (GTDB): domain Bacteria; phylum Chloroflexota; class Anaerolineae; order Promineifilales; family Promineifilaceae; genus WTJY01. The sequence continues at coordinate 3,516 of WTJY01000453.1, read as the reverse complement.
GAACCGGCCGTTTTTAAAGAGCTGGCGGCAAGCGGAACCGGCGATCAGGCCGTGTATTTTGTCACCTGCTGTGGCTAGCTTTTCCACTGTTTCCTGCCATAGTTCGATGAGATCATTCGCATTGAAGAGGGCTATAATCGGATGGAGGGCGTTAATCGCTTCATTGAGCTCTTGAGCCGCTTTGTCATCGACCGAGATGCAGGTTGTGGGGAGGCCGATGCAGACACGGGTGAATAAAGATTCTACGATGTGCTGGACGAGCACTTGATCGGTGTCTCTGACATCGCCGTAACGCATGATGTGGGCCAGTGGGGGGATGCTTTGCATCAAATGAAGCACATCGCTGGTAACGGCCGCTTTGTTTTCGACCATATGCAGGAGTTGAACGAGTGGTTCCGGTAAATCGGCGATGATCAGTTTGTCGAGCAGTTGTGACAATTCGCGTAGTGAAGAGGCTTTGTGGGCCAAATCGAGTACATAATTGCCCACGGCCGCGCCTAATGTGTTGCCCCACATGCTGGCGGTGACCAGTTTAATCGTGTATCCCGGCTCCCATTGTAATTTCCAAACTTCGGTATAAGTGCCTTGACGAATGCCACGACTACGGCCGACTTGCCCCCACGGAATATCCAATAAATTGAGCCGGTGTAGAAAAATACTACGCTGCTTGTCTTCGGCTTGGCGCAAATCGAGCTGGATCGAATCGGGGTCTGGTGACGGCCGTAGATTGAGTTGGCGCTGGGTTTGTCGTACATCCTTCTGGAGTGGGGTTTGTGGCGTGTCGGCCGGAATATCCCCCATACGTTCTCCGATAATCAAGCGTCGCTGAATGAGCTGAATCGGTTCTGCATATCCTTGGCACATTACTGTTTGCACCGCATCGTTTAGCTCAGGTAGACCGGGAAATGGGAGGTCGCGCACGGCCGCGACCGCTTGGCTCAACCGAACCGCTTCGATAATGTGAGCCGATGAAGATTCAAATCCTTCCTGTCGAAGCAGATCGGCTACTTTTTTGAGCCATTGGGTTGAGACTTGGCTGGCAGTTGCTTCCACTTGTTTTTGTTCCCACAAATGATGATACCAGCCAGGAGAACGAACACCTGCGCTATAGCCGAGCATGGCGGACATGCGGCTATAGGTCCACGGAATCCAACTATGTTCGACCGGTACGATCGGTAGTTCGTAAAGGTTTTTCCCGTCTTCGGCCGTTTTGGCCTCGAGCTGTTCGGCCGTGAGGGCCGCACTGTGCCATGCACCAACGATGACCGCGATTCGGTGAAATCCTTCCGCTTCCGCTTGCCGAATCGATTGACGCATATAGGCTTCACGCCGTTCACTCAGCAGGTGGGCTGCCCCTTCTTTTTCGTCTGAGTCGTCCGGTTCGGGTAAATCGCGGCGCATTTCTGCGATTAACTCATTAACGGCGGGGAATAGATCGGCCGTGTCTTGTCGTTGCTCGACAAAAAGATTCCACCAGCGCTCATAGCTGGGCATGTTGACGATTTGGCTGAGCTGATTAAATGGGACGGCCGGTGGTGGGGGGATTGAGTGGCCGAGTGATAGCAAGTGGCCATACGGAATATCACAGAAACGAACCGGCACATCGGCACCAAAGCCGTAGCGAATCGCTTGATATTCAGGGGAGAAAACCGCCATCGGGCCGACTGTCGATTTGCCCGGCACATCGGGCCGATAGCTCAGTAGGGCGATGGGAGGCTCCATTTCTTCATGGTTTAACCAATGCAAAATCGCTGTTGCGTCTGCAGGCCCTTCGATTAGGATGATGTCGGGTTGTAGGGTTTGCAGTGCTTGGGAGAGCGCAAATGCGGAGCCGGGGCCGTGGTGGCGGATTGGAAAGAGTGTGATCACGGGAAAATGGTAAAGGTTTCGTGGCTAATGGTCAATAAGGTTTGTTGGATGCAAAGCGATAGGGACGAGCCTTTGTGGAGGCGATTTTTTTGTCCCGATCTTTTATTGTCGTCTAAAAAATTGGACTAAAGTTATTGCCTATAAACAATACCTTAGCCAATGCGAACGGTCTGATTGGATTGGCGCCCCTCCTATCAGGAGGGGTTGGGGGAGGTGGATTCCCCCTCTCTCCCAACGGGAGAGGGGAGCGTTTGATCCGGCGCGAATTAAAAATGACGAAGGTATTGATAAAGTCTAATCGTAAATTGTCGATTAATTTAGTCGATATTGTCATTACACATCATGCTGGACATTATTGCGTACACAATAGATCGTATATTCTAATGGTTGTTGCGATTCACGCTCATTTTACGTAAACTTAATCGTATGAATAAGATTGATTTTCGCTCGGATACAGTATCGTGGCCGACCCCTGAAATGCGGGAGGCGATGGCCACTGCGGCCGTTGGTGATGACGTTTATGGGGATGACCCGACCGTCAATGAATTAGAGGCGTTGGCGGCTGAAATGACCGGCAAAGAGGCGGCTCTTTTTGTGTCGAGTGGTACCCAAGGGAACTTGATTAGCATGATGGTCCATGCCGGACGTGGGCATGAGGCGATTATCGGTGAAGATGCCCATGTCTTTAAATATGAAGCGGGGGGGATGGCGGTGCTCGGGAGCGTGGTGCCGAAGCCGGTGCCAACAGATGATATGGGGCGCATGGATATTGCGGCCGTGCGTGGTGCGATCCGGCCGGATGACCCACATTTCCCTCAATCTCGTTTGATTTGTGCAGAAAATAGCTCTGGTGGGAACTATGGGGCGGCGATTCCGCTCGATTACTTGGCCGATTTGCGCGACGTGGCGGATGAATTCGGCTTACGCTTTCATTTAGATGGGGCGCGCGTGTTTAACGCAACAACCGCGCTCGGCATTGACGTCAGTGAGATGATGGCCTATGTGGATTCGGCGAGTATCTGTTTGAGCAAAGGGCTTTGCGCGCCGGTTGGTTCGGTCATTGTCGGAGATGAAGAATTTATTTATCACGGCCGTCGTCTGCGTAAAATGCTTGGGGGGGGGATGCGTCAAGCGGGGATGATCGCAGCGGCCGGTATTATCGCCCTGCGCGATATGAGCCAACGTTTGCAGGTCGATCATGACAATGCGCAACGGATGGCTCAAGGGTTGGCTGAAATTCCCTATGTTTCGATTGACCCCCATAAAGTTCAAACCAATATGGTCTTTTTTACCGTTTCTGATGAGGCTCCTTTGTCAACGGCCGAGATTACTGAACGGTTACGCGATGAGTACAATATTTTAATCGGTGGCTATCGCATGAACGGTTTCCGGGCCGTTATTCATTACTGGATTACAGCGAAAGAAGTTGATCAGCTGTTAAACGCATTGCGTGAATTATTGTCAGAGAAGTGACGAAAGAGTTCGCCATTTTTAGGCATGTATGACAACTGTCTTGCCTTTGAGATAAATTTGTTCATTGAATTAAAAATATCTCAGGCCGATCGCTCAATTATTTTTAATTCGTATCGGATCAAAAGCTCCCCTCTCCCGTTGGGAGAGGGGCTGGGGGGTAATCCACCTCCCCCA
>WTJY01000073.1 GCA_011524645.1 Anaerolineales bacterium | reverse complement strand
ATTTCCAAGTCTCTGATAAGTTTACCCATTTACACCAGTTGAAGCCGGTTGGGGGTGAAGGGTCATCAATGCCGTTAATCACGCTCACGGCCGTTGCCGCTAAGCCTGCTACAGATGATGATCCGGGCGAAACAGCGAAGCTCAATCTACGCTACTCACCAAGTGCTGCGTCACAGATTACTATTGCCCAAGCGGAATTAGATGATCTAAGAGGTAAGTGGGTTCATATCATCGAGAAAGTGAAATTCAATCTGGGGCCAGCTTCCCATCACGTAGCAGAGAGTGGGGTCAACAGCGATTCTGATGTCCATTATGAAATTGTCATCCTCGATGCCGAGAATCTCGCTGGTGAACCCTTAATGGAATTTGTTTCCTATAGCTTGCCCACTTGGAAAATAGATAACCTCGGGGAATTTATACGAGCCAAATGGGGTATTTATCGTAATATTTCCCAAGGGAACATGTTGAAGGATGAAGAAGTTCGTTTTGCCGATATTCTCATTGCTGAACTGAGTAATGAAGATGCGAAATTAACAGATGTCCGTTTATTTGCGTATGAAGCCAATCAAATTTCATCATCTGGTAACGGGGAAACGGCCCCGCCAACCGAGCACTCGATACTGGGAACGGAGGATGCTGATGAAGTCTATGTCACACAAGGCAACTCTTCATTGGTGTCTGTGTCCGTAAACGGAGTCGTCACCGAATTAACCCCAACCGAAGCGGCCTATATTCAAATCAATACATCAGCTGGCAATGACACCATCATTGTCGATCCCGATGTGGCCTATGGTGAGCTCGTTGTATATGGCGGTACAGGTGCCGATATCATTATTGGTGGCAACGAAAATGATCGGCTTTATGGCGAAAATGGGAATGACACGATTATCGGCCGTGGTGGAGAAGATTTTATCAGTGGTGGTGGTGGTAGTGATAAGATTGGTGGAAGCTATGGCATAGACACCATTGTCAATACAGCAGGGACTCGTGATCGCTTGGTTTCCGACGGCGATATACTAGAGGACGGTTCTTATGTCTATATGGAAAGTGATAACTTTTCTGTCTTATCACGTACAACGAGCGAGATTTATGTCAACACATTGCTCGAACATTTAGAATTATTATTACAAGGGAACGATTCTATCGAGCTGACTAACAATACGAGTTACTCGGATTCCCAAACCTTCTTTACTTTCTCGGGAATCGAAGACTTAGATCATACCGTTGTTGGGGATGAAAACTATGAGTTCCAGATGCTCGTAAGCCAGCAAGAATCGATTGAAGAAGCGATTCTTGATCTTCTAGAAACCCGTAGTTCGGAGGCTCAAAATGAAGTCAACAGCTTCTTAAACGGCGATCATGTGAGTGAATATGCCCCCTATGTATTATGGCGTTTGGGTGGTGTGTCAATCGCTCGGGCTCAATTTGTTTATGACAACTACATTGACCACAATGGTGACAAACTTCAAGTCCGAATCGTGAGCGACGCAGACGCATGGGAATCGCACACGATCCTTTTCGGATTTCCCGGAGATGAAACCAATTGGCACCCTGCAGATGAATCACTCTTCACGACGACAGCTTGTACGAGCTTAGGAGGGGATTGTTCGGGAACAATTACAGGTGATTTGCAGCATTTCCGCGAATTGCTGCAAACCACACCGGGTAACGAGACTTACCTGGACGTCGTCCTCCGTGTTCAGTCGCTCTTCGGTGGTGAAGTGGCCTCACAAGCGGTTGCCGCACAGCGCGCGGCCCAAATCATGTTAGACAACTGGGGCGATTATCATAGTGGGTCGACTGTGACAGTAGACGATATCGTGATGGCCTTAGGCTATACGGCCAATACAAACTCTGTTCCGATGGTCCCCAACACGCAAACTGATTTGCGTGGGGCGCTGGCCTATGCGTTACATGATGATGCATTTTTCAATGCACTTGATTTAGGAGGTGGACACGGCGAGACACCAGATGGCCTAATTTCTGAGGATGACCTTCAAAGTTTCCTAGGCAAGACAGACAGTGATGCTCAAGCGGCACTTAGCTGGTATGCGGCGCAAGATACGGATAAGTATTCTGAAATCAGAAATCAAGTTATGATGATTTTGATTGCGAATCGAGAGCTCCTAGACACAGCCGCATCAGGAGAAGCGAGCGGTGAGTATGGATATAACAGCAGGCTTGAAGACGATGGGGATATAGAGCATGAAGATTTCGCTTATTATGCCAACAGTAACAGCGATCTGCTTATCTTGATGCGTCAAGTCTCTAGCTTTGTGCTCAGTAACCCAGCGATCTATTTCCAACTCGATACCGGTGGTAGCATTTTCCATCCAACCAACCCACCTGATGGACTCATCACGGTAGATGACATCACCAGCATCGCGGGATATATCGACTTATCCCCTGACGGTCTCACCTCTTACATCCAACAATCGCTACTCATACGTGGTATACGTGGGAATGCGTTGCTCGATAGTGATCTCAACCCCTCAACTTCGGTTCGCGCGACGTTATACGATATCCTGATGGCTTGGGATGGTTACTATTGGCTTGCCACAAACCCAGATGGCATCATCGAGAGCGATAAAATTGATGAGCTAGAATCGATGCTAGACCGGATCATGGCGGGCACATTAGCAGATGAAGATGCCTCAACTTGGATTGGTGACAATTTAAACAGTGAATTTCAACATTGGTTTGCGGAAAGCCCAGATATCTATCTCGCGTTTCAATCTTATATAGAGACAGATTACACTTATTCTGATGCATATCTTAACGAGATTGTAATGGAGATATATGATGAAGCGGGTGAGGACTACGAAAGTGCCATGATCGCACTCGGTTATCGTTTCCAACCGCTCTCCTTATTCCCTAACCTAAGCGGACTTTACGCAGACAACTATAGAAAATCTGTAGAGTTGTTAGCCATAATAGACATGGCTTACTCCTGCGAGGTGAATGATGGTGCGAATCCATCGATAACTTGTGATGGGTATACCTATGAGGGAGAAGAGCTAGACAGGCTGATTTGGGAAACGTATAGCTATCTGATGGGTGGAACTGATCAATATCTCGAAAATCCAACGCTTGAAGAGTTCGACCTAATGGAGAGCGAAATCCTATTTGTCATTGATATGATTGTTACGGCTGTCAAGCTCGATATGGCCTATATGATGTTTGATTTTAATGTCGCTATTGTGGCAGGTAACTTGAGCATTAATCACACTTACCTACAGGGCTTAGTACTAAAAGGTTATGTCGCAGTAGCAGGCAGTGTACTTGGTGTCGCGTCGATGGTTCACTATATGGTCGAGTACCATGATGACCCAATGGCCGCATGGATAATCATTTCGTATGTTAGTCATCTTATCTCTTCTGGATTTGAATATGGGGTGATGATGAGTATTGGAACGAGCATCGATCTCGTCGATGGCCCAATGGACCGGATTCGACAAATGAACCCGCATTCAAGTGGTAACACGGCCATTGTTGATAATATCGATTCTTCTGGTGATGAGGTTCCCCTTCCAAGACGGGGGATGTACGATCGTCAGGCGACTCAGGGCGTAAGTAATTATGATCTAACGATTGAGCGTCTCGATAGCAATGCAGAGCTTAGAAAGCTTAGCTACGATCACAAAACGCTTAACTTATTGAGTCGGCTCGATTACTTTTCCGCGGTTGGTAGTGTAGGATTTGCATATCTAGCCTATCAATCCTTAGAGCAGGCGATAGAGGATGGCAATACGGTCGCAATCGTGTTCGCCTCGATCGATTTCGGTTTGGAAGTCGCATCAGGTACCGTCACCCTCATTCAGTTTGCTGTTGCGATGTTAAAAGTTCCGGGTGCTGCAGTGCTCGGAGCGATCAATAGTGGTCTTGCCATCATCGGCGGTCTTGTGACTATTGCCTATACGATCTACCAGATGGTTCAACAGTATGAATACATCCAAGAACGCATAGGTATCCGACGAGATGCGGAGCAAGTGTTTACATACCGCATTGTGGAGATGTACAACAGTAATCATGACAATGATACGATCATAACGTGGAATCAATCCGAAAATGAGGATTGGTGGGAACGCGGTTTCCAAGGAGGCGATGGCGCATTTGGTGACTGTGAGATGGACGACTATTTCACGGTTGGCCTAGAAGGTGATACGTGCGATTGGCATTCATCATAACAACACATTGACCCAACCAAACGGGTGAATTAGAGTTGCGCCCCTCTCCAATTTAACGGGAGAGGGGCGCTTTTGCTTTGGCATATTGTTGTATATGGCTTGACTGATACAATACCTTTTATCAAAAAGACAATTCGCATTGGTGAAGGTATTATTAAATGAAAGTTATTCACTATCACTGGGTTCTTGATTCGCAGATATTATTGGGTGACGGGCTATTTATATGGGGAGAAGACGGCACGGCCGTTCAACCCAAGCGGGACGGCCGTAAGAAAAAAGCGGTCTCTCACAACTATCAGATGGCTATCATCGACCTCTGTGAGCAATTAGACCTTTCCCACCATACGATCCAAACACACACCACCCTATTGCAGTTACCCACAAATAAATTCGGGCCAGTTCCTTCACCTGAATTGGTTCATGATTGGGATATAGATAAGGGCTCCCCCCAGTGGCATCCATGGCAGGTAACGGGATTATGGCTGTCACCGGCTCAAGCCTTGTCACTCTTTGCGACTCAAGCAAGCCAATCAGAGCCTATAAAAAGCAATCTATTTGGGGCGAGTCATCGTTTTTGGTCGCAAGCATTTTTGTATGGCTTGCATTTATTGTGTCAAAAACAAATTCGCCCGACCCTAGTACAAATCCAAGATGGTGCTCGCTACCGTTATGAAAGCCGTTGGGTTCCAATTTTAGATACGGAAGCGGATGGGGTAAGAGTGGGTCGCTTGACGGCCGCTATGCCTCCGGTCTGTCGCTCAATTACGCCTGTTTTAGACCAGCCTATCCCTCCTCAACAGCTTATCGAAAATTTCTTAAGCCATCTGGTTGACTATGCTGCTCGGGAATGGGTATTACCCGGCCGTGAACGATATTTGCCGACCCAAAACGACCCCGCAAACGCTTGGCTTAGGGCGCTGTTCGGCCGGTCTGTTGAAATTAAGCGTGGGGCCGCTCAAATGCAACATTTTGTCAATGCGTTTCGGAGTTGGGAACGTATGATGACGGTGGCAGGGAATAAGCGTTTCCGGATCGCCTTTCGTTTAGAATCACCTCATGTCGATGAGGTAAATGAAGCCATGACTAAAAGCGAAAAGCAGCACGCAGAAAAGTCGATCTGGCGCTTGCATTATTTGCTTCAGGCAAGGGATGATTCAACCGCATTACTTCCAGCGGCCGAAGTGTGGCGTCAGAAAGGTGGTGTCGTTGAAGCACTCGGCCGTCAGTTTGATCGAGCACATGAGTTGTTGTTGACCGGATTGGGATATGTAGGGAATTTGTTTGCCCCCGTTCAAGCCAGCTTAAATCAGCCAAGCCCGACTGGAGTCGACTTATCGACTGAAGAAGCGTATCTATTTTTGCGTCAGTGTGTGCCACAATTAATACAATGCGGCTTTGGTGTTTTAACACCACCATGGTGGAATAAGCCGGGCAGACGACTAGGAGTACGATTACGGCTGGGTCAGAAAAAGAAGAGCAAAGGTGAGCAAAACATTTCTAAAAACCTTGTCGGGTTTGATAATCTAGTGAGTTATAAGTGGGAACTTTCACTAGGAGACGAGCCTCTGTCTCAAGAGGAGTTTGATGCCTTGGTCGCGTTAAAATCACCCTTGTTACAGATTCGAGGACAGTGGGTTCAACTCGATGCAACACAAATTGAAAAAGCGATCCAATTTTGGCAAAAGCAGGGTGAATTAGAAGGGGCCGTTTCATTAATGGATGGCTTACGCTTGGGGTTAGATGGTGACAGTGCAACCCATGATTTACCTGTGGAAGAAGTCATTTTGGAAGGAGAATTTAAGCAGTGGCTCGATCAGCTACAACACGATGAAGCATTGCATGAACTTGCCCCACCGGCCGGTTTACAAGCGACTTTACGGCCGTATCAAACTTATGGCTATAGTTGGCTACACTTTACCAATCGGTGGCGAATGGGGGTTATTTTGGCTGACGATATGGGGTTGGGAAAAACGATTCAAACCCTGACATTTTTGCAACAGCAAAAAGAAGAGCAAGGGGGTCACTTTACCTCACCCGTATTGCTGATTTGCCCCACATCGGTGGTAACCAATTGGGATATTGAGCGACGTAAATTTACCCCAAACCTGACCGCTCTAGTTCATCAAGGGGCTGATCGGCTAAAAGGTCAGGCATTAACAGATGCGGTCAACAGCGTTGACCTTGTGTTAACCAGTTTCGCCCTAATCAGGCGAGATAACGATGTGTTAAGCAAGATTGACTGGCAGGGAGTGATTTTAGATGAAGCACAAAACATCAAAAATGCCCAAACCAAACAGGCGCAAATTATTCGCCAATTATCGGCCGATTTTCGTCTTGCTCTCACCGGAACCCCCGTAGAAAATCGACTATCTGAATTATGGTCGATTATGCAATTTCTCAACCCCGGGTACTTGGGCTCACAAAAAGCGTTTCGCAAAAACTTTGTGCTGCCAATCGAAAAAGAACAGGATCGTAACGCGGCCGAGCGGTTGCGCCGCTTGACACATCCCTTTATCTTGCGCCGTGTGAAAACAGACCCAACGGTAATTTCTGATTTACCAGACAAACAAGAACTCAAAGTATATTGTCCATTAACGGCCGAACAGGCAACACTATATGAAGCGGTCGTGCAACAATCGATTCAAGCGATTGAAGATGAAACAGAAAGCGGGATCAAAAGAAAAGGGATTGTGCTGAGTATGCTTATGCAGTTAAAACAAATTTGTAACCACCCAGCACAGTATTTACACCAAGAAGATAGTTATAATCCATTTGAAGATAACGGCCGTAGTGGCAAACTTAATCGGTTAGATATGCTCCTTGAAGAAATTTTAGCGAGCGACGATCGGATTTTGATTTTTTCTCAGTTTACTGAAATGGCAGGCTTGTTACAGCAATATATTCAGAATCGATTGGGGGTGCGTACGCTTTATTTGCATGGTGGGGTTAAACCGAAAAAGCGAGCAGAGTTGGTTGACCGTTTTCAAAATGATCCAAACGGCCCCCCCATATTTTTGTTGTCACTCAAGGCTGGGGGAACCGGTCTAAATCTGACCCGAGCCAATCACGTATTTCATTTTGACCGTTGGTGGAATCCGGCCGTGGAGAACCAAGCCACCGATCGTGCGTTTCGTATCGGTCAAACAAAAAATGTACTGGTACATAAATTTGTCTGCACCGGTACGCTGGAAGAAAAAATCGACCAAATGATCGAAGAAAAAAAGGCCTTGGCCGAACAAGTCATCGGTAGCGGAGAGGGATGGTTAACGGAACTATCAACGGCCGATTTGCGGAATTTGGTTCAATTAAGGGGATAGTAAAAAATTATGAGCCGGTATTACAATGCAAAACCAACCATTGAGCGAGATGATGGTATCAAGGCAAAAAGCAAGCGCGGACAGTTTACCAAGAATTGGTGGGCCGATCGCTGGCTTAAAAACATGGAAAAGGTAATGGATAAAGGGCGTCTGCAACGCGGCCGTCGTTATGCTCGAAAAGGGCAAGTGATTCGCCTAGATGAGGTGGCCGAGGGTCTGGCAGCCCGCGTGCAAGGATCGACAAGGCAACCGTACAAAATCGAAATTAAAATAAGCACGTTGCCTGAAAAAGCGTGGCAACAAGTTGTGGCTATGCTAGCAGAACGGCCGGTATTTATCGCTCAGTTGTTGGCGGGGGAAATGCCACAAAATATAGAAGATGCATTTCAGTCAGCTAATGTGAGCTTGTATCCAGCCGGACACGAGATAACCCACAAATGCAGTTGTCCCGATTATGCCACCGTGTGTAAACATATTGCGGCGGTACACTATATTCTGGCTGAGCGTTTCGATGAAGACCCCTTTTTATTGTTCCGTTTGCGTGGCAAAAACAAAAACGACATCATGGAGGTTCTCAACCCCTATGCCCAAATCGACATGGGCCAGCAAGAGACCAGTGAGTGGGAAAACTCGCCATTAGATGAGCAAATCGGCCGGTTCTGGCTAATGGGCGAGGAAGCACAGGCTTTAGATTTAAGTTTTGATCCACCGAATGAAGATAATATGCCTGTTCTCAAGCGACTAGACGCGCCAGACTTCTTGCCTCAATTGGCCGAATGGATCAACCCAGTCAGTGAAGAGCTGAGTCAAAAAGCTTTACAAATCCTATTAAATCCGAATCAAACCAAAAATGAATAAGACGCTTAACACCCATCCGAAAATGGCCAATTTGCTAGAAAATTGGCTCGCGGACGCTATCTATGCCTATGTTAAACTGCTGGGTGGCCCAACAAGTTTACGACGCAAAAAACAGCGAATCGATTATATCTGCCAACAACTGTTGACCCCTAGTTTGTTACAAAAGCATTGGCAAACCCTAGATGATATTACCAAAAAGGCGGTCTCTACCGCATATCACAATGATGGTACGTTTAACAGTTACGCATTCTTGGCACAGTATGATGATTACCCCAAAAGACCAATTACCGGCCGGTCCCATTATGCAACATACAAAAATCCGATTTTATTCGACCTATTTATCATTAATGGTGCGATTCCATCAGACTTACTACCGTTGCTTGCACCACATGTTTTACCTGAAGATCGCTTTCAAATTGAAGTCGTAGAAGACGGTTCGCTATCCAATCATATTAAACACCCTTATTCTGGTGAACAAGCCCCCTTACACATCATTGAAACAGAAACGATCGGCCGGGTCGATCTGTTAACCTGCTTGCGAATGATTGAACAAGGGGAGATCAAATTTAGCTCATCCAATCGCCTTATTACGGCCGGAAGCATGAAAAAACTTCACGCACAATTGGTTGATGGGGATTTGGTGGCTAACCCGGAAAAAATGACGAACAAATTTGTGATTCGCCCTTTCGGATTAGCGGTTTTCGCCTATCATTCAAATTTTGTCACTCGGCAAGGAAATATAACCAAATTAGGGCGTGACTATCTAGCATCACAAGACTCTAATTTGTTTGAAGATGCATTTGCAGAATGGGTGGAAAACGGAAAATTTGAGGAATTAACCCGAGTTGAAGGTCTCAAAGGAGTTCGATCTAAAAAAACACATCTAACTCATTCCGGTGAGCGACGGGAAAAAATCATAGAGGCTCTTTCTTGGTGTCCGACAGGAAAGTGGATTGAAATCAATCAGTTTTTTCGGGCGATGCAAGCTTGGGAATTTGACATCGAGTTAGAAGATTCTCCATATTACAATCTAAGCACGGAAGATCATTATTGGGAGATGTCCCGTAACGAATATCATCGGGACATTATCCACCCTTATATTGAGATTATCCTTGTAGAATACCTTGCGTCGCTTGGCTTAATCGATATCGGTTATTTTGATTTTGATGCAAATGAAAATTCTATTCTCACGTCAACAACACCCCAAGATATCTATCAAAGCTTTTATTATTTTCGCATCAACGATTGGGGAGCCTACATTTTAGGTATTCATGATGAATATGAGATGGTTAAAACGGCCGAGCAAGCCAAATTTACCGTTGATGAACAATTGAGATTAACACTGGCTCAAACGATTCTTCCAGGGGACAAGCTATTTGTCGAGTTGATTTCAACCCCCATTGATGACAAATTATATCAGCTTGATACGACTAAACTTTTGGACACGGTGCAAAATGGACAATCCTTTGCTCTGTTACGGTCATTTCTTTTGCAAGGTGTAGAAACGGCCGTGCCGGAACTAACAGCATGGCTTGATCAACTGGAGCAAAACAGCAAAGCGATAAAACAAAAGCATAAGGCGATTGTATACACTGTAAAACCTGATGTGATGCGCCTATCTCAAGAAGATGATCTTTTACGCAAACTGAGCATGGTATTAGACCCAAAAACCTTACTGATACCTGCGGGGAATGACAATCGATTTCGTAAACGACTTAAAATCCTTGGTTACCTGATCATGTGATGTCAAATCGGTGACAATTTTTTGCAGGTCTCTGTTGCACTATTTTGACAATGCCATATTAGCCCATTGAGATTAAATGAGAGAGAAAGGGGGATGCTATGCCGCACCAAAATGAGTAGACATTCCCGCCTATGTCCATCGAACTCCCGAAAAAATCGAACGAACGATTGTCCAAAACCGTCCGCCCCATTGACAACAACGAACACTGCTGGTATATTCCTACAATCTTAACGTATCATCTTTGGACAAAACATCTAACTCATGGCATCTGTTCGCGAAATCGCCGCCCGCGCGGGCGTCTCCAAAAGCACCGTTTCGTTGGTTTTAAACAATAAACCAGGCGTTTCTGCACAAATGCGCAATGCTGTCTTACAAGCTGTCCAAGAGCTAGACGAACAACCCACACGCAAGAAAAACGACACCACAACATTCGGTACAAAAAAACGGACAATCGCCGTTTTTCATCCCCCAGTGCTACGCTCAAGTTATGTTTTCAAAGAGGTTTTACACGGGATTCAAACGGCCGCTACCGAGCACAATGTCGAACTCCGCTTAGTGATCAATGAGCTAAACAGCTCGCCACAACATGTCTCCAATCTCTACTTATCAGATCCCAGCTTGCGCCCAGACGGGATATTGGTCTTCCACGCTCAACAAAACGAACCCTTAATCGACATCGCCAAACGGCTCGGTATCCCCTGTGTAGCGCTCGGTCTTGATATTCAAAACTATGATGTCTCCGGCATCGGCCGTCACGAAACACGCCATGCCCGCGAAGCGACAGAACATCTATTACAACTCGGGCATCGCGCCATCGGCTTTGTCGGCGGCGATGCCACCTACGATTACGCACACACCCGCTTGGCCGGTTATCGCCAAGCCTTGGCCGCCCAATCGATTGAACCGAACGGCCGTTGGGTCGCTCTCGGCAATGGCTACAACGCTCTCGAAACAATTCTACGCGATGCTCCCGAAGTAACCGCATTGCTCTTCGTCAATGACACCTACGCCAATGAAGCGTTGCCTCTCATCCAAAAAATGGGCTTACGAGTCCCCGAAGACCTTTCGATTGTCTCTTTTGACAATACCGATATCGCCCGCAATTTCGTCCCCCCACTCACCTCGATTTCTTACAATCAGTTCGCGGAAGGCCAGTGGGCGGTACAGCTTTTACTCAACCAGATTGAAACCCCTTATCTACAACAATCCCAAGTGATTTTCGGTGCAGAACTGATCGTGCGTGATTCATGCACGGCCGTTCAGACCGCTACTCAAAAAGAAGCTGGGACACCAGCTTAAGTTATTTATCGTGTTTAATTTTTTAGGAGGTCACTAGAAGATGAATGCAAAATTACGTCGAATCGCCATCATGATTACCGCATTGATGGCACTCTCTCTGGTCTTGGTAGCCTGTGGTGGCGACCCCGCCCCCGCACCAGAACCAGAAGCCGAACCTGCAACAGAAGAGCAGGCTGAAGATGAAGCCATGGATGAAGACATGGAAGACGAAGCCATGGATGAAGACATGGAAGACGAAGCCATGGATGAAGACATGGATGACGAAGCCATGGATGAAGACATGGATGACGAAGCTATGGACGAAGAAGCCCATAGTGACGACGCCATGGACGAAGACATGGATGATGAAGCGATGGATGAAGAAATGATGGAAGCGGTTGAAATCCGTTTCGCCTACTATGGCGACGGTGCTGAACCGGAAGTCATGCAAGGGATTGTCGATGCTTTCATGGCTGACAACGAAGACATTTCTGTCATCTTAGACATTGTTCCATACCAAACGATCGACCAACAATTGCCTATTCAAGTTGAAACCGGCGAAGGTCCAGACTTGGCTCGTATCACCAACTTCGGTGCTTTCCGTGGCCAATTGCTCGACATGCGCCCCATGATGATGGACGCAGACTACTTCGAAGCGAACTTCCCTGCTCCAGTTTTGGGCGCCATGCGTCCCGATGGGGATGACAGCGGTTTGTACGGTTTCCCTGATGGCTTCACCGTCACCGGACCATACGTCAACTTGACCCTCTTCGAACAAGCAGGCGTTGAAGTTCCTGGCCCAGATGCGGGCTGGAGCGAATGGGCAGAAGCGACCGCAGCGGTTGCTGAAGCGACCACCGTACCATACGCCCTTTCAATCGACCGTACCGGCCACCGTTTCGCTGGACCAGCATTGTCAATGGGCGCGACCTTGATCGACGCTGATGGCAACTTTGTGGTTCAAGACGAAGGGTTCAAAGCGATGGCTGAAGAACTTAACAGCTGGCACGAAGCTGGCATCACCCCAAGTGAAGTTTGGTTGGTGGGTGACAGTGTCAACAGCTGTATCGACTTCTTCAAAAGCGGCGAATTGGTTATGTGCATGAGCGGTAGCTGGCAAATCAACGGCGTTGCTGCTGATGTTGGCGATGTTTTCGACTGGGCTGTTGTACCGAACCCGATGGGGCCAGGTGGTAGCACCGGTGTCGCTGGTGGTTCGGCCGTTGTCGCCTTCGCAGATACCGAACACCCAGAAGCGGTTACCCGTTTGATGGAATACTTGGCTTCTGCTGAAGCTTATAGTGCCTTCTCTGCTGGGACCCTTATCCTTCCCGCACAAACTGAAGTCGCCACCAACGGTGTTGACTACGCCACCGATGATGAAGCTGTATTGGCCGCTTTGGCCGCTTATACCGCTGAAATTCCAAAGTTGACAGATGCGGCCGTTCAATTGAACGTACACCCATTCGCTTTCGCGTACTATCGCAATAGTGCGAACCGTATCGGTCAATATTTGGCTGGTGAGTTATCAGTAGACGACGCTTTGGCTGGCTTAGCGGAAGACATCGATGACGCTATCGCAGAAGCGATGAGCGTTTCTATGGACGAAGAAGAGGCGGAAGAAGCGGAAGAAGCGGAAGTAGCGGAAGAAGCGGAAGAAGCGATGGAAGAAGAAATGATGATGGACCTTGAAGGGGAAATCCGTTTCGCATATTACGGTGACGGTGCAGAACCGGCCGTGATGCAAGAACTCATCGACACCTTCTTGGCTGACTATCCAAACGCCAACATCATTTTGGACGTCGTTCCTTACCAAACCATCGACCAACAATTGCCAGTTCAAGTTGAAACCGGCGAAGGTCCAGACTTGGCTCGTATCACCAACTTCGGTGCTTTCCGTGGCCAATTGCTCGACATGCGCCCCATGATGATGGACGCAGACTACTTCGAAGCGAACTTCCCTGCTCCAGTTTTGGGCGCCATGCGTCCCGATGGGGATGACAGCGGTTTGTACGGTTTCCCTGATGGCTTCACCGTCACCGGACCATACGTCAACTTGACCCTCTTCGAACAAGCAGGCGTTGAAGTTCCTGGCCCAGATGCGGGCTGGAGCGAATGGGCAGAAGCGACCGCAGCGGTTGCTGAAGCGACCACCGTACCATACGCGATCTCAATCGACCGTACCGGCCACCGTTTCGCAGGTCCAGCTCTTTCTAGCGGCGCAACCTTGATCGACGCTGACGGCAACTTCGTCGTAGAAGATGAAGGATTCGTCGCGATGGCTGAAGAGCTTAACAGCTGGCACGCCAACGGCATCACCCCAAGCGAAGTTTGGTTGGTGGGTGACAGCGTCAATAGCTGTATCGACTTCTTCAAGAGTGGCGAATTGGTCATGTGCATGAGCGGTAGCTGGCAAATCAACGGCGTTGCTGCAGACGTAGCTGACGACTTCGACTGGGCTGTCGTACCAAACCCAGCTGGCCCAGGTGGTAGCACCGGCGTGGCTGGTGGTTCGGCCGTTGTCGCCTTCGCAGACACCGAACACCCAGAATTGGTCACCGCGTTCATGGAATACTTGGCTTCTGTTGAAGCATACAGCACCTTCTCTGGTGGCACCTTGATCCTTCCAGCACAAACCGAAGTCGCTAGCAACGGTGTTGACTACGCGACCGAAGATGAAGCTATATTGGCAGCTTTGGCAGCCTTCACCGCTGAAATTCCAAAATTGACCGACGCGGCCGTTCAATTGAACGTCCATCCATACGCGTTCGCTTACTATCGCAATAGTGCGAACCGGATCGGCCAATACTTGGCTGGCGAATTGAGTGTTGAAGAGGCGCTTGCAGGCTTGGCCCAAGACATCGAAGACGCCATCGCGGAAGCGGAAGCGGGCAGTTAATTTCGCCCAACGTGTAACAACAATCCGCACGTGATGTCGCAAAACATGCGACATCACGTAGGGGTTAGGCAAATCGCCATCGGATCACCACACGTGATCCAACATCACGGCGATTTGTCTCCCCCCGGACAGCGGTACGTTGAACACAGGGATCGGGGTGAGACAAACGGCCGTTAAACCGATCCACCAGTGATCATTTGTCGGCCGTTTGCCTAACCTTACACGATCCGAATCTATCCAACTCAATATAAAACAGAGGCACCATAAAATCCTTCGTACACACACCCTTGCTCACTACCAACTCTTTTATGGCTCTTTCCAGAAGATTTAATCGATCTTCTCCTATTTACAATTCCTTTAATCGGTAGTGTGACTACCTTTTTAGAAACGCGCCATCAGCTTCGCAAACGAAGTCTATCAAGGCAAGTCGTCTAAAAAATAGCTCAGTTATGATCTTAATAACCGAGCTATTGATGACCTAAAACCCAATTCACCTAGATTGAAAATTATGCAAGAAACAGCCCCCCAAAACACCAGTGCCGCCGAAAAAGGTCTCACCGGCCTCTTCAACGGCATCGTCGGTTTGCTTGACGTGTTCTTCAACGGCTTGCAACGGCTGCTCGGCAGCACCAACATGGCTTATGTCTTTGTCTTGCCCAATTTGCTCATCTTCGGCATCTTTATCTTATTGCCGATGATGCTCAACTTCGGCTATGCCTTTACCGGTGGCATCGATTTTCGCCTAGCGGACCGGCCCTATGTCGGCACCGCCAACTTTGAACAGCTCTTCGATTGTGAATCATTCTCAGATCCCAATAGCTGTCGTGAAGACCTCTTCTGGCGCGCGGTGTTTAACACCTCTGGCTATGTCGTCTTCCAAGTCAGTTTTATGATCGGTTTTTCACTCTTGACCGCCATTATTCTCAACAAGAATCTGCGCGGCCGAGCCTTCTTCCGCAGTGTCTTCTTCTATCCGGTCCTTCTCTCCCCCATCGTGGTGGCCCTCATATGGAAGTGGATTCTGCAAGAGTTCGGCCTCTTTAACGGTGTTCTGGAAAATTTCGGTTTTGAGCGAGTCATGTTCTTAACCAATTCGACTTGGGCCAGATTCTGGGTCGTGGTCATCAGTGTCTGGGCCTATATGGGCTTTTACACCTTGATCTTGCTCGCCGGTTTACAAGCGATCCCCAACTCACTATACGAAGCAGCCCAGATCGACGGGGCGACCCGATTCCAAATGTTCCGTAACATTACGCTCCCCCTGCTCCGGCCGACGATGCTCGTGGTCGTCGTCCTCGCTTTAATTCGCGCGGTCCAAGTCTTCGACATCATTTTCGCCTTCACCCGTGGTGGTCCCGGCACCGCCACCCTCACGCTGGTTCAATATATTTATGAAATCGGCTTCGCCAGCCCATCGCGTCGCTTTGGAATCGCCTCAACCGCATCGATCACGATGGCTGTTGTGCTAGTCATCGCCACACTAATCCAACTCTGGGTCAATCGGGAGGAAGAAGCATAATGAGTGCTAACAACAATATCTCTACCTTTTTAAGCCGCACCCGTGGCCACAACCGGCTCGACATGAGCGACATTTTATCCTACGTCTATCTCATATTCGGCACCCTGATCATGTTCGGACCCGTTTTGTGGCTGGTCATGAGTTCGTTTAAGGATTCGGGCGAAATCAACAAATTCCCTCCACGCTTCTTACCGTACCAACAAGAAACGGTCGTCGTTGAAGGGTTTGAAGACCCACTCCCTCTCTACATGGCCACACTTGAAGATGGCACAGTGCGCCAGTTGGCGCAAATCCGCCGTATCGGTCTTGAAGCGCAATTGATCGATCCGGCCGATCCCGAAACGATCTATAAAGTCCGTATCGAAAATCGCGAGCCGGTTGAATCGGTCACCTTTAGCCTCGACAACTTCCGCGAAGGGATCGAAAGCTTTAACTTTTCGCTCTATTTGTGGAACAGCATCTTTGTCACGATCACCGCCACCGCCCTAACCCTCTTGGTCAACAGCATGGCCGCGTTCGCCCTCAGTAAATACAAGTTCACCGGCCGGAACACCATCTTTGTCATCATGATCAGCACCCTCATGATTCCGGTATCGGTCGTTTTGGTCCCCGTTTTCTTGGTCATCACCGAAATCGGTTGGAACAACACGCTCACAGGGATCATTATCCCCGGAGCTGCCACCCCGACCGGTGTGTTCTTACTGCGCCAATACATGCTCACCATTCCGGACGAGTTGATCGACTCCGCCCGTATCGATGGTGCCAGCGAATGGCGTATCTATGCCCAAATCATTATGCCACTGGCACGTCCAGCCCTCGCCGTCCTCGCGATCTTCTCGATCATGTGGCGCTGGAACGACTTCCTCTGGCCCTTTATTGTCCTTAGCGAAAGCGACAAATTCACCCTCCAAGTCGGTCTACAAACCTTCCAAAGTGACCTCACCATTCAATGGCACCTCATTTTGGCCATGACCGTCCTCACCCTCCTCCCCATCACGCTCGTCTTCGCCTTTTTACAAAAATACATCACCACAGGTATCGCCACGACTGGCATGAAGTAGCAAGAGTAAAGAGTAAAGAGTAGAGAGTAGAGAGGAAAGCACTCGCGCCTGATCTTTAGACGCGAACTAATTCCCCCTCTACCCTCTACCCTCTACCCTCTACTCCCTACCCTTCTCAACAACATGAACAAATACACCATTCCAAACACAGAACTCGAAGTCTCACGCCTTGCGTATGGGACATGGCATATGGGTGGGAGTTGGGATAAGACCCCCGCCACAGATGAATTAAAAGCACGGGCGGTTGAGCTGATTAGCACGGCCGTTGATAGCGGCATCAACCATATCGATTTAGCCGACATCTATACGATGGGGAAATCAGATATCGTTGTCGGCCATGCGCTGGCCCAACGGCCGGGTTTGCGCCAAAAAATCGTCCTCCAAGAAAAATGTGGCATCGTGCTCGGCGGTGACGAAGATTTCGGTCCGCCACAACGTTTCGACTTTAGTTATGACCATATCGTCAAATCGGTTGAAACCAGCTTGCAACGGCTCGGCACCACCTATGTCGATATTTTGGCGCTCCACCGTCCAGACCCGCTCATCGAATATGATGAAGTCGCCAAAGCGTTTGACCATTTACATAGCAGCGGCAAGGTCCGCTACTTCGGTGTCAGCAACCACACCGCCCATCAAATCGCGGCACTGCAAAAGCATATCGACCAAAAACTAGTTGTCAATCAGGTCGAACTCAACCTACATCATCATTACATGATCAGCGATGGCTTCTTGGCCAACATGACCGGCTACGGCTATGCAGGCGTCTCCGGCACACTAGACTATTGCCGCGCCAACGACATCATGATCCAAGCGTGGTCACCGGTCGCCGGTGGCCGTCTCTTTAACACGGCCGAGGACGCCCCCGAAAATGTGCGTAACACCGCCAACCTCATCGCGGAATTGGCGCAAAAGCACAACACCACGGCCGAAGCGATCGCCCTCGGCTGGTTGCTCCGTCATCCGGCCGGAATCCAACCGATCGTCGGCACGCTTAATGCCCGCCGCATCAGCAGCAGCCTACCGGCCGACAATGTCGAACTCAGTCGCAAAGAATGGTATGCCCTGCTCGAAGCATCACGCGGAGAATCGGTACCCTAAAAAGCAAGGTAGGAAGTACGAAGTAGGAAGTACGAAGGATGAAAGGGATGCGTCGCATTAATTCATACTTCATATCTCATACTTCATACTTTCAACCCGAGCCCTCGTTCCCCAAAAATCACAAACCTCAAATTAGAAATTTCAAATCACGAAACTATCATGTCTAAAATGCTCAAAAGCCGTGTCATGGCTTTAAACCCACGTTTTAACTATATACCGCAAGGGGATCGCCATTTCTTGGCCCGCGAAACCCCCAAATATAAATTCAACGTCATCGGCAGCGGCATCATGGGGCAAGAACATGTCCGAGTCACCATGATGGAAGGTCGCGCCACCATTAAAGGGGTTTATGATCCCAATCCCGGCAGTATCGCTGGGGCACAAGCCGAATACAAACAATTCGATCCCGAAGGTGCGCTCCAGGTCCATGAATCGGTAGAAGCGGCCTGTCTCGATCCCGATGTCGATGGATTGATCATCGCCACCCCGAACTTCACCCATGTCGGTTTGATTAAAGAGGCGATTAAATCGGGCAAGCACATCATGCTCGAAAAGCCGATCGCCACCAATTTGCAAGACGCGTATACGATTTATGAAATCGGCGAAGAATACAAAGGGGTTTTCCAAGTCGGCTTGCAATATCGCTATAAACCGACCTATCGGGAAACGATCAATATGATAATGGGACAAAAATCGGCCGTTGGTGACATCAAAACGATCACCATGACCGAACATCGTATCCCCTTCCTCGATAAAGTAGATCAATGGAATAAATTCTCAGAATACTCAGGTGATACCTTGGTCGAAAAATGTTGCCACTATTTCGATCTCATGAACCTGTTTGCAGGGGCACGGCCGGTTCGCGTCTACGCCTCAGGCTCTCAAGCGGTCAATTTTGTCGGCTATGAATACAACGGCAAAACTTCGGACATTATGGACAACGCTATGGTTGTCGTCGATTACGAGAACGGGGTACGTGCCAACTTCAATCTCTGTATGTTCGCCCCCATGTTTTACGAAGAGCTGGTGTTGTGTGGCGATTCAGGCTATCTCAAAACATGGGAAAAAGAAGATTTCTTGGCCCAAAGCTCAACCGGTACCGGCCTAGAGCTATTCCGTGGGGACGACCAAACTTCGTTGCGCATGACCCCCAGCTATCCGGCCACAATTCAGCACAGCGGTCATTTGGGTGCCACCTTCATGGAACATATCGATTTCGTCAACAACATCGACGGCATCGCTACCCCGACCGCCACCGCTCTCGAAGGGCTCTGGTCGATTATCGTCGCCTCGGCCGCACAAGAATCGATCAAGCAAGGGCAAGTCGTGCAAATCAACGACTATCTCCAAGCCAACAATATCAATATCTAATCGCACCACCCAAGACCCCAAGGGTTTCAGTCGCCAGCATCCCAACATCGCTCGCAATCAAAACCCTTGGGGTCTGATATCGTAGAATCGACTTTCCTGAAAACACTCGCGCCCGACCATCATACACCTACATCATCCAGCCTATGAACAAAGAGTCGCCCGTCTGAATTCAACATCAAAACTCGGTCCGGCAAAACACAAGAAGATATAAATCGTATCGTTCGCTATTGTGTTTATCGCTCATCGTATATTTTTTAA
>WTJY01000438.1 GCA_011524645.1 Anaerolineales bacterium | reverse complement strand
CGACTGTTTTTGAATGATTTACGCTTATCCCACCAAATTCGGCAGTATCAGAAAAAATATATACAAAAGGAATTGGTTTGGAAGGTATGTCAACATTATTGATTAAGCGGGCAACAATGGTTGCGACGATGGATGATGAGGGGCGAGAGATTGTGGATGGGGGGATTTTTGTACGGGATGGGGTGATTGAACAGGTGGGGCGGACGGCCGATTTGCCAGAGACGGCCGATCAGGTGCTTGATTTGCAGGGACATGTGGTGCTCCCCGGATTGGTGAATACCCATCATCATATGTACCAGACCTTGACGCGGGGGATTGCGCAGCAAGGGACTTTGTTTGAATGGTTGGTGACCCTTTACCCGATTTGGGCGGGGTTGACTGATGAGATGATTCATACGAGTACACTGACCGCTTGTGCTGAATTGATGTTGTCGGGCTGTACGACATCGAGCGATCACCTTTATATTTACCCCAATGATTGCACGTTAGATAGTCAGATTGCGGCCGCGCAGGAGATCGGGATTCGTTTTCATGCAGCCCGTGGATCGATGTCTTTGGGGGAAAGTGATGGCGGTTTGCCACCTGATTCGGTGGTTGAAGATGAGAAAGCGATTGTCAAAGATACGGTACGGTTAATCGAGACCTATCACGATGCGTCGCGGCATGCGATGATGCGGGTTGTGGTGGCACCTTGTTCACCGTTTAGCGTGACAGAGAATTTGATGCGGGAAGCGGCGGAAATTGCGCGTAGTTATAAGCAAGTTCATTTACATACCCATTTGGCGGAAACGATTGATGAGGAAGCGTTCTGCTTGAGTACGGTCGGGCTACGGCCGATTGCGCTGATGGAAAAGTTGGGCTGGCTGGGGGATGATGTATGGCATGCTCATTGTGTGCATATGAATGGGGATGAAATCGCTCAGTTTGGCAAAACGCAGACCGGTATCGCCCATTGCCCGACGAGCAATATGCGGCTGGGGAGCGGGGTTTCACCGATTTGTAGCTGTTTGGAACACAATGTGCGGATCGGTTTGGGGGTTGATGGATCAGCATCGAATGATGGGAGCCATTTGCTGGCGGAGGCACGACAGGCGATGTTGTTGCAGCGGGTGGTGCATGGTCCGGCCGCGTTGAGTGCACGGCAATCGCTCCGTTTGGCGACGCGGGGTGGGGCGAGTGTGCTCGGCCGTGATGATATTGGCTATTTGGCACCGGGAATGAGTGCGGATTTTATCGCCTTTAATTTGGCGCAGTTGCCGTATGCAGGGCTGGGGCATGATCCGGTGGCGGCCGTGGTGTTTGGGCAGCCGCAGAATGTCGATTTGAGTGTGATTAATGGAAGGGTGGTGGTGCAGGACGGCCGGTTGCAGACGGTTGATGTGCCGGTATTGGTAGAAACACATAACCGCCTGTCGCGACAATTGTTGAATCGATAAGCGGCTGACAGTTTTAGTTTATAGATAGATTGGCTTCGCGATCATTTTCGTCGGAGATGATCGCTTTGATTTCTGCGATAGAAATGTCTAGGAATTCACTGACGGTGACGACGCTGTGTTTTAACAATAGTTCTTCGATGAATTTGCGACGCCCTTCTTCTCGCCCTTCTTCTCGCCCTTCTTCTCGCCCTTCTTTGAGCCCCTTTTCAAAGCCGATTTGCTGTAATTCTTGTGCAATGGTCATGATTTCTTCTCCATCTATGCCTTGTTGGATTAAGGCTTTTTCTAGGTCTTGCCATTGAATGCGGTCAGTTGCCTTACTGACATAGTACATGATCGCCCGTATAAATTCTACCCCTGTTTTGTAGCTTCTTAGCTCTTTTAGTAGCCCAACTAAATCAAACAGTTCCTCTTTTAGTGTAGGGCTACTAACCGCTCTAAGGACTGCGAGAAATACTTTGAGCCAGATTTCACCTCGGATACTTTCGTCGCTTCTGTATGAAAAGTCGCGTAGGATATATGTGAAATCTGGCGTGAATGGTTTGAACGGTTTGGGGACTGTTAAGCCTTCTTGGAAGGTGGTCATACCATGCCATTTTTTCTCGCCATGGTAGATAACCAGTGGAATAATTGGGCGTGGTTCGATTTTGTTACGAAGTTGTGTGTCCCAGATTTGCACCATGTAGCGTAACAGTTGGAAGCCTATTTCACGATCTGGCTGTGCTTTGTGTTCAAATAAAAAGTAAGCTGAGATTGGATCTCCCGAAATGAGGGGGACTGTGTAGAGTAAATCTGCATGATGCTTTTTCATTTCTTCATCAACAAATGTTCCTTCTTCCAGAGCCATTTTAGGAATGTTGAGTTGTTCGACTATTTCGGCCGGTAAATATTCTTGAAGATAGTTTCCTGCAATTTCGATTCTGCTGAAATTGTGACGAAAAAATTCGTCATGTGACATTGATACACTCATTATTGCGCTCCTTGATGGTCAAGGAGTGACTGTATCACAGTTACTAAGAAGTTCAAAATCAAAAGATATTAAATTGTCAAGTGATTATGTCTTTCTCCATGACGAAGATTAAGTCGGCCCATTCGATTAGACCGCCGTCGATTTGGGCCGTGGGGCTACGGAGTCGGTTTTTGCTACAAATAAAGAGTAGATTTTGGGTTGTGTTCATAAAAATAGTTTCGTCGTCGTTGTTACTCATTTTCTTCAAGTCCGGTCAGCCAGCGGGTGATGCTAAAGGCGACGGCCGCCATCGCTAAAAGGATGAGGGCGGTGGTAAATGTGGTGCGTAAATCTTGTTCGAGTGCGCTATAAACGAGGAGGGGCATCGTTTGGGTTCGGCCGGTTAGACTGCCTGCGAATAAGATGGTGGCGCCGAATTCGCCGAGGGCGCGGGCCCAGCTGAGAATGATGCCGGCAAGAAGGGCGCGACCGCTTTGGGGCAAGATGATTTGGCGAAAGATTTGCCAGCGGGTGGCCCCATCAACGGCGGCCGCTTCTTCGTATTCGCGGGGGAGTTCGGCGAAGCGGGTTTGGGCGGCACGAATATAGAAGGGGGAGGCGACAAAGAGCTGGGCGAGAATGACGGCTGTGGCGGTAAAGGTGATCTGAATGCCGAACTCGGCGAGCCATTGACCGAGCAGTCCACGACGGCCGAAGGCGGAGAGCAGGGCGAGTCCGGCCACAACAGGGGGCATGACGATCGGTAAATCGATGAGAATGGTGATGGCCCGTTTGCCGGGGAAATTGTAGCGGGCTAGTAGATAGGCGAAGGGGGTGCCGAAGATCAAAATGAGTAGGATCGTTATTGTTGTGGTGCTTAGGCTGAGCCAAACGGCCGAACTGATCGATAGATCGGCCGTGAGTGCGCCGTCAAGCGTGATGGCACGCCAAATGAGGGCGATGAGTGGTAGCCCTAGAAATAAGGCGAATAGGGCGGCGATGATGATGGGGATAAGCGGGGGGCGATTCTGTGGCATAAGCAGATTAGGGTTGCCACGCGGCGCTCGTATCGAGTGGGGCGAATCCCCATTTGCGCAGAATATCTTGCCCATCTGGACTTAAGATAAACTGAATAAATGCGTGGGCTTCTTCCGGATTTGGGGTGTCATTTAGGCGGGCGATCGGATAGGTCGCGGTGACATTTTGGGTGGTGTTAAGTGGAATGGTTGTCACTTGCGAGGAGATGTCGGGAGTGATGTCTGAGATATAGACGATCCCCGCATCCGCTTCGCCGAGGGCGATTTTGGCGACTATTTGGCGCACGTTGTCTTCTTCAGAGACGAGGTTGGCGTAGATGTTTTGTTGGATGTCGCTGGTTTGACGGCCGATGACTTGATCGGCATAGGTGCGAATCGGGACGTTGGGGGCGGCTAGAATGAGAGATGTTTCGGTTTGGGCCAAATCGTTCAGGGTCATGAGGTTGGCAGGGTTGTCAAGTGGGGCGATGATGGTGAGTTGATTGGTGAGGAAGGGGATGATTTGTTCGGGATCGATCCGTTGGCTGGCGACGGCCGTGTTCATTTGATCACTGTCGGCCGAGGCGAAGATGTCGGCTGGGGCTCCTTCGCTGATTTGGGCGGCAAGTTGGGAGCTGCCCGCGAAATTTAACTGGATGGTGATTTCAGGGTTTTGGGTTTCGTATGTTTGGGCGAGCTCTGTAAAGGCGTTGCTCAGAGAGGATGCGGCGAATATGGTGAGCTCGGTACCGGCCGTTTGTGGCGTACAGCCCACACACAAAGCGATAAAACCGGTTATTGCGAGTATCCATATCTTTTGGGCCAAGCGTTTTATCCTATTGGCATCGGTTCGATAAAGTAGCAAATTTGTCATCATAGCGTTCTGACGCGCTATTGTAGACCAAATCTTAGGTGAAAGGAAAAATCTTTTATGGGATGTTTTGGCGTGCAATGTTGTATTCTCGCTTTGTTCTCGCCGGTTTATGTTGATCACTATAGAATCTGTGTGCTTGTTTGGCGTGACTGAAATGTCGATCAAGGGTGGCGAAAATTTTTGTGCTAACAAGCGATCACAATAGTAAACTGTCACATCGCGGTGTGTAAAAAGGCTACTCCTGTCAGATTTGGTGGGAGTTGATCAATTAATGGTTGTCATTCCCACGAAGGTGGGAATCCAACTCTGTTTGAGCGGTGGATCCCCGCCTACGCGGGGATGACAGCCCTGTAAATCGACTATTTTTGAACGATTTATGCTTATCCCACCAAATTCGGCAGTATCAGTAAAAAGGAATGAATATGTCAGTAACCAAACATTTTTCAAATCGGGCGGCGCGGATGCAACCGGCCGCGATTCGGGCGGTGCTGGCCCAGATGACGGCCGAGACGATCCCGTTTGCGGCCGGTAAACCGGCCCAACATTTATTTCCATTGGATGCGATTTATCAGCAGACCGGCGCGATGCTTGAAAAGCACGGGGGGGATGTGTTGCAATATTCCGGCACGGCCGGTTTCCTTCCCCTGCGGGAATGGTTAGCGGCGCAGACACCGCCCGCGACGGCCGATCAGGTTTGTTTGGCGGCCGGGTCGGCGCAAGCGATCGATCTGGTGGGCAAGGTGTTTATTGATGAGGGGGATAAGGTGGCGGTTGAAGCACCGACCTACACGGCCGCGCTAAGTGCCCTGAAAGTATATGGTCCTGAATTTATCGCGGTTGATGGAGATGCGGATGGGATGGTCCTCGCTTCGTTGGAAGCGGCGCTGGTGGCGGGTGCGAAGCTGATTTACGTGATTCCGAACTTCGCCAATCCATCTGGGGTTTGCATGACGCAAGAGCGGCGGGAGGGGGTGATCGCCTTGGCTAAGCGCTTTGAGGTGCCGATTTTGGAAGATGATCCATATGGAGAGCTCCGTTTTTCGGGTGATCCTTTGCCCAATTTGTTTGAAATGTGGCCGGAAGGGGTGATCTATTGCAGTTCTTTCTCAAAGATCGTCGCACCGGGGATGCGGGTCGCGTGGATGATTGCGGCACCGGAGTTAATTAGCAAATTGACGATCGCTAAGCAGGTGACCGATCTACAAGTGGGGACTTATCAGCAGATGTTGTTGCATTATGTGGTGCAGAGCATCGATTTTGCGGCCCATTTAGAAGAAGTGCGGGGGTATTACGGCCGTCAGTGCCAGGTCATGTTAGACGCGATGGGGCAGCATTTTCCTGCTGGGATTTGCTATGATCGGCCGGCCGGTGGCATGTTTATCTTTTGTCGTTTGCCGGACGGGTACAATGCGTTAGAGATTCTCCACGAGGCGATGCGTCGTGACGTGGCGTTTGTGCCAGGGGAATCATTTTTTGCCGATGAACGTGGGGCCAACACATTTCGCCTGAGCTATAGCTTGGCGAGTGAAGCGCAAATCAATGAAGGGATTGCGATTTTAGGGGCTTTATTTCGAGAAGTTTTGAGCGAATAGAATTGGAGGTGATGAGGTGTCTAATTTTCGAATTGCGGCTGTGCAGATGAACAGCCAAGAAGATAAGGATAAAAATTTGGCGACGGCCGAACGGCTAATCGATGAAGCGGCCCGTATGGGGGCAAACATGGTTGGCTTGCCCGAGATGTTTAATATTATCGGGGTGCCCAACTATATGGAAAATGGGGTAGAAGAAATTCCCGGCCGGACCAGCGAAATGTTGGCGCGTAAAGCGAAAGAGCATGGCATGTATATTCATGGGGGAAGCATTCCTGAGTATGTGGCCGAAGAAAATAAGGTGGGCAATACGACCCTCGTGTATGCCCCTGACGGGGCGTTGATCGCCAAATATCGCAAGATTCATCTATTCGACATCGATGTTAAAAATCAAGTGTCGATTAAAGAATCTGATGTGTTTGTGCGCGGTGGCGAGATAGTTAATTTTGAAACTGAGTATGGGAATATGGGGCTGACGATTTGTTATGACATTCGTTTCCCCGAGTTATACCGTGCCTTAACATTGAATGGGGCCAAAGTGATTTTCCATCCGTCTGCGTTTACGTTGTATACCGGTAAGGACCATTGGGAAACGCTGATTCGCGCCCGGGCGATTGAAAACCAAGTGTATATGGTGTCACCGGCTCAGTTTGGGAGTCATGGCAACGGCCGTCGCTGTTTCGGCAGCACGATGATTGTTGATCCGTGGGGGACCGTTTTGGCTCGCGCACCTGAGCGGGAATGTGTCGTTGTGGCGGATGTAGATACGGAAGCACATGAGAAGGTGCGGGCTCAATTGCCCTGTTTGCAACACCGTCGGCCGGATGTGTATCAAAAATAAGCGTGAATAATCGAGTGGGGGGTACACATTTCTTACACATTCCCCCTTAATCGATCATGAGGTGTTGGTGTCCTTGGTGATCTTGTTCGCTTGCTGACTGATAATCCTTTGCTGGGTAACAAGAAAAAATAATTTCAATGATCTTTT
>WTJY01000183.1 GCA_011524645.1 Anaerolineales bacterium | reverse complement strand
GTTGTTTCAAATGTTGTCTTCAGGGGGTGTGATATGTCATGGTGAAAATAGTCCATGTTACTATCGATTTGATTTAGAATGCGATTTCCCCTCCTATGAGGAGGGGGGGAAACAACAGATTACTTTTGAGACGTTGCCCTACGAAGGGGAACGTATTGTCAAAGAGGCTGCCATAATCTGTGGCGCGGGTGGGGACACCGGCCACAGGTAGGTGGAAACATGACGCTACAGTTAGAGCAAACGGCCGACTTTCTCCGCTAGTTCGACCATACGCACAGAGTACCCCCATTCATTGTCGTACCATGCGAAGAGTTTGACGAGGGTGCCATCTACAACCATCGTCGATTGGGCATCAACAATGCCGGATCGAGAGTCATTGACGTAATCGGTTGAGACAAGTGGCCGTTCTTCGTATCCTAAAATACCGTTTAGCTCTCCTTCGGCCGCTTCTTTGAAGAATTGATTGACTTCTTCTACCGTTGTTGGGCGAGAAACTTCGAAGACCGCATCTGTTAATGAGGCGTTGAGTACGGGGACGCGCACAGCTCGGCCGTTCAGCTTCCCTTTTAATTCTGGATAGATCATCGTAATGGCCGTGGCGGAACCGGTGCTGGTTGGGATTAAATTGAGTTGTGAGGCGCGAGCGCGGCGCAAATCTTTGTGTGGGGCATCGATAACGACTTGGGTATTGGTGACATCATGAATGGTGGTAATAGCTCCATGTTCAATGCCCAGCTTTTCATGGATCACTTTGACGACCGGGGCGAGACAATTGGTGGTACACGAGGCGGCTGTCACAATATGGTTGACGGCCGGATCATATTTTTCATCGTTACACCCCATGACAATATTGAGCACCCCTTCTTTGACAGGTGCGGCGACAATGACTTTTTTCACCCCTTGGTCCAGATAGGGCTGCAATAACTTGACTGTGCGAAACTTACCGCTGCATTCGAGAACGATATCAACCCCTTTCGAGGCCCACTCTACAGCGGTTGGCGTTGTTTCATGACTGATGCTAATGGCTGTTTTGCCAAGATGAATTTGTTGCTGCGTGTCATCTGCTTGGATGTTGCGATCCCAACGGCCGTGGATGGAGTCAAATTCGAGTAAATGGGCCGCACCGGTGGCCTGTGTCAATGGTTCGTTGATATGGACAATATTGAATATTTTTGCATCCCAAGCGGCACGAAAGGCTAGGCGGCCGATACGGCCGAAACCATTAATTCCGATATTGATCATTTTGATTCTCCTTTTTAGATCGTTGTGACAAATAATTTATCTTTAAGGTAAATTTGTTGTAACTATTCAGTAGCTTTCTTAACTCCCCTCTCCCTTGAGGGAGAGGGGCTGGGGGAGAGGGGAAATTTATTTAAATCCACCTCCCCCAGCCCCTCCTGATAGGAGGGGTGCAAATCCAATTAGACGGTTGCTGAATAATTACAATTTGTTTATTGAATTAAAAATATCTCGGGGCGCTCGCGCAATTATTTTTGACTCTTTATCTGTTTCAAGGAGCTACAGATTCAAGCGGTTTTGCTCCCCTCTCCTTTGAGGGAGAGGAGCTGAGGGAGACAGGATTGGGAGAACGATTGAGGCGCGATCTGACTGAGAAAGGGGTGGGGACGATCGACTACCCGCTGTGGTCGTTGTTCGCGATTCAGTTGAGAATTAGGGTGTATAGATGATTTTCTGGCCGTCTTTAAGCAACTTTTTTGATTCAATCATTGTTGTGATGATTTGACGAATGTGTTTTTGGTTTTTACCCTGTAGACGGCCGCCAAAAAATGCCTGACTGACATAATTGACCAGATCATTTTCAGGGCAGGGGGCGCGTAACGATTCTAAGATTAGGCGCACAGCCGTTTCAATTTCGGCCGAAGGAACGAGGTACATTTGTCGCTCTGAACCCGCAAAGTAATGACGATAGCGTGGCTTTTTCAAAGGGGGAGCATCCGCCATTGTCAGGATTTGATCGGCCAGCAAAATTGTTCCATTGTCGTGTAGGCGCTGGGCCGCTTGTTCAAAAATAGTGAGCTTATTTGTTACACGATGGGTTAGCATTTGTAAGCGACGTTTAACTTCCTCAATATGAATCGGCCCTTCTTGGGTGACAACTTGGGTGACCCATGCATCTAATACCGGTTCAGTTACATTGTCCCAGCTAGATATTTTCTCGACATTAAATATGGCATAGCGATAAAGGGGCCATTGGCGGCTAAACTGAATAATCCAATCTTTGGCGAGTGGGATCGGCTTTTTTGCCGCTTCCTGACCCCAATCTTGGGTAAATTGGGCGCGCCAGTTTGGCTCATCGGCCGAGCTAGGCTGATCGATGTCAAAGAACCCTTGGGCATCACTGATGAGGATTCCTTTTTGTTGAAGCCATTTGGTGCAAAAGTTAATCCGCTTTTTATCAGAAGATTCGGCCGCACGTGTCCCTAACAGATGGGTGATCGCATGGGGAAGCTCTTTTTGGGTTAAGGCTAGGCTTTCGGTTTGAGCGAGCTGGATAATCGCTTCGGCCAGCCCTTCTGGGGTGACGTAAGCTAATTTGCGATGTTCTTTGGGAACCTGCTGCCAGTTGCGCAACAGAACTGGATTTTCATCACCACGACGCCAGACAAAGTCGCCATGACATTGGACGAGACCTTGAGCGGCCGCATAGTGTAAAAGCTGTTCGACAAAATCATAGAGCCAATCGGCCGGTCGGGCATAGCGTGCCGCTTTGGCAAAGCGATGGACGAGCAGCTTTTTATGGATCGGTGCTTCATTGGTTAAGATTTCAGACAGCCAAGCAAGCTCTGGCTGACGAATTGTGGCTTCTAGCTCGGCCGACACATTTACTTCGCGTAGCCAGTTGGCGTCTGGGGCATGGTAATAGAAGTAGCTGTCTGGTATCGGATGCCATGTATAGGTTTGTAAATCAAGCCGATCTAAGCAACGTTGACCTGTTTTGTCTTGCGTATTGATTTTGACAAACTCCCCAGTTTCCAGCATCCGTCGGATCGCATTCGGCCGTGGGGTGCGACGATATAAGTGATGGGAGGGGCGAACAAAGAAACGGCCGGTGCGAAAGTCATGAAAAATTTGCCCCGCGATTTTCGGGCTATCGTTGTTGACCACACTTCCTATCAGCTGTCGCCAGTTCGCTTGTTGGCGACTGTTACGCGGAAGGGCGGTGAGGGTATATTGATCATTTTCAGGGTCATAGATATGCTCTCCGCTACTACGCATCGTTTCTTGGCCGGGGAGCATGATAAGCTCTTTGTCGACTGTGTAGCAGGCATCAGGAGGCGTTTGATAGATGGCGTTGTGTTGCCAGCCGTCCCGCTCGAAAAAGATGGCCTGTTTGGGATGGGTCGCTTTTTCTCTGAGATCGGTGGTGACATAATCGGGTAAGTCAAGATCGTCTGCGGTGAGATATTCTGCGCCGATTTTCGTTTTAGCGGCCGATCTGCTTTTGCGAATAAGAACCGATTTGATCTGTTCAAGGAGCGATAAGTCGAGCTCGGCAAGGGTTTCATGGGGGTGGGCCAAGCGTACCTCTTGGGTGATCGGGTCGAAGTGCAACAGTTGTTCCCAAATGAGATCGAGTAAGACTTTGACTACCCGCTCTTTGTTTTTACGGCCGATGTGCCCAAATCCGAGGAGCTGGCTGACTAGTCCCGGAATTTCTTGGATGTCGAGGCTGAATGAATCTTTGGTGATGAGTTGGATCGCGGCTCCGATTTCGGCCGGTGGGACATAGTTGAATTTGCGCGAGGGGCTGGGCAGGTCGCTCCAATCACGAACGGGGACCGCATTTCTTTCCCGCATGCCGACCGGATAGAGGAATTTATCTTCGAGTTCTATTTTTCCGGCGCGACTGAGGTTCTCCGCGATGCGGGCCGCGAAAGCGGGGTAGATAACGCTTCTCGAATGACCCGCTTCAAAGCTGAGATGACGCATGGCGACTTCGAGATGGATCGGCCCTTCTTCTTGGACCATGCGTAGCAAATAGTCCCCCATTTTTTTATCGCCGTAGCTTAAGTCGGCCCGATCATCGGCCGTGCCTAAATTGAGCTTGGCCCGCTGATACGGCCGTGCCTGTCTCTCTTTCAAGGCGGCGGCGGCGTATCGCGCCACCTGTAATTCTCTGTCAGCTTTTTTCTCTATGCTTTCTTTTGGCGTCAGACAATCTGTGATTGTCGCGAGTAAGCGCTCCCGCTCGGCCGCCCCATTTTGCAACCATTCGGTGCTCCAAACCCGTACGATTTGCCAACCCAAGCGGGCCAACACCTCCGCTTGAATACGGTCACGGTCACGGGCCGATTTTGCCAGATGATAATCTTCCCCATCAAATTCGATGCCGAGAAGGTAGCGACCATCGGCCGACCGTGGGTCTTTGAGCGCTAGATCGATTTCTACGCCACCCAAGCCGACGCGGTGTGTCACCCCATAGCCCGCATCTGTGAGGGTGCGGGCGACGATGCGCTCAAAGGGTGAGATGGTGCGCGGCCGATTGGGTGGGAGCTCTGGCAAGGTGCCGCTGGCGGCGTAGGCGAGATATGCTTTTAAGGCGATAACCCCTTTCGCTTGGGTACGACGCAGATCGATGTCGTCGGCCGTGAGGTTGGTAAAGATTTCACACCGTTGGCGAGAGCGGGTGATCAACACATTGAGACGACGCTCCCCGCCGTCACTGTTGAGCGGTCCGAAGTTAAGCCGGACTTTGCCATCGACCGCCCGGCCGTACCCCAAACTGAGAAATATGACATCCCGTTCGTCCCCCTGAACATTTTCGAGATTCTTAATGAAAAACGGTTCGTGAGGGTGGACTTGGAAAAATGATTCGTGATCGGGTTGGGCTTGGCGCAACTGTTCGACTTCGGCCGAGATCGCTTCCCGCTGGGCGGAGCTGAATGTGGCCACGCCGAGCGTTAGGTGAGGGGTTTCGGCCGCGTGGCGCATCACTTCTTGGGCCACTTGACGGGCCTCGGCCGGATTGGTCCGGCTTTTCCCCCGCTCATAAATCGTATCGGGGTTATGATGCAGATGAAGACCGACTTCGCTACGGGCCGCATCGGGGCTGGGGAAGAGGACCAGTTTGTTGTCGTAGAACTCCCGATTAGAAATGGCGATGAGCGATTCATGTTGACTGCGATAGTGCCAATGGAGCATCTGCTGGGGGGCACCTTGGGCGACAAAGAGATCGAGAATACTTTCATTGTCGCTTACCCATTCATCTTCATCAGCGACATCGCTGGTGGGGTCACTGAGGACACGGTCGAAGAAGGTGGTGGGGGGGAGCTGGCGACTGTCTCCGACGACAACCGCTTGTTTGCCTCGAATCAAGGCACCGAACGCATCGACCGGCCGGACCTGACTCGCTTCATCAAAGATAACGAGATCGAACATGATTTCACCGGGCGGGAGAAACATAGCGATTGAAAGCGGGCTCATCATAAAGATCGGCTTTAGCTTTTGGATCGTAAAACCTGCCTGACGCATCGTTTGGCGGATCGGCTGGTGATTGGTTTTTTTGCTCGCTTCTTTGGCTAGAAACCCGATTTGCCCGCCCGCCAAATATTTGGGCAAATGGTCCCAATGGAGATCGGCTAATTTTGAGCGGTTGTGCACGAGAAAGGCACGATCTAGCTCGCGGAAACGTTCGACCGCTGAGGTTTGGGCTTCACCGGCGAACCCTCCCAGTGCTTGTTGTTCGAGTAAGGCCCGTTCGATAAGCCCCATGTGATAAACATGGTCAAATAGATCGAGTAGGTGGGTCGGGGCGTGGGACCATTGGCGCATAATCGGTTCCCACGGCGCGAGTTCGGCGAGATTTTGGGCGTAATGATTAAATTGGGCGATTCCGTTGTATCGCTCCGCGCCGTTGAGATAGTGGTGTAGCTGCTGGATGAGTGATTCGTAGGTGGTGACGGCCGGATTGAGTGGGGGCAAATTGAGTTGGCGAATCGTTTGATTGCCGGTTTGGTGAATCGCATCGGTTGACGTGGTTAAATTTGCGACAACCGGCTCGATGCGGACCCGCTCTTCATAGGTCAGTCCTTCAGCGATATAGGTCAGCAGATCGGCCGCGAGATACCCTTCGGCGACATCCCGATGGAGGGCGGTGAGCCAGCGACGAACGCCGTCTAGCTCTTGCCACGGGGAGAGGATGCCGGTGAAGCGTAAGCCGAAAAGCTTTTGTAAGAGCGGCTCAAATCGCTGGAATTCGGGATAAAGGCGTTTGTATTCGAGGATCGCATCGACTATAGCCAGCCGTTCTTCGCCCGATTCCGGTAGCTCGGTGCGACAGAAACCGGCCAGTTGGTCACGGGCCTGACGGTAGTCGCGAGACATGTTACGTAGCCATTTATCTCCACCGCTTCGCAGTGGAACCCGCAGAGCGAATACATCTTGGGACCATGCTTCCGGCAAAAGAATGTCATCATAAGTTTGGCGCAGATAGGCGAGCTGGGTGCCAAGATCAAAGGCGGTGCGTAGGGCATCATCTTGCTGATGCCAAGCGGGATCACCGGCCGTGACCGCATAGAGATTGGGGGCGGTGATGGCGCGACGGCCGATGTCGGCCAGCTTTTCCCCTTGGGCTAACGTTTCTGGCGGGGGCATGCCGATTGCGTTGGCTACATCTTTGAGCGCGTTTAGCTGTTCTTGGAGCCCTTTTTGCCACTGTTGGACGAGTGATCGGATCGTTTCTGGGGGGCATTCTTGCGTGCCGTGCATGTCCCGCCACGGGTGAAGGGTTAGATCACCGGTTTGGGTCAGTCGTTTTTGCCCCTCTTCGATGACGGCGCGGCGGGTTTGGTAGGTTTCTTGGTCCCATTGTGCGGCCGTGCTATAGACCGCACTGCTGAGATGCTGGCGTAGGATTTGGGACCAACCGGTCGCTTGCTCAAGCCGTTCATCTAGCTCGATGAGGCGGCCGTAGCCGAAAAATGGGGTCACGCCACTGGCTCCGATTTCGCTGTTCATGGCGTGGCTATAGCTGTTGAGATGGGCGCGACTGTGGGCGAGGTCTTTGATTTCGGGAAAGATGCCGGATTGATGGGGACGGCCGAGGGCGAGGGTGCGGCCGATTTCGGCCGCGAAGGTCCGTTTGGTTGTGGTGTGGCTATGCAAGGCGAGCGCGGCACCCCCTAGCCCGACCTGATCTAGCTTTCTTTTTACCACATCGAGCGCCGCCATTTTTTCGGAGACGAAGAGGACCGTTTTGTCATTTCCCACCGCTTCGGCGATTAGATTGGTAATGGTTTGGGATTTGCCGGTGCCGGGTGGCCCTTGGATGACGAGGTTGCGACCGGCGTTGACATCGAGAATGGCGCGTAGCTGGGAGCTGTCCGCTTCGAGCACCAAATGGCTGTCTTGTAGATCGATATGGGGGTCGATAAGCTCGTCGGGGGTGACGACGGCCGGTGGCTCACGGAAGCCGCGTAGCGTCAGGAGGGATTCAAGCACGGGATGCTCGTCCGGCTTGGTCCCGTCTGGCCACTGGGCCGGATCGAGGTCTTGGTACATGAGGAATTTGTTGAACGAGAAGAAGCCCAACGTGACGGCCGTGGTGTCTACCGACCAGCCCGGTTGGTCATAGATCACAGCGTTGTTGACTTGGGCGAAATAATCGTTTAGATCGAATCCCTCTTCTTCCACGTTATGGATCAGCGGTAGGGAGAGGCCGAAATCGAGTCGGAGCTTGGCTTCGAGTGAGAGATTTGTGCCGATGTCGGTCCCTGTGTAACGGATATGGTAATTGTCTTTGGCACTGGCCCGATCGATCGTGATAGGGATTAGGATGAGCGGGGCGTGGCGGATGGTGTCGGCCGTTTCTTTGTCTCGCCAGCGGAGCATGCCTAGTGCGAGGTAGAGAATATTGATCCCTTGTTCTTCGATGTAGGCGCGGGCGGTGTAGTAGGTGTTGTGCAGGCGTTTTTCTAGGTCGGCCGCGTTATGTGCGGTCTTGACCGGCCGCTCTTTGCTTCGTTTGCGCGTTTTTTGGTCGCTATGGGTGAAAAACGCTCGGCCCTGTTGCTCGACGAGCCATTGGAACAAGGTGCTGGGGCTCTCTTGGATAATCGTAAGACCACGCGCTTTGAGCGGCCGGTAGTTGAGGAGCGGATTGCGTAATCCGAGATAGAGGAGTTCTTTGCGGGCTTGTTCGAGTTGGCTGGAAACGTCATGCATGGCTCTATTTTATAGAGAATTTGTTTTTTTAAAAGTCAAACAAACTGCGTTGCCGTGTGATGGGTGGGTAAAAAACTCCAATAATAACGAATGGGTTCTTTGACCGGTGATGATGTGCTTGAGTAGTACCTAAAAAGAGGTGAATATCTTTGTTTCCAGACAGGAATTCTTGCTCATATTTTTTACGTACCTGTTGTTTTGCAATTTCTTCATCTCCATTTGCTCTCCTGAGACAATTCCAATAAAGTGCGCCAATTTCCCAGTCTTCAATCATTAGCTTTCTTGGCTTTTTATCACCCTCGGTAATGAACCGATAGTAAAATTTATAGGGGATTTTACGTACGATGTTGAATTCTGAGCTTTTGTTTTTGTGCATACTAAATAGGCTCATTTGTTTAAGTTCTTGTTGTTTTTGTGAACTCCATTCTCGATCATCATCTTCAATAACAAAATCTACTATCTCTTTGGGTTTTAAGGTTGCTAGCGATTTCCATCGATTTTTTTCTTTGGCATGAGAAATTAGCTCATTCATGGAATGATAGACTTCTTTTAGAGCATACTTTTTTCTCTCTCTCCAATTGTCTTTTGTATCGACTTTGCTGATATGCTTGATAGGTTCCTCAAATCCACGCTTTGGTCTATAGCTTTCAGGGCGAAAATCTCGGTGATTTCTTACCAAATCTAACTCGATCCATGTATATTTTCGATATTGTTCCTCATAGGGCAACGATCTAAAGGGAATCGGGTAGATGCGAATCCATTTACCATTCTCTAAAAAGCCTGCATTGCAAACAAGCTCTTCATATTTTTTTGATGGGATAGGGTAGGTTTTTACACTAATTAAGACTTTTGCATTTAGTATTTCCTCTGGTAGATACATTGTGACCTCAAATATGCTGTATTTTTGCTTTAAAATTTGGAAGCAACTCTATGTTGTTTACTATTTTATGTCGATGACAAGAACAATAATCTGCTTCAAAGCAAGTGAGCGCAATTCTACCATGCTCATTAAGTAAATTTTGTATTTTTGATAAAAATTCTTTATTTTTGATCAATGTTGTTTGTTCATAGATATCGAATAGTTGTTTATATTGTTCTTGCGATTCCAGATTCGTTCTTAGGTGCGAATCAATGCCTAATTTAGGCATATGAATGTATTTGATATTTAAACGAGAGACATACTTTTCTAAAGTTTTTCCAGAAAAGCCATGTTTACGTGAGTATGCATTTTTCCTTACATCTATTAGTAATTTTACATCATTTGTTGTTAGTCTGTGTAGATAGTTATCTATGGAAGCTCCTTCATATCCGATTGTAAACAAAACTTTACATTGATGATTTGTTACGTCTTCAATTTTCTCTATTTCTTCTTTGTCGAGAATAGAATCGAGAATTTCACTATTCTGTGTATAACTTGGATAAGATAAGTACGTATGACGTACAAGGTCAGTCCCCCTTATTGACGCCATAGATTTGATAAATACTAACAATTGCTCCTTGTCTCGTTTTTTTAACTGGTTTAGAAAAGAGTTTTGAGTTTTTATCTCAAAGTGATCTACATTTTTTAGTAGTTCCAAATCGACTAGCTTGTTTTTGTCGACATATGTCATTAAGCTGAAGGGGCCATATTTATAAGGGAAAAAGTCATAAAAGTTTTTATTATTATTTTTACAGAATAAAAACATTAATTTTTGTAAATCTGTTTTTCCTAGAGTCCCACCAAATCCCTCAACTAGGGATAAAAGAATTTTTTGGCGATAAAATAACCTCATGATGTTATGTGCTCATTCCTTTGGTTTGTGATTGTTAGTAAAAATATACCAAAAAAGAACAAATGTTTCAATTCTGATTTCTTGTGTATTATATATCGTTAGAATACGCTGTACATGTAGTAAAGATATTGTCAGCAATTCTCAATTTGAACCAAAGGAATCGCTTTTTATTGTCGCCGTAGGCGACCGTTGCCTCAAAGAGGTGTTTCGGCGGCGAAGCCGCCGAAACACCCCTTCTAAAAGTGCCGATTTTCGCGCCGAAGGCGCGAAAATCGGCACTGAGGGACCGAATTCGTTGATTTTGACAGTCAAAATCGATTTTAAATTGAGAATTGCTGAGATATTGTGTCGTTTGATGTTTGATACAAAATATTCAAATAAAAATGATTGTTGAGTTTTGTCAGATATCTTTATATGGGTTGATTTATTCGGTCGCTGTGGAGCTCTTGTTTGTGAATACTCTGCTTGACCGCAAGGGAACTGCCGATGCGGTGGGGGCTTTGGCGGTGATAGAGGCAATTGGGGTGATTATAATTTGCCTGCTTTGGGTTGGTCGGTTGTACCGAGCGGGGCATATGCGCGTTCTTTTCGTTGGCTCATGGTGGTAGCATATGTGATGACGATGATTTTAGTGCGATTAACTGGTATCTGTTTCCGGATAACGGCCGTTGGGAGCCACTGACGATTATTTTAGGGTTTACGACTGCCAAGATGTTGTTGTTGCAGAATGGATGGTGGGAAGAGGATCGGATTATGAGTGTGTTTGGGTCGGGGGAGTAGTCGTGTGGTGCGCCCTGAGGGGGATTACGTTTGCACCTTTGGGTCAGGGGAGATGGGTCTGTAGACCGATTGCGAAAGAGTGGTGGCGACCTATGCTTTGGGGGCTAATTTTGCCATGATCTAAAATAGGTAAGCATATGCATAAGAAAATTATGTATAGTAATAGTTGTGTTTGCATCGTTTAGCCGTCCGGCTTGTTTTGATGATCGCTTTTATGATGGTGGCCAAGGTGATTAGATGTTTTTATTAAATCGACAAGTTTTTATTCCCGAACGTAAATTAGATTGGCCGCAGGTCGGCCGTAATTTGCTATTGATTGCTGTTTGGGTCTGGCTGTTCTTACCGCTAGTGCCCTACTTTTATCTTGTTTTTTCGCGGCAAGATTTTCGCACCAATCAGATTGTGTTGGCCGCGATTTTGTTTTTGTGGGGGCGGCGGGTTTATCTGTCGTGGCAAGCTGATGATCGATTTGCCACGCTACGGCCGGATGGGCCTGTGAAATGGCGTCCGTTGCCCCTCGCCTTGATGGTGATGTGTGCGGTTGCTTACTGGGTTGCTGATCGCTGGCTCGATATCAATGTGTTGTCGGGCATGTTGTTCGCATTAGGGAGCTATGGGCTGGTTGGGCTATGGCTCGATTACGGCCGTTGGCGACGCGGTTTATTGGTCGCCTTGCTGGTGGCGGGAACCTTGCCGATTAATGGTATTTTGCAAACCTTTGTGGGGTATCCGTTACGCTTGGGGACGGCCGTTTTGGTGCGAGATATGTTGATCTCATTCGGGGTTGGCTCGGTGGGGGTCGATACGATTTTGGTGTTAGAGAACGGCTTGACCCATATCGCGGCCGCTTGTAGCGGGGTGCAGAGCTTGTGGACCGGTGGCATGTTTTTGCTGGTAGCAACGTGGCTTGAAGAGAAGCACTTGGGCTTGCGCTGGCTGGGGGGTGCTTTCGTGTTGGTGGCGGGGTTGGTGGTGAGCAACTTTGTGCGTGTGTTTGTGCTGGTGGTGACCGGTGCTGTGTGGGGCATTCCGCTTTTGGCCGATGTGTTGCATGCACCGTTGGGAATATTGGGATTTGGGGGGGCGTGTGCGTTGGCCTTGTTTTTGCTACGGAAAGTGCCGCAAGCACCGGTCGTGTCGTTTCCGGCCGTTTCCGCGTTGCCTTCTTGGGGACAAGTCGGGTTGATTGTGTTGTGTGGTGGGCTGGCTTTGACGTATGAATCGACGGTGCGGGCGGCCGAATTACAACCGGCACCGGCGCGGACATTTGGCGCGCGGTGGGAAACTGAGATTGATCCACTCGAAGATGAAATCCTCGCTTGGCTGGAACAAGATGGGGCGAGTTCGGCCGATCGGCATCGCTTTACGTATGTCCGTTCAGATATGAAGGTTGAGCGATCTGGGGCGATGCTTTTTGTGGTGAGCGATAACCAGCAGGCCCACCATAACCCTGAACGCTGTTTTATAGGGAGCGGTCTGGCGGTGGTCTTGCATGAAACGAAGTTTGTTGCGGCCGATTTTCCGATTAGCGTTTTAGAAATGACGACCCCGAGTGGGGAAAAGCGTACGGCGGTGTATTGGTACCAGTCGGCCGATCAAGTGACAGACGATTATGCGACGCGGATTTGGGCTGATTTTAGCTGGCCGCGTCAGGAATGGATGCTGGTGACGATTTTATTTGATGAATCTGTGGCGTGGGAAGATGGAACGATCCAAGAGATGGCGGTTGATCTGCGCACGTTGCAATAGATAGTTAATTATTTTTGGTGAAATTATGATGTTTGAATCAATACAAAAACGATATCGGTTCTTAAATCCGCAAATATGGGGCGGGTTTCTTTTCTGGACGTGGAATGTTATTTTTATTTGCTTTATGTTGTTCGGGTTTATGCCGGTTATACTCCCCGAGTTAATGATTTCTGTGCAGGGTGGCTTGATGCCGCCGACCTTTTTCGCTTACATGATGGGGATTTTTGCCATTCCGTTTGTGATGACTGGGCTGGCGGTTAAATGGTTTTGGGGGCGGCCGGAACTGCTGTTCGCTTGGGGGTATGGGGTTGAAGCCCCGTTGATGATTGTGTTGGGATTTCGTGTGATTGCGATTCGGGATATGACCCCAGCTACAGCGTTTATTATTTTTACAGCATTGTTTGGCTTTCTGGCCTATGGTCTACATTTGGTGCTGACACGTAATCAGCCCAAGGTGCCACAACAGCATGGCGGTCTTACGGCGATGTGGTTTTTAACCCTTTCACTATTACTCGTAGTGGGCTTTTACTTTGTGTCGTGGATTTCTTTCTTTATTCCACCGGTGACTTCTGCTGTATTTGGTGAAATCGGTTGGATTATTCGTGACCCGTATTTCTTTACAGGTATTGTGTCGTTTGGTGAGTTTATGCTGGTGTTGTTCGGGATCACTCTGTTTAGCCTGACTTCTGTTTTGCTGGTTGTTTTACCGATTGTTGTCAGTGTGTTGTATGTTCGCGCTTGGCTACAATCTGCCCGTTCTGCGGAACCCCATATTCGTTGGAGTGGTGTGATTGGTACTTTGGCGATCATCGCTGTGCTTTGGGTGGCTGGATTTGCGTTGACCAATCAACAACCCCAACAGGCGGCATTTGCTCTACTCGAAACAGAACCGGCGACACTGGGCGAAGCGGCCGATCTTTTAACCCAGCAAGAAGAAATTAAAGCGGGGCTCTTGAACGCTTATCTCGCCCCCTTCCGCTACTTATCGGCCGATGGTGAATCGGATGTTGTGCTACAAGCGTATACGTACGAATTTGATATGAATGAGGCGGCCGCCTTGCGTTGGCAAGCGCGTCATGATGTTTTGGCACGGCCGATTTTGTATCGCCCTGTTCATGCTGATCTGGCGAATACAAAGCGATGGGGGAATCAAGTTTTTGATGCGGAATCAGAGCAAGCGGCCGAGCTTTATCAGGCGTATTTTGATACACCGATTATAGAAGGGGAACAGGACGAGATTGTCAATGCGGTCGGACAGACCGTACAGTTTGAAAGAGGGCGCGAGGCGGTACGTGCGGTAGCCGAACGGGATATCCATTTGGCACGTCAAGAGCTAAATATTGTTGAGCATGGGGATTGGGCTGAGGTTGAACTGTACGAAGTGTATGAGAACCAGACATTACAGCAGGAAGAGGTGGTGTATTACTTTAGTTTGCCGGAATCGGCCGTGTTGACCGGTGTGTGGTTGGGCAACAGCGATAATCGTGATGATCGTTTTGTTTATCGTGTGGCTCCACGGGGGGCGGCCCAAGAAGTGTATCAACAACAGGTTCGTGTGCGACAAGACCCCGCCTTGCTTGAACAAGTTGGCCCGACCCAATATCGCCTGCGTGTCTTTCCGGTCGAACCGATGACTCGTGATTGGCGAGCTAATGAGTTTTCGCCCGAACTAAAAGAGGCACCATCTCTTCATATGTGGTTGACGTTTAATGTTTTGGCGGATGGAGATCAGTGGCCGATGCCCCGCTTGGCGGAACAGTTTAATATTTACTGGGATCGTCGCAGTGACCGTTTTATCAATGGGGAACGGGTTCGTTTAGATGATGAAACATGGTTGCCCGAGTCGGTTGAAGCGGCCGGTGTGACCCCATTTCAAACGAGAACGGTTGATTTAGGTAACGGAGCGCGGGTCACGATTGAACAACCGGCCCAATTAGAAAGTTTAGCGGCCGATACCCGCTTGGCGGTGGTGCTGGATCGTTCTTATAGCATGAAC
This sequence comes from Anaerolineales bacterium, assembly GCA_011524645.1. Classification (GTDB taxonomy): domain Bacteria; phylum Chloroflexota; class Anaerolineae; order Promineifilales; family Promineifilaceae; genus WTJY01. Next base: position 5,161 of record WTJY01000183.1, on the reverse strand, counting down.
CGGCTGAGTGGCGAAGTTGATGCGGCGTTGGCGGCATTGGAAGGCTTCGCGGCCGATGTTTATCTGACCGCTTCCGATGTTAGCCCTGAAGATCCGCTGATGGTGCCGCTGAATGGGCTGAATACAGATGAGCTTATCTACTTTGGTGGACAACATCCGGCGACCCTGCTGGGGCAGTTTTATGAACTGCGCGAGGATCGGCAATATGATGCGATTTTGGTTGTTACTGACGGTTCTGGCTATGAATTGGGGCCTGCAACGGAAGAGATTCCGGTGAGCGATACGCCGCTGTGGTTTGTTCACTTGGGTGGGGAAATGCCGATCGGGTATGACGACGATACATTGCAAGCGATTCAAAGTAGCGGCGGTGGGGCGACCGGTACGGTTGATGAAGCGCTGCTTCGTATGGCGAATCAAGCGGCCGATGGATCGGTGCAATTGATCGATGGCTTGCTGTGGCGGGTTGAGCAGAACCGGACAACACGGCCGGTTACCGATCCAAGTTTTGCTCCATTTGCGACCCGTGCTTTGATTTTGAGTGAAATGGTGCGCCAGCGACAAAACCTTGATCAATTAGAAGCGTTGGATGAACTCCATGCGCTGGCGGTCGAAAATAGCATTGTGACCGCTTACTCATCGATGATCGTATTGGTCACGGCGGCGCAAGAGCGTTTGCTCGACGAATTGGAGCAAGACGAAGACCGCTTTGACCGTGAGTATGAAGAGGTCGGGGAAACGCAGGAATTTAATGTGACCGGTGTGCCGGAACCGCATGAATGGGCGTTGCTGATTATGACGGCGTTGTTGGGGGTGTGGTATTGGTGGAAACGGCCGGAATTGAGTCTAAATCGACTTTAGGCGTTAAACCTGTCGCCTCTGACTGGTCACCGCCTACGGCGGCTCGTAAAGTTGTTTGTTAGGTTTTTTCGGTGGCATTGCCACCGAAAAAACCTAATTTAATAATGGCGTGCTCGGCCTATGGCCGAACACGCCATTAGACAATACATATGATAATTATTTAGCCGTTATTCGTTAGGGAGATTGAGGTGGTCTAGCTTGAAAGCTAGACCACTTTTTCTACTCCTGTCGGATTTGGTGGGAGTTGATCAATTAATGGTTGTCATTCCCACGAAGGTGGGAATCCAATTCTGTTTGAGCGGTGGATCCCCGCCTACGCGGGGATGACAGCCCTGTAAATCGACTATTTTTGAACGATTTATGCTTATCCCACCAAATTCGGCAGTATCAGCACTTTTTTAGGGGATGTTTTACTGTTCGGCCGAGATTGAAAGATAGGTGTTGCCGATCGATTGTGGGTCGGCATTAAAGAAACGGCCGGCGGTGACTTGGGCCATCCGCTCTAAGACCTGTTGGTCCGCGTCGCCACCGAAGGCGATGGGGAATAGTTTGATCCCGTCCGCTTCGGCCGATTCGGGCAAACATTGGGCGAACATGCGGTTTTCGCTGATTTCGCCAACGGTGTCTTCGCCGTCAGAGAGAAGCACGATCCCGTAGAGGCGGGCTTCACCGGCCGCGACATCTTCTTCCTGTTTCGCGATCATAATCTCGGACGCTTCACAGACCGCGCTATAGAGATTGGTGTTGCCATCGGCGATTAGGCCGCGTACGCGCGGTGAAAGGGTTTCCCGCACATCCCCCGCCCGCTGAATGTCGGACAGGCTGGTGACATCATCACTAAAGACGAGCACGCCGACTTCGTCATTGGGGTCGAGCCGTTCGAGGAATTCGGCCGTGGCGGTTCGTGCGGTGCTGATCCGTTCCCCTTGCATACTGCCAGATACGTCTATGACCATGAGAATGGTCGCTTTCCGCTTGGTGGTTTGGAAGAGGTCGATGACGGCCGCGCTAATGTCGGCGTCTGGGCTGGGCAATGGTGGCACAGTAGACGGATTGACGCTGGGATCTGTGCCGAAGTTTAAGCTCATCGGATCGCTCAGCGGGATCGATTCATCAAGCGGGCGGAGATAGTTGCTAATCGCCGCTTCTTGCTGTTCGGCCGAGGTCAAATAGTCGAAGAAGATTTCGGCTCCTTCCGCTTCTTGCTCATCTACCCAGTCGGCGTTGTCTAAAATGCAGTATGGATGATCGGCCCAAATGGTACCGCCTGCAGGGAAGATAAAGGCGAGTGGGAAATCGAGTTCAGAACTGCGCTCGATGTTAAAGCGGATCACTTCCGCTTCGGGGACGGCGGCGGCGTGGAGGTATCTGGCCCCTTCACTAGCCATGAGTTCGAGCAGGGCGGGGGCTTGACGGCCGTATTTGGCTGTGTTTTGTTCAAGGTTGGCCATCGCTGCTTCGACTTCGGGGGCGTAGACATCGGCGGCCGTGAGGTTGCTGGTTTCACCGGCGATCCCATACACAAAGCCGGTCATAGAGAGCAGGCCGGAGTTTGCGTAGGCGGGATGGGTATGGCCGAAGGTGAACTGACCCCATTCTGGATGGCCGTAGGTGGCCCAGCCGTTGGGATCGGCCGCCAGTTCGACAATGGTGTCCCAGCCGATCGGCTGGTTGGGCCAACCCAATGCTTCCGCCATCGGCCGCCACATGGCGAAGCCGAGCGGGGCATAAATGGTCGCTTCACAGCTGTTGCTGGCGATCGGCACGTTGTTTTGCCGCTCCCATGTTTCATTGGCTTGGTTGACCCAAGAGCCATCGCCGGGGCTCCAGGCGACCGGTTGTGATGAGCCATCTAAAATGGCGTTCATCGAGCCACCGGAGGTAACATGGCTGACTTCGACGCGAATGCTACTGCCGTCGGCCGTTGTTGCGCCACTGGCGTTAAAGTCTTCAGCGACTTGATTTAACCAATTCTGCTTGGTATTGGATGAAGCGAGGGTGACGAGAACATCACCACCGGAGGAGTTTCCGGCCGAGCCGCCAAAGATCGACCCGGAATCGGAGCCGGAATCGCTATCGGTGACGGTGGTTGGATCGGTGTCGTCTGCTTGACCAAAGCTGTCCAAAATGACATTGGAAATAAGGGCGCAGGCCACAAATACGACGGCAAAACCGACAATACCGATAAAGATTAAATTTGTTCGGGAAAGATTATTCATCTGTTTATCCTTGTGTTCTAAAGGCTAATGTTTTCTATTGGGCTTTTCTTGACTTTATTGTAACCTGACCCGTCAACTAGACAATAGGGGGGATGGAGATAGAGACAGAGACAGAGACAGAGATAGAGACAGAGATAGAGATTGGGTGGTTGTTTATGCTTTTTGGGGTTTGGTCTCTTTGGAAAATAGTACGGAGGAAGGGGGGATGGGGTTTCAGTTTGAGGGGGATCGTTTTTGGGGCATGTGTTGTAAAATGAAGCCGTTTTAAGTAGTCGGCAAGAATTGATTAGACAAAGAAGGGTGGTTGAGCTTGTCGAAACCACCCTTCGACGGGCTCAGGGTTCGTTGTGCCATGTAAAAACTATTTCTGCCGACTACTTAGAATGTTTGGGGAGTGTGGCAAAAATATAACATGGAGAAAGTGATGATGAAATTTCAATTTGAAAATCAGGTGGCATTGGTAACGGGGGGATCACGGGGGATCGGCCGGGTGATTGCACAGATGTTTGCGGAGGCTGGGGCGAGAGTGGTGGTCCATTATCGGAGCAATCGGGTGGCCGCTGAAGAGACGTTGGGGGTGCTGGCTGGGGAGGGGCATATGATTGTGGCGGCCGATATCGGGGTGACGGCCGATTTGGAACGGCTGACGGCCGAGGTAATGGCCCAAATGGGGCGGATCGATATTTTGGTCAATAATGCGGGGGTGTTTTTTCACCATCCGCTGGCGACGACCGATTTTGCGACATGGCGTGAGTCGTGGGATGTGGTGTTGCGGACCAACTTGATCGGTGTGGCGGACCTGTGCTATCTGGTCGGGCAGGAGATGATTAAGCAGGGGGGCGGTCGGATCGTGAATGTATCGTCACGCGGGGCGTTTCGTGGGGAACCGGATGCGCCAGCGTATGGGGCGAGCAAAGCGGGGTTGAATGGGATGGGACAGTCGCTGGCCCAATCGCTGGCGCCGCACAATGTGTTTGTACACACGGTAGCACCGGGGTTTGTGGAAACTGATATGGCGGCCGGTGTGCTGGCCGGACCGGCCGGTGAAGGGATTCGGCAACAAAGCCCGCTCGGCCGGGTGGCGCGGCCGGAAGAGGTGGCGCGAGCGGTTTTGTTTTGTGCCTCGGCCGGAACGGAATTTATGACCGGCTGTATTATTGATGTGAATGGGGCCTCTTATTTGAGGTCGTGAGTGGGTTTGGCTGATTGAGCTTTATTAGAAATGAAGTTGTTGTTATGTAACTTTTGAACTTAATGGCTTTGACATAAAAAAGCCCTTTGGTTATTGAGTGGAACCAGAGGGCTTTTAGAGGGGCTTCATTCTTATGCCTTGTCTACCGTGACACGTGCCTGTTTTACTAGTTTTGGCGACGGCCGGTATGCGTTGGGAAGAAGAAGTCATGCTATTCGGTTGTTGGTTTGGGTTGATATTTCGCCTTATGCCTTGTCTACCGTGACACGTGCCTGTTTTGCTAGTTTTGGCGACGGCCGGTATGCGTTGGGAAGGGATGAGGGGCGTCTGCTGTGTTTCTTTCTTTTGTTGGTTCGCTAGATTGTTCCTAGATTTGATAAATTGATAAGAGGACCGAAGGGGGTTGATGGAGCCTGTTGTCTTTATGCCTTGTCTACCGTGACACGTGTCTGTTTTACTAGTTTTGACGACGGCCGGTGTCCGTTGGGAAAGAGGTCGGTCTGTGGGTTATGATGTTGTTTCGTTTTATTTGTTCGCTAGATTATTCCTGCGTTGTTGTGTTGATAAGGGGTACTGTGTTGATGGGTTCGCACCGTTGGTTACCCGTTTTTGTCATGTTTTTGTCCGTTGTGTTGTTGTTTTGAATGTTGTTTAAGGAGAAAAATTAGGATTGTTTGTTGTCTCGCTGTTTGTTTGCGTTTGATGATGTAAGAATACAGCGGGATTGCTATGAAAATGCTAGGGAGGTGTAAGGTGTTTGTAAAATGTGGGTGTGTTGGTTTACAGGGTAGGTGAAAAGGCGGGGATTACGGCCGTTTGCGAGATAAACGGCCGGTTTTTATTGAATTAAAAATATCTCGGGCTGATCGCTCAATTATTTTTAATTCGCGTC